>NZ_JBHIKY010000040.1:0-23327 GCF_042139015.1 Alteribacillus sp. HJP-4 | reverse complement strand
TTGTTGTTTATTCGGTATATTGTGTTTTTTTGCCAACAACCTATACCCCAACGAACCTTCTAGATACTCTTTCACCACGTTAAATTTAAAATCATCACTATATTTAGCCATATAAAAACACCCCAAACGTTAGTTTTTTACTCTAACTTTTAGGGTGCAGCACCACACCAAAGTATCCAGGCTTTTTTTATGCTGTTTTTGACTGGAGCGTTTTCATCTGCAGTACTTTCTTGATCACAAGATAGGAAAACAAAACGCCTGCACCCGCGCCAATCCAGTATGCTGCCAGCTGATAGATACTATGAATATTCGCAGCAATGCTTGAAGTGACAGCACCGCCTAATAAGCCAAAGCAGAGCGTCACCCCGATGATAAAGAATTCATGCAGCTGCTTGAACATTAAAAATTCTCCATTATGTTCATTCGATCCTCTCTCATACAGCCATCTCCCGGCCGCATAACTAATAACTGTCATCAGAAGAATAAGCCAAGCATATGGAAAAAGATTGTCATTATAAGGAGTTAACGCATTGATAGGCAGTGTTATTGTTATAATCCACTCAGGAGTGATGAAAATTTCGGAACCCCCATGTATGGAAAATAACGTTTGCAGTAAATTCCAGAAACCAGTCGGAAAAAATAAGAAAATAAACGTCAATACGATTTGAGAAATTAATTCTCCCGCTATCGTTCCTATAAATAAGGCAAAGCTAAAAATGGCCACTAATGTGATCAGAGTTTTTACGTAATTCTGCGCCACCGGGAATTCAGCCGTCACATGTGAGAATTCTGACCCGGCAATAAGGGCATAGGCAAGAAAATAACTGACGGTGTGACTGAGAATAAATACCACAGTGCCGATAAACCATTTATAAAAGTAGATAGTGGAGCGTTTGTACGGCAGTGACATGAGAAAATCATGCCTGCCGCTGTTTCGTTCTGCCCCAAGCAGTGCGGCCGCAAGCAATACCAGAATGACCATCTGCAGCACGATAAAGCCGCTTCCCTCGAACAGGCTTTGTAAGTCATACACGAAATTCTGTTCCATCTGCCTTTCTGTCAGCTGAAATGAATTGTCTTTAATTGTCGCGCGCCAATCCTCGAGCATTAAAATTGCGCTTCCTGGGAACTGCAGAAGACTGATAACGACTATTCCCCATAAAATAAGGGAAGTTTGTTTTATGTCCCTTTTTATTAACACTTTAGCTGACATTTTCTTTCCCTCCCAGCCTTGCAATAAAAATATCCTCTAGCGATAACGGCAGGGTGTCATATAGTAACGGTTTTGCTGCCAGCAGCCGCTGCTCCATCTCTTTAATATTTTTCTCCAGCAGCAGCACATACACACGGCCTGTTTGTTCGAGAATATGTACATATAATTCTAGATCCTCCGGAAGCTGCTCCGAAAACGCCACCTGTACTTTTTTATACTGACTTTTTAAATCATCCAGTACTATTTCCGTTGTGACGCTGCCGTTATCCAGAATAAGTAAGTGATCGGCAATTTTTTCAAGCTCATCAAGCCGATGGGACGCAATAATAATAGCTGTCTCGTGTTCTGCCGCTTCCTCAAGTATCATTTTTAAAATATCCTTTTTTACAATGACATCCAGCCCATCCGTCGGCTCATCAAGCAGAACATAGGAGGCGCGGGCGGAAAAAGCAAGTATTAAAGAAAATAATGCCCTTTTACCTTTGGAATAATTTTTTACCTTTTTTACTGATTCAAGTCTAAACCTATTCATCAGCTCATCATAATAATCCTTATCAAAACCTGGATAAATATCAGCATAAAGCTTCATCGCTTCTGAGGTAGAATATGACTTAATCGCTTCTGCGGAATCAGGAACATATACAATTTCCTGTTTCGCATCAGGATGGATTGATATGTTTCGCGCATTAATCTCCACTGCTCCTTCTGTTGGACGGTAAATATCGGTCATGATTTTCAGGAGAGTCGTCTTTCCTGCCCCGTTTCTTCCAATTACACCCGTGATGCTTCCCCTGCGCAGAGTAAAGGACACATTTTTAAGCACGTTTTTCTTATTAATTTGCTTTGTTACTTTTTCAATCCTCATGGGACTCTCCACCTCCCAGCTCTTTGTAATAGCGGTCAAGCCATTGTTTGTAAGTTTGTTTTGCTACATTTCCATAAATGGCATCAAGTACTGTTTCTTTCACTTTTTCCTGCACACGCCTTTTAGCTTCCTCTTGATTAGCAGCACGGAAGCTGTCAGAAATAAATGTCCCCTTTCCCCTCATCGTCACAAAAATACCCATGCCTTCCAGCTCTCTATATGCGCGGCTGACGGTATTCGGATTCACCATTAACTGCGAAGACATTTCACGGACAGAGGGCACCTTATCACCTGGAAGCGCCACCCCCAGAGCGACCTGTTCTTTTACTTTATGGATGATCTGTTCGTAAATTGGCCGGCTGCTCTTTGGATCAAGCACAATGTACACATTTTCAGCCTCCTTCCCTTTAAGTGTATTAATTCATTTAGTACACTTAGTACACTTAGTACACTTTTATGGTAAGGCATCATAGAAAATTTGGCAAGAAAAAAACGCCTGTCCGCACTCAATGTGTGAAACAAACGCTTTATCTGTTAGTTAGGACACCGGCAGGAGAACAGAAAACTGCGTTCCTTTTCCTACTTGACTGCTCACGGTAATTTTGCCGTGATGCTGCTCAATAATTTTATACGTTAACGTCAAACCAAGGCCGATACCTTTCTCCTTATTTGAATACAATGGCTCACCCAATCTGGAAATTCAATCCTCCGGCATACCGGTACCCTGGTCAAGAATATGAATACGGATAAATTCCTTTTGAGAAGTTGCTTTTATCTTTAATCGGCCGCCTTCTGGCATCGATTCGATTCCGTTTTCCATAATATTGTAAAAGGCTTGGGCCAACAGTGTTTCCTCACAACATATCTCTGGAAGTCCATCTGATATATATTCGATAAAAACTTTGTTTTTTATAGCGTGAGGCTCTAGCAGGCAAATCATTTTTTGTACGATGCCGTTAACATCTGCGAATTTCGTAGGTTTAACTTTAATTTTAGCCAGCAGTGAAATTTCATCGATAAACGATTCGATTTGATTGATTTCGTGTCCTATCACATCGAGATATTTGTAATTCGGGATCTCCTCTGTCTTCATTAGCTTTGTTAATCCTTTAAGAGAGGTTAATGGATTTCGTATTTCATGGGTGACTCCAGCAGCAATTTCTCCGATAGATAGCAATTTTTCAGCACGAAGCAATTTCTTTTCCGCTTCTTTTTGGGCGGTTACATCCCTTAAATGGACCGCCCAGTTGCAGACTTTGCCGGAATAATCCTGAATCGACGTGATAGAGAGCATCATATAGTGTGCTTTTCCTTCATTCTTAATACGTATAGTTTCAAGTAATGGACTCTCTGTCGTATCCCTCTCTCCTTTATTATTGACAATTTTTTGGTAATAAATTTTCATTTGATTAACTAGCTGAGGAGGGATCGGAGGGCACTTTACTATGTGATAACCTTCCAGATTATCTTTTCTCCAGTCGAGCAACTGGGAAAAAGCTTGATTTGCCAGTACAATCGTCGCCTCAAGATCTAATAAAAGTATCGGATCTCTATTATTTTCAATAAACGATTTGCATAGGTCTTTTGATGTCTGAAAAAGCGGTAAGTCCGCCGTGGGATCTACGGTCATATTTTTTATGTAAAGGGTAATGGCTGATACTTTCTCATCTAATACATTCGGAACCATGGTTAGTGTAACAGCTGTTTCTGGAAGCTGGTTTGATTTTATTTGAAAAGAATTGGTTTTTCCTTTTAAAGCCTGATAGAAATAGTAATGAAAAGTCTCCCTTTCTTCTTCTGCAGCAAATTGACCTATCCAGAGAGCTAGGTTTTCAACTGATCGTCAGGCAAAACCAAACATCGAAGCAGCCTTTTGATTCTCATATAACAGTTCTCCGTCAGTATTTAACATACAAATGGCATCTGAATGATTCCCAAATAATGTATCGAGAGTCCAAAACAAATTGTTATGCGAATCATGAGGATCTTTCATTTGGCCTTCTCCTTTACCAATTTATTGTTCAAGGCTGTTGACATTTATAATATTATTTTATATGCAATTATACAGAAAAGACAGAAAAATTATTGTCTAACATTGTATTATCTTTTTCTCATTTCTTACCTAAATGAATATAAGTATTCGTTTGATTTACTTCAAATGCTGCCTTACTATAAAATTAATTGGTCTACAAAAATTTTTCATTTAGGGGGAATATCATGAGTCTTGGTAAAATTCGCAGAATACTCTACCGGACGAGCCGAATACTGGGTGATGTAAATGCAGTTAAGCGCGGAACCATCGGGGAAAGACTTGCTAGACGGGCAGCCGGACGGACCACGGGCCGTCTGCTCAGAAAATTGTTTAAATAAAAGCGGAGGAGATACAACAAGCTTATTTTATGTTTTGATAAATGCTCATTGATTATTTGAAGCTTGGACCAATCCCCACAGGCAGCAGACATGCCCAGCTATGCTTCAGCTAATACTTTTAACTAATAAAATAACGCTGGGTGGAGGAGTTCCTCAAACCAGCGTTATTGCTTCATATGTATTAAACTTTGTTCAAAATATGGTGGAGCCAAGGGGGCTCGAACCCCTGACCTTTTGGCTGCCAGCCAAACGCTCTCCCTTTAATTTCACGACCAAATTACTAATATTTTCCAATTTACCTAGAAATTAACATACTATTTTCTTCTTTCAAAGTGATATAAAAAGTTGCTAGCTTTATTGTTATTTTTCGTTCCCAATAAAATGATTTCACTTTAAAAGCACATAAAGTCCAGTAACTTGCAAAATCATCCTTATATAGTAGGGTTTTAATTATTTATCCTAATATTCAGAATTATTAGTGTATAATTCAGATATTAAATAATCGAAAGGTGGTATCTATCCATGCGGATAAAAGAAATTTATTATGACCACGAAAAAAAAGGGTACTGTGTAGTCAAGGAAGATATATTTCGAACGAAGCTCTTTGAAGTGCATGTGTTTTACCCTGCTCCTTCGAATTTAAAGTTTGAGGAAGTTGAAAAGTTATTTACTGAACAAATTAACGAGGAACTTTTACCAGTATTAAAACAAGAATACCTTCAACAAATTTTTAAAGATAATTGACAGTCCCTTCTGGGCTATGCGATGGTAATAATTGAAAGTTTAGCCCCTTAGTCGAATCTATGCGTTTTTATTTAGAGGAGAACTTAATCCATATATTGACCACGTCTATAAAATATAATAAGCTCCACTACCCTAGTGGCTGTATGTGAAATTTTAACAGAAGGAGGTGATATAATTATCAAGGTTGCTGAATATTCAAATGGTGATTATGTAATAAAAGATAGAATAGATAAAGAAAAAGCACATGAGATAAAAAAAGCTATAGCTGATGTAAATTCAATGCATGTCGAATTAGAAATTATTAAACCCTTAACCAAAGCCTATACTTCATTTGTAGATTGGGACACATTAGATCTTTTTGAAGTTGAATTGCGAGTAAGTGACTTTTTATTTAAAGTGGTTAGCTTTGTCGATCGTTGGAACAGTTATTTAAAAAGAGAAAATAATGATAATACGCATCTTTTTAATTTATTCAACAAAAAATTATCTGAAATCTATGATAATAATATTGAATACAGAATTGTATATAATTTAAGAAATTTGAGCTATCACACACATATCCCCCCTTTTACAGATGCTGTCCAGTCGTTATATGGAGAGTCTAAATTACTATTAAACGTTAATTTTTTTATTGATAACCATAAAAAAATGCAAGGCAGTTTTAGAACTGAATTAAAAAATGATTATCTCAGAACTGATTTAAGAATAGACTTAGCTATTAAAAAAACTTATTCCGAATTAGTTAAGTTAAATGACTTAATAATAAATAATATTTTAGACGATAGGCGCCCTAAAGGTCTTCTTAAATCAGCTTTTGAAATATTAAAATTTTACAATCAATACAATGAAAAAGACGAGGCTGAGATTATATTAACTAATTTTGATCCATCTAGTGGTCCACCATATGAGATGGATCAAATAATGCTTCCCTACAATTATGCTAGGTTTATTTCTTCTTCTTTTTCTTTTAATATTAAATTAGAAGGTGAAATAGTTGGTATATCACCAACACTGCCCTTTATAAAAGACGGTGAAATTTTTACTGGGAGACAAAAAGTTACTTATGACGAAATTGATTTAATTAGAGTCCTACAAAGTAAGTCATATTCAAAAAATAAATATTTTGCTGCTTATTTTGTTGATGGCTTAAGAGATGAAGATTATTTACTCAAATTAAAATCAGCTAAAGAATGCTCAAAACAATTTATGAACGGGTAATCTGTATAATATTAGGAATATGAATGCCGATATGCTTACAAATTGCTCAAGTGGAAAACAAATGAATGACTTATGGACATACCTCTTGGGTTTTTTCCCGGTCTGAACTAAGCTCTTTTTCACAAACGACAGATGTTTATTAAATTTTTATAAAGGAGAAGATAATTATATCAGGCGATTCAAGAGTAATAGGTACGACTAAAACATTTATAAAAAAAGACAATTCTTACCATGTGGTTAATGAGGTAGATGGTTACGGCTTTGTTGAAAGTTTTGCCCTTTCTTTAATTGATTCAAATCAAAAACCATTAGGGTATGATGAATATGTAGTTGAAAGTGTAAGTATTGCTAACAACCATGCTTATTTAATTTTTAAAGAACAATAATTCAACAGGGGCTTGCGTTTGTAAGTCCCTGTAATTTAATTATATATTTATTAACGAATGAATAACCATAAACTTGGGATATGCAAATTTAGAAGGATACATATCATTAATTGCTTTTGTCGGGATTGGCTCATCACGGCAGAAGAACCAAGCTTTGTTGATTGCCATTGACTGTAACGTCCGATTCTGTATTAGAGAATATAAATTAACAGTAAAATAAATCGTAAACGTGTGCGTACAGCGTATATAAGAGCAGCAAAAAGGGGGCTGTATCAAAAGCCCCTTTTTATAGAAAAAGTAGTGACCTAAATAGAAGACAGCAGGGGACAAGTCCGAAGACTCCCGTGGGAAGAGCAGCGGCTGAAGATCCGCCGGGCGCGGGTTTCGCCCGGTTAGCTGAAGCGCTGCCCACCGAAAGCGAAGGACTTGTCCCCTGCTTTTTTAACCATGCAAAAGGGGCAAGTATCATTTATGATACAGCCCCCCTTTTAATATAAGTCAAGCATTTTTTCAGTTGATTCTTCTACTTTTGTATTTCCATTCTCAATATATAACATTGCTTCTTGCAGAGCTAAGGCATCATAATTATCTATTCCTGTGGTAATACGTTCAATAGATTTTTCGTATTCGTCCATTGCTTCAAGATAGAGAGTGTGAACGTCCTTTAATTCTTCTGGCGCTTCTATGTCCCTTGCGTCATCTATTAGCATCTGTATTTCTGCTAAAATCACCGCCGTATTAATCATCCAGTCATCAGAGAAATCAACAGAATACATTTGATCGGAAAGACGATAAAATACGTCACTAAAACGGGTAGTATGATCAGACATTTCAGAAATATATGCTGCTTTTTCTTCTTCCTTTTTCTTCTCCGCTTTTTTCTTTTCCTGTTTCTTGGCCTCTTCCGCCTCTTTTTTCTTTTTCTCTTCTTTCTTCTTGGCCTTTTCTGCTGCCTTTTTCTTCTCTTTTTCTTCCTGAGCTGCTTTTTCAGCCTCTTCTTTTTTCTTTTGCTCTTTTGCTTTTGCCTTCTCTTCTTCTTTCTTCTCTTCTTCTTTCTTCTCTTTCTCTTTCTCTTTCTCTTTCTCTTTTTCTTTCGCTTCTTTTTCAGCTTTCTTCTGCTCTTCGTTCTCTTTCTTCTCTTGCTCTTTCGCTTTTTCTTTTTCTTCCTGAGCCGCTTTTTCTTCTTCCTTCTTCTTCTGTTCCGCTGCTGCCTTTTCTTCCTTCTCCTGCTCGTCTGCTGCTTCTGCCTGCTCTTCTTCTGCCACGGTATCCCCTGTGGTTTCTGATGAATCTAACGTTCCAAATAGAGCCGAGCAGCCCACGATAACAAACATAAAAATAAAACTCATCCCCAAGCACCCAAGGCAGCTTTTCAAAGACCATTTTCCATTTTCATTTTTCATCGTTGTTTTCTCCTTTTATCGTACACGTATACGACATTTACAAAAGCCCCCTTTTTATTCTTGTAAAGCCTCCATTACTTCTCCGGCCCTATTTTCTGCCTCATCAAACAAAAATGCCGCATTATCAAAATGATTCATTGAAATTTCTATTCTTGGTAAAGATTTTTTTATTTCATTTTGCCAATCTTGATCATAATTCTGTTCAACCATGGTTAAGGGTATGTTTTCCGACATGATAGAAAATTCGTGATTTATTTCCTCAATAATATTTATTACTTTTCCATAATATTCTGCATCTAGCTTGTCATTAGAAAAGCTATTCCAGAGCATGACACATATAAAACCGATACTTCCAAAAGTAATGATCTGTTTTTTATTCATTGAGCCCCCCTATACTCTTTTTATAAGCTTCTTTATTATATTTCAGAGACTTACACAAAACAATTACTTTTTATGAATATTTTTCCATAAACTTTGCCCGCTGCGATTCCCTGTAGTAAGAACTTTCATTATTTATAACTACGTATTTCATTTATTCAGGGTATGGGCGGCGTCACATTGGCGCTCCAGCTACGATGTGATTTAAAAATGTCGTTATTTGAAATGTATTACCTCCATCAGATTCTAAGTAGTCTCTAACAATTCAAGTTTGTATAGAAAGCTTTAATGTAAATTAAAAACGACACTGCATCTCGTTTACACGAAATACAATGTCGTTGATGTTATGTATGGTGGAGCGTGGGGGATTCGAACCCCCGACCTCTTCGCTGCCAGCGAAGCATTCTCCCGCTGAACTAACGCCCCATTAGAAATATATTACATATTTGGGTTGGAAAATACTGGGTAGTGCATTCAATATAAACGCTCTCCCCTTTAATTTCACAACCAATTTCCACAATATTCCAATATTATCGGAATTTATTTTCTTCTTTCAAAGCGATTAATCAGTGTATTTAAAGAGAAGCTAGCTTTGTTATTTTTCGTTCCCAATAAAATGATTTCATTTTAAAAGCACATAAAGTCCAGTAACTTGCAAAATCATCCTTATAAAGTAGGGTTTTAATTATTTATCCTAATATTCAGAATTATTAGTGTATAATTCAGTTATTAAATAATCGAAAGGTGGTATTTAGCCATGAGGATAAAAGAAATTTATTATGACCACGAAAAAAAAGGGTACTGTGTAGTCAAGGAAGATATATTTCGAACGAAGCTCTTTGAAGTGCATGTGTTTTACCCTGCCCCTTCGAATTTACAATTTGAGGAAGTTGAAAAGTTATTTAATGAGCAATTTAACGAGGAACTTTTACCAGTATTAAAACAAGAATACCTCAAACAATTATTTAAAGATAATTAAAAGTGCAATTATAGGAAAGTCATTTTCTTTCCTATAAAACTATAAAAAAATTTCGTCTGACTCTTATGTTTATAAGAGTCAGACTTCGTATCTTGGCTATCCTCTAAAACCTTAATGTAATTCCTTTTTTACTTTTCGGAAAGTCTCCTTACTTTCCGTATCGTTAGAATCCACTTGCAAATAGATTCTCCCGACCATAAATTTCTTAGATAAAGCTTGAAATATAATTGAATCTTCAACCCAACCGTTTTCTTGTCCAATCTGATAATTCTCATCTTCATCTTTTATTAATAAGACAGCCTTCTCCCCTATATCTTTAACTGGATTTGTATTTATTATATTCACACCAAGATATGGTTCTAGAATAGGAAATTGCTCCAATATTAAATCCTTAGCTTTATAGATAGACTTTTCCATGATATCTCCATGTTCTCCCTCATCTTTCGATGGATATTTTTCAAGCACTCTTTTCCATAGTTTTCTGTTCAATAAATTTTCCATCGTCTCCGCATTAAGTTTATTAATTTTTTCTAAATCTTCCTTAATTAATTTTAAGAAATATTCGTCTGAAAGTTTCAGATACATTTTTCTTAAATCATTAGGATCTTTAAATTTTAAAAATTCTAGACTTCTAGTATCTCTTGTTGCGTGCTTCAACATAGTATTACAGGCTTGATTTGTTTTATGGTAATAAACTTGTATATAAAGTTCATACCTTGCTTGCAGAAAATTCTCAATAGCTGGAAGCCCGCTTTTTTTTATTCCCAACCTGACCTTTTTTTGTGATGTGTCTATAAATGGCAATAATGACTTTAATAATCTGTTTAAATCGTATGTGCCATATTTAACACCTGTAAAATAACTATCTCTTAATAAGTAATCCATTCTATCACAATCTAATGGAGCTCCAGCTACGATGTGATTTAAAAATGTCGTTATTTGAAATGTATAACCTTCATCAAATTCTATAGTAGTCTCTAACAATTCAAGTTTGTCGTTCATTATAGTTAAAATCTTTTTTATTCGATCATTACTTATTCCAATTTCTATTAGAACAATTAATGAAAAATAATAAGATACATATTCATGCTCCACCTTTTTTTCCATTTGTTCTATATGAATTTTTTCAAATGCATCTGTAAGTTTTTTCCCTAGATTTTCGCCATCTTTTAAAAGACTTTCATCTTTTTTAATTAAATTTATAAAATCTCTATTTTTAGGAGCAAATTTATCAAATAAGTGAGACATAGGTCCGTGCCCTATATCATGTAATAAGGCAGCAATACGTAAATTTAAAAAAGTTTCTTCAAAATTATCTAATTGTTCCATTCTTAAGATATTGTCATTATCTTTTAAATCATATTTCTCTCTTTTTTGTTTTAACGTATTAGCATTATGAAAAGCATTTAAGAACATCTCACTTGCTAAATGCATTACACCTATAGAATGCTCAAACCTAGTGTGATTTGCTGAAGGAAAGACGTAGTACAGAAAAGTATTTTGTTTAATTTTTCTAAGTCTATTAAACAATTCATGAGAAATAACTTCCATTTCTTCTTCAGACATTCTAATTAATCCATGGATGGGATCTAATATACTTTTGTTTAGCTTATCAGTAATATATACCATTTAAAATACTCCCCTCTTTATTTAAAATCTTTTACTAGTGATTCTCTATAAAAAATGAAAAACCTTTAATATTTGTTATATTATTACAAATATTTTGAATAATCCCTCAAAATATATAATCACAAATTTTTAAATCTCAACTATTATTATTAAAATAAGAAATGTAGAATGATATAAAGTTAAGTTTTTAACATTTGTAGGTTAATTATTTTCTATATTGTGTGGGGTTAAATTCTATGAAAAATTCTTTATATACAGAATTAATTAAAGAAGATATATATAATATTTATAACGACGAAGTTACATTTATAAGTAATCAGGAAAGTGTTTCTACCTTCGCAAATATTAAGTTACAAACTTCACCTTACCCAGAAATAATAATGTATTCTAAGCACACATTCCCTTTAAAAGGAAACATTGAGCTGTTTTCAACAAATTATGAAATCAAAACAAAGAAAAATCATCATATATATGAAAGAGGCTCAGAAATCCATTATGTAAATGAGAATTATGATGAAATTCAAGAATTTACACTCTATTTAAATGAAATATCTTCAAACCACACTATGGTTGATAGAGTCATATTTTTTATAATGAATTGTAGTCATATTGGATTAACCTATCTTAAGCAAACAGAATATCACTTTGAACATGATGATTGGATAATTGATTTTGAATTTAGACCTGATAAAAATATTGAGACACACTATGATGATCTAAAAAGAAATAGATCATTTGACATTACTCACATAGGGTCTATTTCAAAAAAAAATAATAAAAGCTTTATGACGTATGAAATTGAAGAAGTAGTATCAAAAATAGAATGGTACTTATCTTTTTGTAGTGCACAAAAAGTATTCATTCCCATTCAATTTGGTTATAAAAATAATGCTAAAAATTGGGAGAATTACATAATTAAAGAGAGTCATATTTATCCTTTCCAATTCAATTACGGATGGGTTCCAATAGGAGCTATCAATGATTTCAATATTTTTTTTTCACAAGTGTCCCAAAAATTAAGTGATGAGTTATGGAGAGATGTTCTAGAGGTTGTGCTAGAATGGTATCTCACATTAAATATGGATGGAATGATGGAAAATAAAATCATTTCAATTCATATCGCTTTAGAACAGATAGCTTGGAATTATCTTGTAATCCAAGAACAAATATTAGATAGAGAGGCTTACAATAAACTACGTGCAACAGATATTCTTAGACTCTTATTCTACCAATTAAATATATCTAGGAATATTAGAGGAAATTTTATAGACCATACGATAATAAAAAAATATAACAACGATGGTGTATATATGTTTGTAGATTGTAGAAACAATCTCATCCATCCACAGAAAAAAAATGATATCTTTAAATCAAAAGACTCGAAATTTATTGTTTATTCACAAGGAGTTTATTTTCTAGAAAGAGCAATTACAAAACTTTGTGGTTATAAGGGTAAATATAAAAAGCTTATAATGTAAATAAAAACGACACTGTTTCTCGTATACACGAAAAACAATGTCGTTAATGTTATGTATGGTGGAGCGTGGGGGATTCGAACCCCCGACCTCTTCGCTGCCAGCGAAGCATTCTCCCGCTGAACTAACGCCCCATTAAAAATATAGTACATATTTGGGTTTAAAAATACTGGGTAGTGTATTCAATATAAACGCTCTCCCAGCTGAGCTATGGCCCCGACTTTAGAAAATTTTTAACTCGACAATAAATATTATATAACGGCAGCTTCCTAAATATCAAGAGGAAAATTTAATTACCCCAGAGAATGCATTTAACCAAGTTTCCCACATTAGTTTACTCGATTTCCTTAAAGGGTAATTTTTCAAAAGGAGGCGATTGAAGATGACACCAAAATATAAACTATTCCACAATGATGAAACGTTAAGTGAATCGATAGATCATCTCCGTGAGGAAGGTGTTCGAGATGAAGATATTTTCATCCCGCCCACGACAATGATCATGTGAGACGCACAAAAAAGAAAACAGATGCCAACAAGGTCGGAGTAAAAGTAACAGGTATAGGAACTGCAACGAAGAACATTTTCAGAGGCAAAAGCGATAAGCTGGTCTCAAAAATGAAAGAAATCGGCTTTGATCAATCGAAAGCACAAAAACTCGAAGAAGAACTAGACAAAGGAAAAACATTATTAATTGTCACCAATCAGGATAAGGTCGAATTTTAATCAGGTTAGACACAATCGTTTCGATTACCAGCTATGTAAACAATAAATCGAGCAGAAACCATCCCATCCCTCCGACAATCCCGGCAATGAGGGATTCAGCCGCTTTTTCCTTCCGGAGCCGTTTTTCCTTTGTGACATCCATTACAATCCAGCCGATAAAAATAGCAATACCGAAAATAATCGCCTGTACCAAGTTAAATCTCCCCTACACCTTCGTTTTTGATCTCTACAAACAATAGCAGAGGGTGGTAAAAACAGCAACCTCCAGGGATGCTGTTTTTTTAGGCTCCTAAGACCTCCGGAAATCACTGCTCAATGAAGCAGTGTTTCTTCTAATTCCTTGTTTAACCGCTTCCCCATATCGATATATTTCTGTGGAATTTCTGCATCCTTATCCTCCGGCTCGGCAAATTGGTCCACCAGGGAATGTGAGGTTGTAACTTCTTCGTCAATTCCATCCTCATATTTATGGGTCAGTAAAAACGGGCAGCCGAGTTCTACTTTGACTCCTTTTTGTTCGAGTTCTCCATCGATTGCTTTAAAGGGAATCCGAAAAAAATGATACTCTCCTTCATTTGCCATGCGATAATCAAAGCTGCCATGGTCATAATCCCAGCCACTGCCAATAACGTAACCGAGCGGCTTCAGCTTTTTCTCAAGATCATACAGTACAAATTGATGATTTTCGACGCGCGATTGCACCTGCTTCATTTCGCTGTCACTCCTTCAGACAGTATTTTTCTTACCTTTCCCTGTCGTCAGGAAAAAATGCAGCAGGCTCGTTATTGTGTTCATTCCATGGCACTCTGTGGCCAACATCGACGCTAGCACGTCCGGTGCGTCGCAGGAATAGTTTGAGGAAAAGGACTCCGCAGGCAGTGTCAGCTTGTTGAGGAGGATGAGACCAAGCCACGCGGAAAGCGTCCGCCTGCAGTGATGAAAACAACTAAATCTAAGCTTTCTTGTCATTTTAAAAAACTGCCCTGGCAGTGCAGGGCAGAGGTTCAATCATTACTTATTTAACCGGGTTTCTAAGGCAATCTTTCGTTCCTCAAAGCCAGGCTTGCCAAGCAGGGCGAACATGTTTTTCTTATATGCCTCAACGCCCGGCTGGTCAAATGGATTTACTCCGAGCATGTAGCCGCTGATGGCGCATGCTTTTTCAAAGAAATACACAAGGTAACCAAAATAATACTCGTTCATTTCTGGAATATTAATAATTAGATTCGGAACATTGCCGTCGGTGTGGGCAAGAAGAGTACCTTCAAATGCTTTTTTATTTACAAAGTCCATCGTCTCGCCGGATAAATAATTTAAGCCGTCCAAATCACTGTCTGCTTCTTTCATTATAATGTCCTTACCGGAATGCTCGACTTGAAGTACGGTTTCAAACAAATGACGGCGCCCTTCCTGGACATACTGACCCATTGAATGAAGGTCTGTTGAAAAATCAACGGATGCCGGAAACAAGCCTTTCCCGTCTTTCCCTTCGCTTTCTCCAAACAGCTGCTTCCACCATTCAGAAACAAAGTGAAGCCGCGGCTCATAATTCACAAGCAGTTCAATCGCTTTTCCTTTTTGATAAAGGGCATAGCGAAGAGCAGCGTATTGATAGGCATTGTTTTCCGAAAGATTATCGTTTGCGAGCTCGTTCATGGCATCAGCAGCACCAGCCATCATTTGTTTAATATTAATGCCAGCTGCAGCAATCGGGAGCAGTCCGACCGCGGTTAACACAGAATAGCGGCCGCCGACGTCATCTGGTACGACAAACGTTTCATATCCTTCCTCATCCGCAAGCGTCTTTAAAGCGCCCTTTGCTTTGTCAGTTGTTGCATAAATCCGGGAAGCTGCTTGTTCTTTGCCATATTTATTTTCAAGATACTCGCGAAAGATCCGGAATGCGAGCGCTGGTTCTGTTGTAGTACCGGATTTTGAAATCACATTGATGGATACGTCCTTGCCCTCCAGCATATCCATTAAATCATGAATATAAGATTGGCTGATTTGATGGCCGGCAAAGTAAACCTCTGGTCCGCCGCGCCATTCTTTACTGAGTTGGTTGCGGAAGGAGTGGCTCAGGCCTTTAATGGCAGCCTTGGCACCAAGATAAGAGCCGCCTATGCCGATGACAATCAGTACATCGGAATCACTGCGGATTTTCTCAGCAGCTTTTTCAATCCGCTCAAATTCTTCTTTATCATAATTATCTGGTAAATCAACCCATCCGAGAAAATCACTGCCAGCACCTGTTTTCTCATGCAGTGCCTGATGTGCTGCTTTAACAGCGGGCTGAAGCTGGTTGATCTCCTCTGCACTAATAAATGATCCGGCATTGCTGTAATCTAATTTTATTGCTTTAGGCATTTGATCTCCTCCAAAATATGTCTTCTCTTTCAAATGTAAAGAAGCCTGTACGGCAAATCAAGTTTTTTCTGTGTGAAATCGGATACATTGGAACATTTAAAAAAAATTGTATAAAGAAGGCTTTTTTATTACATCATAAAGGTACGAGCGAAAAAGGCGCTTTTTCATGCATATATATTATTATCTTTGTTTTGAAGGGGGGTGAACGCTTTATGAACGGATTACAGCGGACAGCTCTTGTCCTGGCTATCATTGGAGCTATAAACTGGGGTTTAATTGGATTTTTTGGATTTGACCTCATCGCAGCTATCTTTGGAAGTCAGGCCGCAGCAATGTCACGGGTTATTTACGCGATTGTAGGTATCGCCGGACTTTATTGTATTTCTATCTTAATGAAGCCCGATGAGGAAATGGAACGCAGCCCCGAGCCGCAGAGGTAATAGCAGCGCAAGTGCTTATACGAAAAAAAGGCCTGTCGTGGAAGCAGCAGTTTCCAGGCAAGCCTTTTTATATAACATGATTATTTGCGGATTCGCTTGTTCAAATCTGCTTGAATTTCGTTGGATTGCTTCAGCCAATCCTTTAGTTTATCTTCAAGAGTATTGAATCCTTGATTTTTTTGATTATCAGTGCGGTTTCCGCCTTTTGGGGCTCCTCCGCTGCGCGGACGGCTTTTTCCTTCCGGAGCAGGCTCGGTGTCACGGATAGATAGAGAAATTTTCCCGGAATCCGCATCAATGGATTTGATTTTCACCTTTACTTGATCTCCTACGGTAAGTGCATCATTAATGTCTTTTACATACCCATGAGCGACTTCGGATATATGAACGAGTCCTTGTTTATTTTCATCAAGAGCTACAAACGCTCCAAAGGGTTTAATACCTGTAACTTTTCCTTCTACTATGCTGCCAACTTCATACTGCTGTACTGACATCAAAACATCTCCTAACTATCTTATTAACCAATAAATTATAACACAATTTAATTCCAGCCGCAATTTCCATAACTTTTCAGTTCAAAGCTGACATTTTTTTCTTCCATTACGCTTGACAAGCTTCTTTTAATTTCGATATGGTTAAAAAATGTTTAGAAGAGACTTGAAAGGAGTTTATTATGAATAATACACGAGATCAGTGGTCCTCCAGACTCGGTTTTATTTTAGCCGCTGCTGGTTCTGCGATCGGTCTTGGCGCTGTCTGGAAGCTTCCCTATGTTACTGGAACGAGCGGTGGAGGGGCATTTTTTCTAATATTTTTATTTTTTACATTAGTTCTCGGCACCTCATTATTACTGGCGGAATTTGCTGTTGGCCGAAAAACACAGAAGCCGCCGGTGGAAGCATATAAGGAGCTTGCTCCCGGAACTGCCTGGCACTGGCTTGGCATTCTTGGCATTATCTCTTCCTGTTTAATCCTATCTTTTTACGCCGTTGTAGGAGGATGGATTATTACTTATTTTGTTAGAAGTCTTTCCGGGTCCCTTACAGATCCTGCGAGCGGGAACCATGAGGATTTGTTTGGTTCGATAATTTCTAATCCCTGGGAAGTAGGCATTTCTCACCTTGCCTTTATCATTGTAACTATTATCGTTGTGCAGGGAGGTATTCAAAAGGGTATTGAACGGGCAAGCAGTATTATGATGCCTGCATTGTTTCTTATTTTTCTGATTCTTGTCATCCGCTCTCTTACTCTTGATGGAGCGATGGAAGGCGTAACATTCTTTCTTCAGCCGGATTTCAGTGCAGTGAGCGGTGACACAATTTTATTTGCGCTCGGCCAGGCGTTCTTTTCTTTAAGTCTCGGCGTTTCCATCATGGTTACGTACAGCTCTTATTTGAGCAAAAAAGATAATTTAGTCCGCTCCGCATCCTCTATCGTCGGATTAAGTATTCTTATCGCACTGCTTTCTGGCCTTGCCATTTTTCCCGGGGTATTTGCCTTTGGTCTGGAGCCGAACGAGGGACCGAGCCTGATTTTCACAGTATTGCCGGCAGTATTTAGTGAAATGGCCTTTGGAGCTGTATTTTTGTCGTTGTTTTTACTGCTGTTACTTTTCGCAACCTTAACCTCAGCATTTTCATTATTAGAAATTGTGGTATCTTCAGTTGCAGGAAACAGCCCAGGACGCAGAAAAGCAGCTGCCTGGATAGCGGGTATCAGCATTTTCATTCTCGGCATCCCATCCAACCTATCATTCGGACTGCTTTCTGAGTGGCTCCTGTTTGATAAAATCTTCTTTGATCAGATAGATTATCTCGTTTCTAATATACTTCTTCCTCTCGGAGCCCTTCTCATTTCAATATTTGTCCCGCTCAAAATGAACAGGGCGGAGCTGCAGGACGAATTGCTGAGAGGATCATCACTTGGCACCAGCTTTTTCAACACATGGTTCTTTATCATACGCTTTGTAACTCCCGTTGCGATAATTTTCGCCTTTCTCGATGTTTTAGGAATTTGGTAGGATTTTTTACAATGTAGGATTATCTTTATGTTTGAAGGGGTATGAGAAGGATAGCCCGCTTCTTGCTGCGAGCAAGTAGAGGGAAATAGCAAATTTTTCTTCTCCCCCTCAGCCGTTGTTTATTTTTCACTTCTCCCCCTTAACACAGTGATAATAAAGAGAAACGGCAAAACCGCGCCTGCTGAATGCAGACGCGGTTTTTTTTACTTACAGCTTATGAGTCCGGCTGAATGCCAGAAATTTCTTACTTATTACGCTCAATAAATGCTCCCATTTTCTCCACCGCGAGCTGAAGCGAATCCATTGATGTTGCATAGGAACAACGAACGTGTCCTTCTCCACCTGCTCCGAATACGTTTCCGGGAACTACAGCTACCCGCTCCTCCTTCAGCAGATTTTCTGCATACGCTTCCGAGGACATGCCAGTCTGTTCAATCGAGGGGAAAGCGTAGAACGCTCCTCCCGGAAGATGGCAGGAAAGTCCAATTTCACTGAAGGCCTTTACGATAAAATTACGGCGCTGCCGGTAGCTCGTTACCATTCGGTCAACGTCCTCCCGTCCGTGCTGCAGTGCTTCAAGCGCTCCAAATTGTGCAGGGGTGGACGCGCACATCATCGTGTACTGGTGAATCTTCAGCATCGCTGCAGTGATATCCGGCGGGGCACAAACATAACCAAGCCTCCAGCCCGTCATCGCAAACGCTTTTGAGAAGCCGGAGATGAGCACGGTTCTATCTCTCATTCCCTGCAGGCGTGAAAAGCTATAGTGCTTTTCATCATAGCTCAATTCAGCATAAATTTCATCAGAAAGCACAAGCAGATCCTGTTCTTCAACGACTTCGGCTACAGCAGCAAGTTCTTCTCTATTCATCACTGTTCCTGTAGGATTGTTGGGAAAACACAGCATAACTGCCTTCGTTTTGGGAGTGACTGCCTGTTCGAGCTCTTCTTTTGTAAGTTTAAACCCATTTTTCTTTTTTGTTCCGATCGGTACCGGCACCCCTCCGGCAAGTGAGATGACCGGCGCATACGATACAAAGCTCGGCTCAATCACGATCACTTCTTCTCCAGGATTTACGAGAGAGCGGATGGCGATATCTATTGCTTCACTCGCCCCGGCGGTGACAATTATCTCTGCTTCCGGATCATATGGAGTGCTGAACTGTTCATATAAGTACGTGGAAATCTCGTAACGGAGCTCAGGCAGCCCTGCATTCGCCGTATAGGCCGTGAATCCACGCTCCATCGAAGATATACTTGCTTCCCTTACGTTCCAGGGAGTGACAAAATCCGGTTCTCCAACCCCCAGGGAGATGACATTTTCCATCGTGGACGCCATGTCAAAAAAACGGCGTATGCCCGATGGTTTAATGCTTTGCACCGCATGTGACAACCGCTGCTGCTTAATCGATGAGATCGTCATGGAGACACCACGATTCGTTTGTCATCCTTCTCTTCTTCTTCAAAAATAACACCATCATGCTTATATGTCTTTAATTGAAAATGCGTCGTCGTGGAAATGACGGACTCCAGTGTGGAAAGTTTGTCAGAAACAAATCTGGCAATTTCAGACATAGTCTGACCTTCTATTACAACAGAAAGATCGTAGGCACCGGACATCAAATATAGAGCTTTCACTTCCGGGAAACGATATATCCTGCCTGCCACTTCATCAAAGCCTACGCCGCGCTGGGGCGTCACTTTAACGTCAATCATGGCGGTAACACCTTCACGGTCGTGAACCTTGCTCCAGTCTACGACTGCTGCATAGCTGAGAATCACCTTTTTTTCTTCCAATTTATTTAATACCTTTCGGACTTCCGCTTCATGCAGATCTACCATCTTTGCAATCGTTGCGGTGTCCAGTCTGGCATTTTCCTCGATAATTTTTAAGACTTCCAGTTCCTTTTCGTCCATCTCGCTGACTCCTTTCCCTGCGCCTGCCTTCCATGAAGAAGCACTAATGCTTAGTTACCGTTTATCATATCATATTAAAGATTTTATGCGGAGGTATAATTTCATATTTATTTTCTTTCAAAAAGGGTACATTATTACGAGACTATCAATAGATTGGCGGTTGGTACTATGACAGAACAAGATACTCCACATATTGGAGCAAAGGCAAGCGCAGCCCTTCTTATAATAGATATGATCAATGATATGGAATTTGAAGATAGTGAGAAGCTTTACCCGCAGGCGTATGAGGCAGCTCAGCATGTACAAGCATTAAAGAAAACTGCCAAATCCGCAGAAGTGCCGGTTATTTACGTCAACGATAACTATGGCCGCTGGCAGAGCGATTTCCGTGAATTGGTTGCCCACTGTAAAAGTGATGTAAAAGGCAGACCGATCACGGAAATGATTGAGCCTGATGAAGACGATTATTTTGTGTTAAAACCGCAATTTTCTGCTTTCTTTGCAACCCCGCTTGACCTGCTGCTTGATTATCTGGAGGTAAAAACATTAATTATCACCGGTGTCGCAGGAAATATGTGTATTCACTTTACTGCTAATGATGCTTATATGCGTGATTATAAGCTTCTTATTCCCGGCGACTGCACTGCTTCGAATTCTGTAGAGGACAATGAGCATGCCTTAAAGCTGATGAGCCATGTTTTGAAAGCTGACACCAGCCCTTCCACCTCTTATGATATGAAAACTATTCTTGATGAAGCACGGACGTATTATGAGAGTAATTAATACTTTAGTGAAACGTGACAGAGGTCCATGATGTCCGCCGTCCCTTTGTAAAGTGGGGATTTTAACAAAATAACCGTTCTCCTTTCCGCATCCAGCATCCCTGGGCCAGATCACCTGCGATTTTCTAAGAAAAACCGGGTAAATACTTCAATTGAAGAACGGATGGCCGCGACTCCAGGTCGATTAAAACCGGCCACGTCCTGTGGCCAACATCGACACTAGCACGTCCTGTGCGTCGTGGGAATAGTTTGAGGGAACGACGCCTTAGGCAGCGTCAGATGTCGAGATGCTGAGACCAAGCCCCTCGGAAAGCGTCCGCCTGCAGGGATGAAATCAACATATTCTTTCAAAAAAACCTGCTTCAGGCTCATCCCCGCAGCAGGTTCTTATAATTACTGATAAAATTAAAATATTTCCTTCAACTGCTCCTTGTCCTGATCGAGCCAGTAATTCATCCACTTCTTGGCGCCTTCTAAATTATGAAGCTTCGCCTGTCCGCACTGAGTTTCATTTGCGGCCGGCACTTCTTCAAGCGTAAGAGAATACTGCATCGTCTTTTCAAGGATATCAATAATTTCTGACACCTCTGGTTCTCCGTTCATAATCAAATAAAAACCAGTCTGGCAGCCCATCGGGGAAAGATCAATGACTTCAAAATGATCATAAGCCTCCGCGTAGTGGCGAATATTCAATGCAAGCAGGTGCTCCAGTGTGTGAATCACCGGCGGCTGCAGGTTCTGTTTATTCGGCTGGCAGAAACGAATGTCAAATTTATTTACAATTCCGTCTGTACCTACTTTTTGTACTCCGGCATGTCTGACGTAAGGAGCTTTCACAATTGTATGATCGAGTTCAAAGCTTTCAACTCTTGCCATTATTACACTTCCTTTCTATACTTTCGTTACTTTTGATGATACATGCTAAGGGCTCTTTTGACAACGAAGGCGTCAGGACTCTCCATCAGACGTTTGAGCGGCCTGCCGGGCACGTTCGATATCGTCTGTAAAAATACCATCAGCCCCATGACTACGCAGTTCTTTCATTTTATCCTCTTTATTTACTGTCCAAATATAGACCGGATAGCCTTTTTTCTGTAAACGAGAAATAAAGTCTTTTTTGGCAATTCGATAATGGGGACAGACTGCATCGGCCCTCGTTTGTTTTAAACGTTTGTCCGGGTAAGAATCGTTTTGAAAAGAAAAGCCGGGGGCACCTTTCATAAAGAGTGATTTGCCGACTACTAATCCGGTTTGAATAGCCGGCTCTTCCTTTTTCACCTTTGTGATAATATTGTCTTCAAATGATGATAAAATGACATCCTCTAAAGGAAAGGATTTTCTCAGCGTTTCAATAACGACCTTTTCCAGCCCAGGCTCCTTCATTTCAATGTTCAGGGGGATAACCTCTGCACAAAGCGTAAGCACTTCTGTAAGAAGCGGCGGCTTCCATCCGTAAGTAATTGTTTGATTTTTCCATTCAGCATAAGTCATTTTACGGATCAGCTTACCGTTCCAGTCTGGATCATGAGAACAGATCAGCTTTCCATCCTTTGTCATCCTTACATCCGTTTCTATCATATCTGCCCCGAGCTGAATTGAATTAGTAAATGCTTCCAGCGTGTTTTCCCTGATGCCGCGGCCTGTGGACCCGCGGTGAGCAATTAATTGCATTTTCCCGTTGCGCACCTTTTTCATGATGTTTCGCTCCTAAAATCTACATTCTATTTATTAATAATGATTATGTACTCGTACCCTTTCCATCTAAACTAAAACGTACCATTTCCTATTTTTCACCTGCATCCCTCATTACATGCCCATACTTAAAGGTCATAATAGTGAATGCCGTAAAACAGAGCAGCAGGACACTTCCTCCCACAATATAAAATACAAGGACAAATATAGAATCAGGCATCCCATTGTAGAGCCACATTCCGGAAGTAAGGCCGATTGAACCAATTAATGCGGATCCAACATGAACTTTAGCGAGCTTAGAAGCAGCAGGAATCGGTACAGTACGGTAGAATACGGCAAAAGCAAAAAGAGACAGCCAGCCCACCACTAAAATATGAGCATGTATCGGCCTCAGCGCATATGATCCTGCTCCAGCCATGTGAGAGCCCATAAAAATTCCAATTAAGGCATAAATCGCTGCCGTGCGCATTAAAAATACAGTTCTGTTCAACCCGTTTCCCCCTCTTCCTTCCAAATAGTTTTCAATATAAATTTTACACATAATTGCCCGTCATTCATAATGATATCATTGTAGATGTTCAAACAAAAAGAGCCCGGCAGGGTAGTGAACCCCAAAAGTTAGAGTTTTTATTATGCAGCTGATTGGCTGGTTTGAGTTCGGTATTGTACCGGACTCAAACCGGCCAGTTTTTCTTTTATTCTTTCGTGATTATAGTAATCCATGTA
>NZ_JBHIKY010000004.1:0-239966 GCF_042139015.1 Alteribacillus sp. HJP-4 | reverse complement strand
ACCCTTCATGCCCTCCCAATCACAAACTAGCATACTCATGTAAGTTTACATGATCGGGGAGGGATAGTTATTAAAAAGTGTTCAATTCTATCGAGCAGAATGTGTTAACTCTAGATTAGCAGTTACATCAGCTTTATCTGTAGTATAAATATCTGAAATCGAATCATTTTGCTGTTGTTTAATTTGTTTAGTTTTTATCTCTTTTAATTTACTTTTTATATCCATACATACACCTCCTTTGCTTTCATCCTATGAATTTGAAATCAAATTGTACAAGACGTTTGGTGAAGGCATTTTATACATTTTTTGCGTGAGAATAGCTAGACTGGATTTTATCATTCAGTTTTTGCAGGTTATTGGAGTAATAATGCGGAAGCTATACAACACCCTAGGGTAACAAAAAACTTCAAAATATCTTGGAGGTGTAAAATGAAGGTCAAGCGAATTGTTGCTAATATCGAAACGCAGAACATTGCCAAAGCAAAACACTTCTATGAACAAATACTTGGACTGAATCAAAAAATGGACCTTGGATTTATTGCAACTTACGGATCAAATGAGCAGATGGCCACTCAAATCAGTTTTTTATCTGAGGGGGGATCTGGTACACCGGTACCTGATTTGTCAATTGAAGTTGATGATCTGGATGAAGTGATCGATCGCATTAAAAATGCTGAAATTCCAATTGAGTATGGCCCAACAATAGAACCATGGGGGGTCCGTCGTTTTTATGTGAAGGATCCGTTTGAGAAACTCGTTAATATCTTAACTCATATTTAAATGGATCTAGGAAGTGAAAGGAGGTGGGTTATGATTTATATCGCTCTTCTTCGGGGGATTAATGTTGGCGGGAAAAACAAAATTGATATGAAACTGCTTAAACATACATTTGAAAAAGCCGGAATGAATGATGTAGGGACGTACATCAATACAGGGAATATTATTTTTTCCTATGATGGCTTATCAAAAACTGAACTATCACGAATCCTAGAAGAAGCAATCCATTCTGATTTTGAATTACACATTCATGTAGTAGTGCGCAGTATAGAGGATATCAGAGGAGTTATTAACGCTATTCCAGCCACATGGAAAAATGACAAAGACATGAAAAGTGATGTTATGTTCTTATGGGATGAAATTGATAAAGAATCAGTACTTGAAAATTTAGTCATCAAACCCAATATTGACACGGTGAAATATGTTCCTGGCGCAATTCTATGGTCTGTAGACAAGAAAAATGTAACCAAAAGCGGAATGTCAAAGATCGTTGGATCAAAGATATACAAACAGGTGACGATAAGAAATGTAAATACTGCCCGCAGGATATATGAACTCATGCAGGCTCAAAACAGATAGTCCAAGGTAGATAAAGTAATGGAGCATGTGCGGTTTCTAAGTGGTTTTATTAATAAAAAGCACTTTTACAATGTGAAAAACTTGAGGAGGATATTGTAGTGAACAAGCACAAAGTCACTATCCAACCGTACCATGCTAAGTACGCTGAACAAATGGTGTCAATGTGGAGAGTAAGTAAGGAACTGGCTATTGGCCAGAAAGAAATTCACAGTTTTGCAGATCACGATTATTTTCTAAAGGAGATATTGAATAAACAGTACAAGGTAGAGTTAGCGTTAATTGATGAAAAGATAGTTGGAATGATTGCATTTAATGAAAGTGAAATAAACCAATTATATATACACTTAGATTATCAAGGTATCGGTATTGGTCAAACATTACTAAAGAAAGCAAAAGTACAATCAAGTGGAAGTTTATCGCTGTATACGTTTGAAATAAATAAGAAGGCACAACGATTTTATGAAAAGAATGGATTTAAAATCATTGACAGAGGTCATAAGAATGAAGAGAATTTACCTGATCTTCTATATGAATGGACATCTGAATAGTTTTGAAAAGATCTCTTCTTTAGATTATGGACAACAAAAAGAAAGAACCCTAAACAACTCCTATTGGAGCCGTTTAGGGCTGAGTAATTTGTTTACTGGTTACCAACTCTTACGTCAATCTAAGAGAAACCGTCGCAAAAGACAGAGTAACTTCCTTCTAAACGATTAAATCTGAACCTCAAACTGCTTGGAATACAACTGAGAGTAAGGGCCATCCCTGTTAAGCAGGGACTCATGGGTTCCTTTTTCTACAATGTTTCCTTTAGATAAAACTACAATTTTTTCAGCATTCCGAATGGTAGATAATCGATGAGCAATGACCAGCGTAGTGCGTCCTTTTGCTAATAGCTCCAGAGACTCTTTGACAACATTCTCACTTTCATTGTCTAAAGCGCTTGTGGCTTCATCGAGGATGAGAATCGGTGGGTTTTTTAAAAATACGCGTGCAATACTCAGGCGTTGCTTTTGTCCTCCTGACAGACGAACTCCGCGCTGCCCGATTTCGGAATGATACCCATGAGGTAATTCCATAATGAATTCATGAGCATTAGCAAGCTTGGCTGCTGTTATGGCTTCTTCATCTGTGGCTTCAGGGAAACCGTAACGAATGTTTTCTATGACCGTTCCTGCAAAAAGGTAGACGTCCTGCTGGACAATCCCAATGTTGTTACGCAGATATGACAGGTTGAGGTCTTTGATATTTTTCCCATCCAGATAGATTCCTCCAGCTGTTACCTCATAAAAACGCGGAATGAGAGAGCTTAATGTAGTCTTGCCAGCTCCCGAAGGTCCGACAATGGCTACATATTCACCAGGAGAAATGTTTAAAGACAAATTTTCAAATACTGGAACCAGCGATGGTTCATATTGAAAAGATACATCCTTAAACTCGATCTGACCACGAATGTTTATAAAATCCCTGTTTTCTGCGTCATTTTTAATGGCAGGTGGAGTATTCATAATTTCCATAAACCTCTGAAAGCCGGTAATTCCTTCTTGGAGTTGGGTACTCATGTGAGTAAGACGCTGCATCGGTTCCACCATAAATCCGATGTACAGCAGGAACGTTATTAAGTCAGGCAGGTCGAGAGAAGCATTCATGATTTGCATAGAACCGAAGATGACAACGGTAATCGTGATCAGTTGAATGAAAGCTTCCGCTCCATTATAAAAGTAGGCTTCTGCTTTATAGGTGCCTTTTCGACTTTCTAAAAACCGGTCATTTTCCTTGTTAAATTTCTTGATTTCTTCTTCCTCATTTGCAAATGACTGAACTACGCGAATGCCGGCGAGACTGTCTTCCACCTGAGCATTAACATCGCTGATCCGCTCTTTATTATGAGTTAAGGCAAAATTCAGTTTTTTATTAAAATACAAGGAAAAGAAACCTAGTACCGGCAAAAAGCAAAAAACCGCGATGGTTAAGGGAGCATTAATAAAAAAGAGAATCACAAATGCTCCGAGTAAACGAACAAAGTACTTCACGTAATCTTCGGGTCCATGATGATAAAGCTCAGACACCAGCAGCAAATCATTAGTAATTCGTGTCATCAGCTGTCCGGTTTTTTGCTTATCATAAAAGCTGAACGATAAATTCTGCATATGAGAAAATAATTCACTGCGCATATCACTTTCCATACGCGCACCAATTTCATGACCTTTATAATCGACAAAATAGTTTCCGATGTTCTGTATGACCACTAATAATAGCATCAGACCGCCGACCCATACCACTTCATGAAATGAGTTAGATAACCCCTCTTCTAACAAGTCTTTCGTGACGTAGCGAACAAGCAGGGGAAACAACAGAGTGAGTGATGAAGTGATTAATGCACAAGTTAAGACAATAATGAAAATTCTTAAATATGGTTTATAATACGAAAGAAATTTTTTAACTGGAAAACTCATAAATTACCCCTTTATTATGTTATTGCCTAAAACACATATAAGGGGGATCGTACACTTAAGAAGGCATTCCACCCTTATATGCTGATACGGTTAATGCAACAATGTGTCTCATGTAAATAGCCTCCTTTTGTTAAGTTAATACCATAGTAATCGATTTCAATGTCAAATTGAAGGTGAAAAATGGTTATAATAAAAATTATGAGAATTTTTCTCGTGTTTAAAACACATGTGGAAATCCAATTTCCTTCTTTGAGATTAAACCCTTACCTTTTCAATTAATACAGAGGTCCTCAAGTCATTGCACCCATATATCTTTGTTTCATATATATATAAATGAGGTGATGAACGTTGAGGAATAGTTATTTACGCTGGTCCAACACTCCTTATGCCGGAGAAGCAGCAGCGCCGAATGATCCCGTAACTCCATTGGCCGGATCATGGCCTATGTTTTATATGAAAAAAAAAGATGGAAACTATCTTGGTCCAACCGGTCAAAAGGTAAAACTCCCTATTGTTCCGCCTGACCAAATTGATTTTGATAAAGAATTAACTAAGGTACAGCGTACGATAAAAAATCTTACCCCAAATCAAAAAAAGATTGGGATCTATTATGGTTCAGGCGTTCCTACCAAACAGTGGACACCGGTTATCGATCGCTTGATTGATACCTACGGGGTCAGTCCAACATATGCAGCAAGAATATTAGCTGTCGTACAGGCAGCCATCAATGACACAATGATCATTGTATGGGATTTGAAGTATCGATGGGACGTTGCCAGACCTAATCAATTTGATCAAAAGCTGAAAACTCTGTTATGTACACCACGTTTTCCTACCTACCCGTCTGGACACGCCACCATGTCAGGATGTACCCAAGTGATACTCAGCTATTTTTTCCCCGGCGAAGCAGCCAAACTCAAAAAGATAGCTCATGACAATGCACTCAGCCGTCTGTATGCCGGTGTTCATTTTCCATCCGATAATGAAGAAGGCATTCGATTAGGAAGATATATTGGATCACTGATTGTTGATCATCTGAAGACTCAAAGAAGTAATGATTCACACCCCATTGATCAGCCATATAGAGATTTTAACAACGGGGACATTTTCCCGGTGGATTACCAGCAGTTTATTCCTTTTAATTTTCCTGACACTTGTAGTTCCCTTGTCATAGATAAGGGAAAAATCTGTTCAGATCACACTCAGACAGATAAGGAAGATGGCTTTAAGCACGACTAGAATCATGTATTACCATTGACATATGGTATCCCTTCAAAATTTTCAGCAGAATGCCACCGGCCACTGTACCGGTGACCGTTCTATCTGTGATCCATTAAGCGGGCTATTATCTAAAAATAGCCTTTTTTTATTGATAATTAGTTAAATTAATCGGCATTCCCTTTATGAGCCTATCCTGTTGACAACATACAAACCAGGTAAAATTGCTTACATAAAATTCCCAAATATGTACGGATGAATTTTTTAATTGGAAGTTCGATGTACAAAGTTCGAGTAAATAATTATATAGTTATTATTTTTAAAAGTGACTTTTGATAAATAATATTTGATTGGAAAAATCCTTATATAAAACTATTTTTATATAAAAAAGATATGGTAGTAAAAAGAGAACCTTCACATTAAAAATGCTGATTTATAGAAGGTTTAGTGTATTTATTTCCTTTGAGTTAAATGTGAACACTTTTTTGATTACCATAATTATAAAATTTTTAATCAGAAAATGTTTTATAATTTTTTAAATTTTTAGGCATTGACTAGGAAAAATGAAGATGATAATATGTACGTACAAGATAAAAATATTAAGAAAATTTACAGAAATGATACATGCAAGTTGAATGGCGAAAATGAAAGTTCAGCTTTTTTATTTTTTATTTTTTTTTTTGTAAGCGCTTAATTAAAGTTAGGGGGGATCATAAAAATTGTAAATTCTTCGCTGTATGAAATAGTACATTAGGAGGGGAAATTATTGAAAAAGTTAGGTTTACTAATTTCGTTTGTGTTCATAATCTTATTTATTGCAGCTTGTGGAGGATCTGGCTCTGATTCTGAGGGAGAAGGAGCTGCAGAAGGTGAATCTGAAACAACGAAAGTAGAGTCTGGCGATGAAGACGCTACCGAGTTAACTTTTTGGACATTTCAAGGTATACATGTTCCTTTTTATGAGGACGCTGTAGAAACCTGGAATGAAGAAAATCCGGATCGTCCGATTGACCTGTCGGCTGAAGTTTTTCCTTTTGACGAAATGCATAACAATCTTTTAGTTTCTTTGCAATCAGGAGAGGGAGCCCCGGATATCGCAGATATTGAAATCAATCGATTCCCAAATTTCTTACAAGGTGATATTCAATTAGAACCACTAAATGACATTATTGAGCCTGAAATAGACAATTTCGTAGAATCTCGTTTAAATGTCTATGCAAAAGATGGAAACTATTATGGTGCTCCAACTCACGTAGGTGCTTCTGTTATGTTTTACAACACAGCTATTTTAGAGGAAGCAGGAGTGGATCCTGATGAAATTGAAACCTGGGATGATTACGTTGAAGCGGGTGAGACTGTAGTAGAAGAAACAGGAACACCGATGACTACGTATGAAGACGTTAGTCAGTGGAGCTTTGTGCAGATGATCAGTCAACAGAGTTCTGATGTATTCGATGTAAATGGCGATGTTATTTTAGATAACCAGACCAACATTGATACCCTGCAGTTTATTCATGACACTATTTATGACCAGGAAATTGCTGAAACGACCCCAGGCGGAAGTCATGCTGAGGAAGAATATTTTGGGTTTATGAATCAAGGCGGGGCAGCATCAGTTAATATGCCGCTTTGGTATGCCTCACGATTCCTTGAACATATGCCTGACTTGAAAGGTGATATGATCATTCGTCCAATGCCAGCTTTTGAAGAAGGTGGAAACCGAACTGCTGGTATGGGAGGCACAGGTACTTCTGTCACTAAACAGTCCGAAAATACTGAACTGGCGATGGACTTTTTAGAACACGCCAAAATCTCAGAAGAGGGAAATCTTAAAATTTGGACTGAACTTGGTTTTGATCCGCCTCGCCACGACGTATGGGATGATGAAGTTATGCAGGAAGATAATGAATTCTATCAATATTTCGGGGACGACATCTTTGATACATTATTAGATATCCGTGATGAAGTAGCAGATATTAACATTACGGAAGAAACACCTTTGGCAAGAGACTTGATAGAGAGCCAGGTTATGCCATCAGTGATATCTTCTGAAGATGGAACATCACCTCAAGAAGCTCTAGAAGAGGCAGCTGAACGATTAAGATCTGAACAAGAATAATATATTTGAGTGTAAAAGAGGAATGACATTCCTCTTTTACCTTTTTCCACAAAGATTGGGGCACACCATCAGCTTCGTGAAATTGGGTAGTTTGAGGGAGGGGAATTTAATTTTGAATAGTAACAGCCATACAGAGACCCAATCTAAAAATCTAAAAAGCATATTTTATTCTCAAAAAATAGCACCATATATATTTGTCAGTCCATTTATCATTACATTTGCAGGGTTTTATTTATATCCTTTAATTGCAACGATGATAATGAGTTTTCAAGAAGTTTTACCTGGTCAAACCTCCTTTATCGGATTATCAAACTATGAAAAGCTTTTCAATTCAACTTTTTATACAGCATTAGAAAATACACTTGAATATACCTTCTGGACGCTGATTATTTTAATCCCCATCCCTATGCTGCTTGCTATTGCATTAAATTCTAAATTTGTTAAATTTAAGCCGATGTATAGAGCAGCTTTGTTTGTACCAGCATTAACGTCTACCATCGTTGCTGGTGTTATCTTTCGATTAATGTTCGCTGAATCTGATTCGGCCATAGCTAATCAATTTATCTCCTTTTTTGGTTTTTCCAGTATAGATTGGAGAGGCGGCGAGCATACCCTGATGTTTCTAATGGTAACTCTTGCAGCATGGAGATGGATGGGAGTCAACCTTCTTTACTTTTTAGCAGGTTTGCAAAATGTTCCAAAAGAAATGTATGAAGCTGCTGAAATTGATGGTGCTTCAATGGTAGATAAGTTTATTCATGTTACTTTACCTTATCTTAAACCAGTAACGATCTATGTAGTTTCCATAACGATATTTGCAGGGTTTCGTATGTTCGAAGAAGCATATGTATTTTGGCAGGTGAACGCTCCCCTGGATATTAATTTAACATTAGTGGGGTTAATATATCGAGAAGGTTTTCAATATAATAACCTCGGCTACGGCTCAGCTATTGGCATGGTACTTCTCATCGTTGTATTTATTATCAGCATGATCAATCTAAAAGTCATGGGAGCCTTTAAAAAAGACTAGGGGGGAGAAGTGTGAAGAACAATAAGGGGAAAGTCATCTCCATAATATTAATGCTTATTCTAATCGTACCAGCAGCTATCGCTTTGTTTCCGTTATTAGCATTATTACTGGCTTCCTTAAAACCTACTACAGAGCTAATGAGATTTGGTTTGAATTTGCAGCTGCAGCCAGAACTGTTAAGTATTGATAATTACCTTTTTCTATTTACCGAAGGATCGATTTATTTCAGGTGGTTTTTTAACAGCCTTCTGGTTAGTTTCTTTACAACGGTATTGGCGCTTTTCTTTTCCTCATTGGTTGGATACAGTATCGCAATGTATGATTTTAAAGGAAAAGGAATAGTATTTTTGTTGGTATTAGTAGTAATGATGGTTCCTTTTGAAATCCTTATGCTGCCACTATTTAACCTAATGAGTTTTTTAGGGTTAATTAATAGTTATACAGGGGTGGTACTGCCTATGATAGTCTACCCGCTGGCAGTCTTCTTTTTTAGGCAATACTCCCTTGGCCTGCCTAAAGAACTAATGGATGCAGCGAGAATTGATGGATCAACAGAATACGGGATCTTCTTTAAAATAATGGCTCCATTGATGACCCCTGCTTATGGAACAATGGCCATTCTTATTGCAATGTTCAGCTGGAATAATTTCTTGTGGCCGCTCATTGTCTTGAGAACCACGGATATGGCAACGCTGCCTATCGGCCTTGCAGGCTTACTGAGCCCATACGGAAATAACTATGATATCTTAATTTCTGGATCTATCATCACTGTGCTTCCTATTATTATCGTATTTCTATTTGCTCAAAAATATTTTATCTCAGGTATAACAGCTGGAGGAGTTAAAGGCTGACAATGTCTTAAAATATAAAAATACTTAAAGGAGTTGTATGTAATAAATGACGTCATCTATTAAGGTTAATCAAAGTAATGGTAATGAAAAAATCAGTGAACATATATATGGACATTTTGCCGAACACTTAGGACGTTGTGTTTACGAGGGCATATGGGTAGGCGAAGATTCTGATATACCTAATACAAGAGGAATTCGCAACGACGTGGTAAATGCTTTAAGAGGTCTTAATATTCCTAACTTAAGGTGGCCGGGAGGATGTTTTGCGGATGAGTATCACTGGAAGGATGGGATTGGTCCTCGGGAAGAAAGGCCAAGTATAGTAAATACTAACTGGGGGAAGGTCACTGAAAGCAATCATTTTGGCACCCATGAATTTTTGGATCTTTGTGAACAATTGGAATGTGAACCATATATATGCGGAAATGTTGGAAGCGGGACTGTATTAGAAATGCAGGAATGGATTGAATATATTACCTTTGATGGTGAGTCTCCAATGGCCAACTTACGAAGAAAAAATGGGAGGGAAAAAGCCTGGAAGTTAAAATTCTTTGGTATTGGAAATGAAAACTGGGGCTGCGGGGGTACGATGCGTGTAGAAAAATATGCAGATGAGTATCGTCAATTCCAATCTTTCGTTAAGAATTTCTCTGGGAATGAAATTTACAAAATTGCATGTGGACCAAGTGAAGCAGATTATCATTGGACAGATGTTATTATGCGGGAAGGTGTGGGGAAATACACACCACCTGTCGATAGAGTCATAGATTCTACGTGGGATCATTATCGTCCGTCCATGCATGGCATTGGACTCCATTATTACACACGAAATCGCGCCAATTATACGTTAGCTGCTGATTTTGATGAAAAACAATGGTTCGAATATATGAAAAGAACCCTTTTTATCGAAGAGCTGATTATTAAACATGGGGAAGTTATGGATAAGCATGATCCAGATAAAAATGTAGGCTTAATTATAGATGAGTGGGGGACGTGGTTTAAGGTAGAACCAGGAACAAATCCAGGATTTCTATATCAGCAGAACACTTTGAGAGATGCTCTAATAGCAGGCATTAATCTTAATATATTTAATAACCATTGTGACCGCGTTAAAATGGCAAACATTGCTCAGATGATTAACGTCCTTCAGGCTATGATATTAACGGATAAAGAAAAAATGGTATTAACTCCATCCTATCATGTATTTGAAATGTTCAAAGTTCACCAAAACGCTGTTTTACTGCCGACAGAAGTGGAAAGCAAATCGTACTCAATGGATGGAGACAGTATCGATCAGTTAAATGTATCTGCTTCACAGGATGACAATGGAAAAGTTCACATCTCCATATGCAATATACATCCAACTCAATCAGAAGAAATTACTTGTAATATTGATGGGATCTCTTCTTTTTCCAGCGCAGGCGGCCGCATTCTAACTTCAGAGAATATCAATGACCATAACACATTTGAAATGACCGATCGCGTTAAACCAGAGGAATTTAATGATATGAAAGTTGAAGGAAATGGTTTATCAATAACTATTCCACCTAAATCAGTGATAGTTATTGAACTGGATCCTTCATAAATAATGCAGGGTTTTGAGCATAGAATTGGCACCAGCTCCATTTCTATGCTTAATCCCATATTTAATGAAAAAGGGGCTGATTAGTATCCAGGAAAATTTAAATTTTTATTTCCGATGGATGGCTAACTTTGCTTTTGTGAATTTGTTATGGCTTATCTTTAGCATGGCGGGTCTCTTAATTGGAGGTTTTTTCCCTGCAACTGTTGCTATGCTAGCAGTGGTAAGGAGATGGATATTAGGTGAGAAAGTCCCCATCTTTCAAAGGTTTTTATCGGAATTTAAAAGTAATTTTATCAAAAGTAATTTATATGGATGGAGTTTAACGATAACTGGAATAATCCTATTTATTAATTACCAGGTGCTTATCAGCACAGAGTTTAATTTTCAACCTTGGATCGTATTTTGTTTTTATATTACTTTATTCTTTTATGTGCTTGTCATTCTAAATATCTTTCCGGTATATGTGAATTTCGACGCGCCATGGTACGTTAATATCAGGTCTTCACTATTAATTGGAGTATTAAATTTACACCTTGTATTGGGAATGGGAGTTTTAATAGCTTTATTAATATATTTAATCTTTGCTTTTCCTGTGTTTCTTCTATTCTTTTCAGGAAGTTTAATAGCTTATGCCCAAATGTGGATAGTAACACATGCAATGAATAAACTCGAAAAAAGAAAAAATGAAAATATTCTGGTGAAAAGTTAATAGATATGTCTGCAGTATGATTATGCTATGTTGGTTTTATGTGGCTGAAACAGCTACTATGTTAGAATGTGATAAAACAAATAAAAACAAGGATGTATTCTTTAAAATAGTTGCAAATTGAGGTGGAAAATATTGCAGACCAAATATAATAGAGTTAAGCAGGCTATAAAATCAAAAATTTTGGATGGAACATTTCGCCCCCACCAGAAAATAGGCTCTGAAAATGATTTGATGAAACAGTTTGATGTAAGCCGCCACACGGTCCGTCTGGCCGTCGGGGAATTGGTCAGCCAGGGCTGGCTTTATAAAGAGCAGGGAGCCGGCACTTTTTGTGCGGATCGATCTACCGTACAGAAAGGTATTGATCAAGGAAGTTCAAAAAATATTGCTATTATTACAACTTATATTTCCAACTATATATTTCCGTCGATTATTCGGGGAGCCGAGTCCTATTTAAGTAACCAGAATTTTCACGTGACCCTATTAAGTACTAACAATAATCATATGAACGAAAAACATTTTCTCGAAAGAATTATAAGTCAAAATTTTGATGGTGTGATCATAGAACCTACCAGGAGTGCGGTTAGTAATCCAAATATCAATTATTATTTAAACCTCGAACGGCTTGGTATTCCTTATTTAATGATTAATGCGTATTACGAGGAGTTAGAGCCATTATATATAGCCATGGATGATGAAAAAGGCGGCTTTATGCAGACTGATCATCTCCTCAAAGCAGGTCATAGAAATATCGGCGGCTTCTTCAAAACTGATGACCTTCAAGGGATTAAGCGAATGAAAGGCTATGTAAAGGCACATCGGGCAAATAAAGTGCCGATGGAGCCAAACAATATCATTACCTATAATACAGAGGAAAAGCGGACAAAGCCGCTCGAAGAATTAAAAAGGCTGCTATCGTCGTCTTCCAGTATGCCGACCGGCATAGTCTGCTATAACGACGAGCTGGTAGTCCGCCTTCTCGATGTGTTAAGGGAGCGTGACCTCCAGATTCCGAGTGATCTTTCCATAGTAGGATTTGATGATTCCTTCTTAGCTCGTGCTTCAGAAGTAAAGCTCACAACAATTAAGCACCCGAAAAGCAAGCTCGGAGAAACTGCAGGTAAATTAATGCTTGATATGATTAAAAGGAGCAGTGGCACCCAGCGCAATAAAATGCCAGAGCTAGAACCGATAATTTTTGAACCAGAGCTGGTGGAACGAAACTCGACCAGGCCATTAAATAATTCCATACTAAATAAAGTTTCTAAATAACGAAAAGTCCTTACGCGGCAGTAAAAATTATTGCTTGAAGTAAAGGGCTTTTTTTTTTACCATTATTTAGAACGTTGCAATATATGCCTTCCAAAAACGGTCGAAGTCAGTTTAGAAACGATTCATGCGGCACCGTATTTAGAAGAAATTGCCCCAAATGTATTCAGCTTTGAATTAATTTGAAAGAATATCGAACGAATTCGAATGCAAATCTTGATATGGGGGCGGGTGCCTATTATAGGAAACCGTTCTTATGCCTATTTAATGGAGGATATGAATATCGATGAATTGTTTAGGCTGTAATTTAGCTAATAAACACGAACCGGTTAATGTAGTATTTGAAGATGAACATGTATGTTGTATTTTAGACCATGATCCCTTCAACGAAGGTCATGTATTAATTTTACCAAAAAAAGATATTTTTGACGTTGAAGAACTAGATGATGCTACTGCACTTTCAATTATGAAAGCATCAAAACTTATTTCAAAAGCAATAAATAGAGTATGTAACCCTGATGGAATAACCATTTGCCAAAACGGTGGAATTTTCAATGAACTAACTCATTATCATATGCATGTTGTACCTAGATACAAAAATCAATCATTCGCCACTTTTTATTCTGATCATGATGTAACTATAGAAGAAGAGGTCAAGTTAAATAGTACAAAGAGAAAATTAACCGCAGCTATTACTAATATCTAAATAGATTGCCTGCAATAAGCAGCTTATCTTTAGTGAGAACAGAAGGAGGGTTTAATATGGCGAAAGTTGTGTTAGGAATGACCATGTCAATAGACGGATACATCAATGACCGGGACGGTAGTGTAGATCGGCTGTACCGTGCGCCACAGCGATTTACTGCAAGAATCATTACGAAATACAGGAGCGGTTGTCATGGGTAGGAACACCTTTAATATGGCAGATGATCCGGATCTGTACGCGGATAATTATGAATTCCAGGTACCTATCTTTGTGCTGTGTGAAAACGAACCGAAGCATCATCCGAAAGAGTCAAAGGAATTAACATTTACCTTCGTCACACAGGGTATCGAAAGTGCAATTGCCCAGGCGAAAGCAGCCGCAGGAGAGAAAGAGGTGACGGTCATTGGTGGAGCAAGCACAGCCCAGCAGTGTTTAAAAGCGGAAGTAGTTGACGAGCTGCAGATCGATCTCATGCCGGTTCTTTTGTGGGCGGGTCTTAAGCTGTTTGAGCACATAGGCGAAAACCAGATTGAATTGGAAAAGTTGAGTGTAAGGGAGGTCGGAGAAAGAACGAGTATTCTGTTTCGTATTGTAAAATAGAGAGTTTAAATTTTCAGGTCTTCCGTTAGTTCTCTAAACTTCCATGAGGCTATTGTTCGTAAGCATCTTTAAGACCTTTTACATGTTATTCAAACTAAATCGAATAATACCACAAAAAAATTCCTATATAATAAAATGACATCCTTTTGATGCACATTTATTAAATAGGAAGGTGAATCTTAATAGTATAGGTGAATTAAATAGTATGCCCGCTAATTTTATCACTTTCCCGGGATGAGAGATTGCTTTTACAATCTGGGCAGTAAACGGTAGTGCTCATCAAGTTTTTCTTCATCACTAGTAAATTTTTTTGGATCATACTTTGGTGCTTCCTGGATTTCATCTTTCGTCATTGCAACTTCAATCTTTTCCTGAATCCAGTCAATATTTCGAATGGCCTTACTCGGAATAACATGGTCTCCAGGTAACAGCTTGCGCGTATCGGTAATGACATATTGAATATCCCACGACTCATTTTTAATTAATATATTATCAGCATGCCCAACCTGTTCATTGATTGCAACAATATCATATCCCGTAAACTCTCCGATAATTTCTCGAACGCTTCTTAGGTTAGGGTTCTCATCTGCAGTATCTTCCTTATTTTCTTCATTCTTCGCCAGTTTTACAAGGTCCCGTGCGAAGGGAGCGCCTCCCCACCAGCCGCTGTCACTTATTGCCGGCCAATAAAAGCCATAATCGTAATAATCGTAGAATTCTCTTTCCTGCTGCCGGGAGACCGGAAGCTTTGTTTCCATCGGCGGTGCATTTTGAATTTGTTCTTTTGTTAAATCGACAGAAATTTTATTTTCCACAGGGTCAATACGATCCACTGAAATAGGAGACAACAGTTTCTTTTCTCCAGGTATCCACGGGTTAGTATTCACTACTAAATAGCGGATCACCATAGAATTATCGTCAAAATAGAAATCTTCAATCCGACCGATGGAACCATTTGTTGCTTCCACTGAATAACGAGCAAGAGATTTTCCAGAGAGCAACATTGATTTTTCCTCCTTTTTCTTTCATGGTACATAAACGTATACCCGCCATTTCTTTTTTATTAAACGAGAGAATTTTCCGCAGCGTTTCTGTCCATGCAGCAGGCGTTTTTAGATAGAACTAAATTGAAAGAAGTAATGGTGGGTATTGCAAAAGATAAAAATTTCCAGATGAGTCTCTTTCCATAAACTTTTGCGGAAGTAAAGTGAGCCTGCCAAGGAAAAAAGATACAGCCTGGACATCTGTTTAGATATCCGGGCTGTATTTCTCCTGCTTAAACCATTTTTTTGATTTATCTAACATTTGATGTTGATATTAACTCATATGGCCTGGGGAAAATCTAGAGCTGCTTTCAAAAAGCTCATGAAGACTACGCTGACCTTAAGATGCTACTTTGCATTTTCATCAGGTTGGTGGATACCAAAGAGATTTCCTTCTGTATCCATATAGTATCCCTGCCAGGCCATTCCGGGCAGAGCATATTTTGGCATGGCGACCTTCCCGCCATTATTCATAATTTTAGATTCAATAGAATCATAATCTTCCACACCCATTGTGCAGGTAAAACCATTCAAAGGCTGATTTGCTTCTGGAGCAGCACTTTGTCGCTGCATTAATGCTCCGTTGATGCCCAGCTCTTTTTCATCGCCCGTAACGGCACCAAAATATGGCATGCCGGCATACTCGCTCCAATCTTCAAATGTCCATCCAAATACCTCCCCGTAAAACGACTTTGCCCGTTCTATGTCATCCACATGAATTTCGAAATGAATTACTTTACCCATGACACCCTCCTGTTATTCCAATTTTAATGAATATTCCAGAATTCACTCAAACAATATATATATTCTATTAATAGTTTAATAGTCCTTCTTTAATTCTATATGGAAAGTTACATGATAATGGTTTAATCTATAGTGAGAGAAGCTTTAATATGGACTGCAGCTTTATAGTGACTATACACAAGGAGGAATTAATATGGCAAAAAGTAATAAGGAGTTGTCATTAGGACAACGTGAAGAATTACTCGGGACATTGAAAGCCCGTTTTGAGAAAAACATGAATCGTCATGAAGAGCTTGAATGGGATAAAATTCAAGCTAAGCTGGAGGCTGATTCTGAAAAATTATGGTCGCTCCATGAAATGGAAATAACTGAAGGGGAACCGGATGTTGTGGGATATGATAAAAAGAACGATCAATACCTTTTCTATGATTGTTCAGTGGAAAGTCCGAAGGGGCGAAGAAGTGTCTGTTACGACCGTGAAGCACTGGAGTCAAGAAAAAAACATAAACCTGAAAATAGCGCTGTAGATATGGCGGAGTCCATGGGTGCAGAACTTTTGACTGAGGAACAATACCGGGAGCTGCAGAAGCTTGGGAATTTTGATAAGAAAACCTCGAGTTGGGTGCAGACACCACCTGATATTAGAGAACGCGGCGGTGCCCTTTTTTGCGATTACCGCTTCGGTCATGTATTTGTTTATCATAATGGAGCAGACTCCTATTACGCTGCCCGTGGTTTTCGCTGCTCGCTATTGGTGTAGACCATGCATAAGACACTAAATTAGATTTTGTGATCGAATAACCTAAAGATTGTAAATTAACTTTAGATGCAGCTAAGTAAGCCATCCCTTTTCTTCAGCAATGGTGACCGCTCTTCTTCCTGATCTAAAGTTTCTTTGAAGTTACCAAGGTAATTTAACCTTTTAAAAACTTAAAAATATCATTCTGCACAGCTTCTGGATTATCGATAAGAGCAACGTGTCCAGCACTAAAAAAGGAGTAGGTGACTTTAACACCATTTTTCTCCAGATCTAGAATGATCTCGTTGGTCATTTCCACTGTAGTGATGAGATCTTCTTTCCCCCATAACACCAGAACAGGAGCTTTAATTCGACATACGCCTCCAGAGCCATTCACTACTCCATTGAATATGGTGCTTATATTGAACCGGTTAGCAGCATAGGCAACGTCTATGATATTACGTTGTTTCAAAGCACTGTCTACATAGTTGTTATACCTGATTTCCTCTGGTTGGTTATTTTCATAAAGCATTTTATCCATCGCAGTCTTGATAAAGATGTTGTTTTGACTTTTTTGAGCATGGCTCAAAATTTCTATACCACAACTCGATGCGATTTCTTCTTTTGTATGCAATCTGTGGCCATCTGCACTATAAACGGGATAACCTCGGGTAGACATCGACGCTAACAAGACTACTTTCTCCACACGTTCTGGATAATCTGCTGCCAGCTGCATGGCTACTCCTCCTCCGTTAGACCAGCCAACCACGTTAGCAGTCTTTATTCCTAACTGGTCCAACCATAATTTGATATCTTCGGAAAAATCACTTATCGATTGGATGGGAGAACGGTAAGAAGAGTCTCCATAGCCACGTAAATCGACGGCATACACGGTATATTCGTATATTCCGGTGACAACTGATCTATTAAAACATCCCACTGTGCAGAAGAGGCCATATTTCCGTGAATCAAAAGTAGGTTGGTATCTCCGCCAGGTCTTACGTTGTAAGCAAGTGTTTCATCATTTGTTAACGTAATTTTCACTGTTCTTCCTCCCTGTGAGGATTTTTTTCGCATCATCAATTATTTCTCTTTAAGGTACCATGTTGATCAGTATTTATCATCATTATTTAATGATAATCATCGCTGCCCGAGGGTATGTTGTATATATATAATTTTCCAAAAAGGTGACAGGATACAAATGAACGATAACAAGGCCTGGATCATCCAGACTACTATAATTTTATATTCATACATAATCTCGAAAGTGAGGATACGGTTATAGTTCCAGAAAGTGATCGAATGAAAGGTTTTTATTTGCTGCTTGAATTATCAAAAGAAGCAGTTGAAAAAGAAGGTCTTATCAATAAAGATCCATTCATGGTAAGTGAATCGTTATGGGCGTTAATCCATGGAATATCTGCTCTTTTTATCAAATTTAATACTTTTATTGGGGACACAAAGAAGAACTGGTAAAGCATCATATAGAAAGGTACGTGAACGGATTGTACCAGCACAAGTAGTATATATGGAGCGGGGAAACCACCAACAAATGCCGAGCTTATAACTTTTTAATGATTTATTTGAATACATCTGCTGGTAAGGAGAAGAAGTAATGACTAAAGTTTCTGTTTTTGTAGGGGTGTTACTGATGCTCCTCCTAATTGTCCCTTTTTCTGTTCTGGCCGATACGAAGGATACGAATCAAAAAATACAAACATATGTCGAAGAAGCCATAGAAAAGTACAATATTCCAGGTGCATCATTAGCAATTACCGAAAATGGGGAAACCGTTTATCAGGACAACTGGGGCGTTCTGAGCGACGGGACTTCTGTAACAGCTGAGACACCATTTCTTATTGGTTCCTTGAGTAAACCAATTACTTCCCTTGCTGCTATGATGTTAGTAGAAGATGGGAAAATAAAGCTGGATGAACCGATACAGACTTATATTCCGTCGTTCCACTATGAAACAGACAGTCAGGTACCAATAACTGTAAAGCATCTATTAGAACAAACAAGCGGCATTAGTGAATTCGAAGGTTTTCAAGTTACGGATGTGAATAAAACCAGGGATTGGGGAATTTCTCAAGCGGTAACAGAACTGAGTGGTGTCACACTATCAAGTGAACCTGGTGAAAATTATGAATACAACTCTGCTAATTATTTATTAATAGGGGCTATTGTTGAAGAAGCCGCGGATCAACCATTTTCGGAATTTGTGCAATCGAACATTTTTCTCCCTCTTGGTATGGACCATTCAGCTGCTGAATACGATCGCGCAGTTGATACCGGTTATCTTCCTGGATTTGAATCATGGTTAGGCAGCCCTGTAAAAAGTAAGGGACTGTATGATTTAGCAGGAGCTCCGTACGGGTATATGTCATCCAGCTCAAATGATTTGGTGGAGTTTTTGAGATTTATGATGCATGGCGGGGAGTTATTAACGGACAAAAGCCTGGAATTAATCAAAACACCTCCAGAAGAAGGCAGGAAATACGGTTTAGGGTGGTTTTTTTCTGAGACTGATCACTACCTTTATCATGGAGGTGCAGTGTCAGATTTCAGAGCAGAAATGTTCTTTATGCCTGAACGAGACTATGGTGCAGTTCTGTTAACTAACAAATACAACGCCTTAGAGGATGAGCAGGTTTATCACATGATGAACGGGATTCGGTCCATTATTAACGGGGAGGAACCAGAAGACCTTCCGCCGAAAAACCTTACATTGCAATGGACACTCCTAGGCGTAAACATATTTATTGCTGCACTATCTGTGTTTTATTTACTCAGATTGAAGCGTCATAAGCATTCGAGTCACAAAGTCTCGTTTTCTATTGGTATTTTATCCATCCTGGCGGCTGTGGGATTGATTCCTTTATTTGTATATAGTATGGGAACTCCATGGGAAGCCGTTCAGATCTGGACACCGGACATAGCATTTTTAATGCAAAGTCTAATAGTGATATTTGCTGCGACCGGAGTATTGAGTTTATTTATTACTTTTATGAAAAAGAAAACTGCTTAGGATATTAAACATTTGAATGAGAGAAGAACATAAGTAAAGGAAAGAATGTGATTATCTGAATGAGTCAGGTAACACATTCTTTTTTTAATTGTATTTACATATATAGCCTGCTGGCACAATAAACTGAAATATAACGAGCTTTGGATGTGGATGACACAGTGTAAAAACGGTCATCCTTAAGGTCCCTGGTGTGGTTCTGGGAACATGGCTGACATTCAAGTTGAGCTGATCAAGGGAGGTTTGATGGAAGTGGCTAACGTGGACCGTGTAAGGAAAACATATTCTGAGGATGAAATGGAAAGAGTTGTAGATGACTTTATAACCATGGGATATGAAGTTTTATCACGTGGGGAAGCATCTATAAGAATTAGAAAACATGGGGGATGGGGATCACTTGGCGGTCATGCGTTATGGTTTCTTTTGACAGTTTGGTGGACATTCGGGATAGGTAATATTGTGTATGCGTTAATCAAGAGGTACACCGGTGAAAAAGTCTTAATAAAGTTAGAATCTCGAAAAAACGAAAATCAAAATTAGTTACTGATATTTAGACTTTACTAAAAGAGGTTCTTAATTGTTATAAACAGTCTCTTTAAAATATATTGAGCATAACGAAAGGCTCCTCTTGAGTTGACAAAACTTTAGAGAAGCTTTTTTCATTTCCGCGTATGTTCCAGCCCATTTAATGGGAACCAGCAAAATTGCTGATTCCTGTTTAAAATATATAATACCTGGCTAAACAATAAAGAGAAACTAGTGGTTTGACAGAGATTAAGTAGATGTATATGGTATGGAATATATAATCGAGGGGGGAAGTACGATGAAAAATGTTATCGTTGTATGTGAAGCTGGTATTACAACAAGTTTATTGGTGACAAAGCTGAAAGAGCTGGCCGGAGCGGAGGACGAAAGCTACAATATTTCTTCGAAAAATACAGAAGAAGGACTGGAGTATGTAAAAGATGAACCAGTCGATGCTGTGCTTCTGGTCCCTCAAATTCATCATAAAGCCACAGAATACAGTGAGGCATCCAATGGTGAAATCCTTAAGATCTCAGTAAGGGATTATAATAATATGAACTCCTACAGTATTTTTGAACAGCTGAACGAGGCATTAGCATAATGGATATCTCTGGGTTCATGCCTTTAATTACTGAATCTGCTCAGGTGAAGAATTACGCTTTCGAAGCATTGGCCTGTGCGAAAAACAATGATGTAGAAGGATATAAGGAGAAAATCAACAAGTCCAGGGATTTTTTGATTAAGGCCCACGAAGAGCAGACGAACGTATTAACTCTAAATGCACGAGATGAGGAAGTTCCGGTAACAGTGTATTTAATTCATGCAATGGATCATGTGTCGAATGCTCAAATGATGTATGATCTTACAAAAGAATTAGCGGAAATACATTTATATAAAAAAGGCATCTGATTTACAGATGCCTTTTGCTATGATAGTTCCCCTGTCAGAAATTGAGCTTTCCCCCCGCCGAAACTCCAATGCTCATCCGCGTTCGAAGAAATGGAAACCATTAAATCTGATGGACTGATGCTGCATTTTTTTTCGAGAGCTTCCGCCAGGTTTTCATAAAATTTGGTCAGCTGTTTTTGTGTCCTTTTTCTTGAGATCATATGAATGAGTAAAAAATCCTCCGTTCGATCAAATCCTAATCCTGTATCTTCCATAATCATTTGATATTTTTTATGCTCATGGACAACTTGATAGCGGTCTCTCTGCGGTACTTCAAAAGCGTCGACTGTAATCTCATGAGTTACATCGAGAATCCTTTTAACGTCCTCTTCGCTTCTTCCTTCCAATAAATGAAATTTTAATAATGGCATGGCTTTTTCCCTTCTTATAATAGAATAATATTCGTATTGGTTTCCTTTATGAAATTGACGTAAGCTTGAGCAACATCATTATTAGTAATAATGGTGTCAATATCCTCTAAATTGCAATAAGTATACAGGGAAGTTTTCCCGAACTTTGAGGAATCAATTAACAAAAAGATGTCCTGAGCTCTTTTACAAACAAGCTTCTTGATTCTGTTTTCTAATAAATCGGAATTAGAGGCTCCATTATCAAGGGAGAATGCCGTTGCTGACATAAAAGCTTTGTTGATATTGAACTTGCTTATCGTCTGGTCATCTGTAATCCCGGTAAATGATTTCGTGGATCGTTTATACGTTTCTCCAATTACGATGAGGTTGACATTTGGAAATTTTACAGCTTTATTGATTACTTCCAAACTGTTTGTAATCAATGTGAAGTCGATATTTTCGTTCAACTGGTCAAGAACGAAATGGGTGGTAGTCCCAGAGTCGAGAAAAACGATGTCGTGCTGTTCGATGAATTGACCGCTGTGCTGGCCAATTTCTCGCTTTTCCGCCAGGTGACTAATGTTTCGGTCTTCATAAGCCTTGGTTGCCTGGTTGTTTTTATTGTAAATGACTCCTCCGTATACCTTTTTTATAGTGGAGGATTTTGATAATTCATTAATATCTCTTCTAATGGTGTTGAGAGATACATTGAAATGTTCTTTCAGTTCTTCCAGGGATGCCTCCTGCTTGTTTTTTAAATACTCTTCAATTTGAGTGATTCTTTTTACTTTCAATGGAAAATCACCTCCCCCGCGTTTACTTTTGCTGATACTCCATTAGTCATATTATGCTCAAGAGACAGCTTGTGTAATCGTCATTTAATGTAACTGTAGTGATATTGTATCACAATTTATGATGAAATTCACAATAATTGACTACATTATACCAAAAGTTAACCAAAATATATTTAAGACTTGACTAAAAAATAAATAATTGATAATGTTTAACCATAACTTTATGTAAACGATTACGAAGATGGGGAGGATATGAAATGTCTGAAGTCAAAATATTAAAAAACTTTATAAATGGGGAATGGGTGGAAAGCAATAGCACAGAAACCATTGATGTCTATAATCCGGCGACGAAAGAAATTATGGCAAGAGTTCCTTTATCTACGAAAGAAGAGCTGGATCAGGCTTCACAGGCTGCTGAGAACACCTTTCATGAGTGGAAGAATGTTGCTGTGCCTAAGAGAGCTCGTATATTGTTCAAATTCCAGCAGTTATTGATTGAAAGCAAAGAGGAGCTTGCCGAAATCATTACAAAAGAAAACGGGAAGAGCTTTAATGAAGCACTTGGAGAAGTACAGCGTGGAATAGAAAACGTTGAATTTGCAGCTGGTGCTCCGAGTCTGATGATGGGGGATTCACTGCCATCAATTGCTACAGATATCGAAGGTGTGAACTATCGTTATCCAGTAGGTGTTGTCGGCGGCATTACCCCATTCAACTTCCCGATGATGGTGCCGTGCTGGATGTTTCCAATGGCAATAGCTACAGGGAACACATTTGTACTCAAGCCATCAGAAAAAACCCCTTTACTTATCGAAAAGCTTGTAGAACTGCTGCAGGAATCCGGATTGCCAAAGGGAGTATTCAACGTAGTAAACGGTGCGCACGATGTAGTGAACGGGATTCTGGAGAACGAACATATCAAGGCTATCTCTTTTGTAGGGTCGAAACCAGTAGGCGAATATGTGTATAAGAAGGGAACGGACAATCTCAAACGAGTACAGGCGCTGACCGGCGCTAAAAACCATACCATTGTCCTGAATGATGCAAAGCTGGAACAGGCGGTAACAGAAGTCATCAGCGCAGCCTTCGGTTCCGCAGGTGAACGTTGTATGGCTGCAGCCGTCATTACAGTAGAGGAAGGTATCTATGAGGAATTTATTCAGAAACTGAAAACCGAAACGGAAAACATTAAAATGGGCAACGGCTTAGAAGATGGTGTATTTCTTGGTCCAGTTATAAGAGAAGAGAACAAAGAAAAAACAATTCAATATATTGAGGATGGGCAGAAGGAAGGAGCCAGACTGCTTCTGGATGGACGTGAGCTCAGCTCTGATGAAGGTTATTTTGTAGGGCCTACCATTTTTGAAGATGTAAGAACTGACATGAAGATTTGGAAAGATGAAATTTTCGCCCCTGTTTTGTCAATCGTCAGAGTGAAAAACTTGAAAGAAGGCATTACCATTGCCAATCAATCAGAATTTGCAAACGGTGCCTGCCTGTTCACGGACAGTGCTTCAAGCGTTCGTTATTTCCGTGAAAACATCGATGCGGGTATGCTGGGAATCAACCTGGGTGTCCCCGCACCTATGGCGATTTTTCCATTCTCCGGCTGGAAGTCTTCGTTCTTTGGTTCCCTGCACGCAAATGGAAAAGACGGGGTAGAGTTTTTCACAAGAAAAAAAGTCGTGACAGCGCGGTATCTTGAACCAGAATTTTCTGAGGAGGGAAGATAATGGCTGATCTTTTATATAAGAAAAGAGAAGAATCTTTATCCAAGGGGGTAACGGTACTTCAGGATTTGAACAAGTCGAATACCAGTCTTGAATATGTCCAGTTCAAAGTAATTGAAATGGAGGAAGGAGCACAGTACGAAGAAACATTGGAGAATACAGAACTATGTGCGGTAGTTTTGACGGGTAATGTAGATGTATATGTGGATGGAGACTCTTATAAGGAACTTGGAACAAGAGACTCTGTATTCGAGAAGAAACCAACAGACAGTCTCTATATACCTTCCACAAAAACGTTTAATGTCCAGTCAAATAAACAGGCGAAGCTTGCTCTTTGCTACTCGAATTCTACGAAAGTGCTGGAAACAAAAGTGATTCGTGCCAAAGATAATGACATCGAACAGCGGGGGAAATATTCCAACCAGAGGCTCGTTCATAATATTCTGCCTGATTACGTCGATACGCCAGAAAATCTACTTGTTGTTGAAGTATACACTGATAGTGGCAACTTCTCGAGTTATCCACCGCACAAGCATGATCAGGATAATCTTCCCGAGGAATCTTTACTCGAAGAAACGTATTACCATGAAGTGGACCCAGCACAGGGTTTTATTTTCCAAAGAGTGTATACTGATGACCGTCATCTCGATGAAACGATGGCAGTGGAACACCAGGACTGTGTTTCGGTTCCCAAAGGTTATCACCCGGTAGGCGTACCTGATGGATATGATCTCTACTATTTAAATGTTATGGCCGGCCCTAAAAGAAAATGGAAGTTTCATAATGATAAAGATCATGAATGGATCTTAGAGAGGGATTAATAATGAATAAATTAGACTTAATTACATTTGGCAGAGCCGCCATAGACTTAAACGCCACAGAATATAACCGTCCTATGGAAGAGACGATGACTTTTTCGAAATATGTAGGTGGATCGCCGGCGAATATTGCCATTGGCACCTCGAAATTAGGCTTGAACGTGGGGATGATTGCTAAAGTTTCCGATGATCAGCATGGCAGGTTTGTCATTAATTATATGAAAGACTCTGACGTTGATACGCAGTATATCAAAAAGGACACCCAGGGCAGAAAGCTTGGCTTGACCTTTACTGAAATCAAAAGTCCGGAAGAATGCAGCATCCTCATGTATCGGGACAATGTTGCCGACCTTTATTTAAGTGTTGAGGACTTTGACGATGATTACATTAAAAATGCTGAGACTCTGCTTATTTCCGGTACGTCATTGAGTCAATCCCCCTCAAGAGAAGCGGCACTCCATGCGGTCGACGTGGCCAGAAAACATGGAGTTGAAGTGATTGTCGAGTTGGATTACCGTCCATATACATGGAAAAGCGAAGAAGAGACTGCCATTTATATGACCACCGTCGCAAGGATGGCTGATATTGTTATTGGGACAAGAGATGAATTCGATGTGATGGAAAAAAGTGAAGGCAATAACGACGAGGAAACGGTGAAACACCTGCTCGAATACTCTCCACGGTTAATTGTTGTCAAGCATGGAGTGAAGGGGTCAAGAGCATTCACCAAAGATGGTGAAGTAATTGAAGGGACAATCTACAAATCGAAAGTATTGAAAACGTTTGGTGCCGGGGATTCCTTTGCTTCCGGGTTCATCTATGCCCTGAAAAAAGAGAAAAGCATTAAGGAAGCTTTACAATATGGAAGTGCTGCCGCATCGATCGTTGTTTCTAAACACAGCTCATCAGACGCGATGCCTACAGTTCAAGACATTGAAAACTTAATGAATAATCATGAAGGGTGAGTTTTTATGTCAAAAAGAGTTAAATTAACAACCTCACAGGCACTGTTTAAATTCTTGAACAACCAATACATTCACTTTGATGGAAAAGAAACTCCGTTTGTGGAGGGGGTTTTCAATATATTCGGCCACGGGAATGTTCTTGGGATTGGACAGGCACTTCAGGAAGAAGCGGGCCGATTGAAGGTGATCCAGGGGAAAAATGAACAAGGGATGGCGCATGCAGCTGCTGCTTTCGCTAAAGAAAATTTCAGAAGAAAGATCTTTGCCGTAACATCCTCTGTCGGCCCTGGTTCAGCAAACCTTGTGACGGCCAGTGCCACAGCTCTGGCTAACAATCTCCCTGTTTTATTTCTACCAGGGGACACATTTGCAACCCGTCAGCCTGATCCTGTATTGCAGCAGATTGAACACTTTCATAGTCATAAAATCACAACAAATGATGCACTACAGCCCGTGTCGCGTTATTGGGACCGAATTGAACGGCCGGAGCAGTTGATGTCGGCATTGCTGCGAGCTTTTGAAGTGATGACAAACCCTGAGACCGCTGGCCCAGTCACCTTATCGATTTCCCAGGATGTCGAAGGGGAGACATTTGAATTTGAAGAATCCTTCTTCAAGAAAAGGGTTCATTATGTCGATCGGATCGTTCCTTCTGAAGAAGCGTTAAAGCGTGCGGGAGAAGCGGTCCGTGCTTCCAGGAAACCGCTGATTGTGGTCGGCGGAGGTGCGAAATATTCGCTTGCTGGCAATGAAATCGCAGACTTCTCACGAAAATATCAAGTCGCATTTGCTGAAACACAAGCAGGTAAATCAACTGTTTCCTCTGACCATCCTTATAATATGGGAGGATTGGGAGTGACAGGTACACTTGCGGCAAATAAAGCCGCAAAAGAGGCGGACCTGATTATTGGAATTGGCACTAGGTATACTGATTTTACATCTTCTTCTAAAACCGCTTTTAATTTTGATGAGTCGAAATTTATCAATATCAATGTAAGCAGAATGCAGACGTATAAAATGGACGCCATCCAGGTGATAGGGGACGCAAAGGCAGCCATCCAGAGGCTTGATAAACAGTTAACTGGTTACGAAAGCGAGTTCGGCGGCAAACTGGAAAACTATAAACAAGAATGGCTCGATGAAAGAAACCGACTTGCAGCGATTGATGTGGATCTGGATGATGAAGGATATCAGCCGGAAATCAAGGATGCATTCGGGCGTGAGAAATTAAAGAACTACGCTGATACTTTGGGAACGACTTACTCCCAGACTACGGCACTGATTAAGGTTAATGAGCTGATTGATCCAGCAAGTTATGTCATTACTTCTTCAGGATCACTGCCGGGAGATATGCATCGAGTTTGGAGTCCTACGGTTGAAAATACCTATCATGTCGAATACGGATACTCCGCTATGGGCTACGAAATAGCCGGAGCGTTAGGAGTAAAGATGGCTCATCCTGACAAAGAAGTATACAGTATGGTTGGAGATGGGAGCTTCTTGATGCTTCACACGGAAATGGTAACTGCCCTTCAATATGGCTATAAAATCAACATCGTTCTGTTTGACAATTCCGGTTATGGCTGCATTAACAACCTTCAAATGGGCCACGGCAGTGAAAGCTTCTGTACAGAATTCACAAAATCAGATGACAGCATCCTGACTGTCGATTATGCAAAAGTGGCCGCGGGTTACGGCTTTGAAACCTATACAGCTGCCAACAATCAAGAATTAGAGGAAGCAATTAAAAGAGTGAAAGAGAGCGAGAATTCAACATTGATCCATTTAAAAGTCCTTCCTAAGACAATGACAGATGGCTATGAGAGCTTTTGGAATGTCGGTATCTCAGAACATTCTTCCAGCAGGCAGGTAATGGATAAAGTAAAGGATGTCGTTAGTATGAGAGGCAAAGCAAAACAATATTAAAGGGTAAGAGTGATTATGATGAAAACAATTAAAATGGGTATCGCTGGATTAGGCCGCCTTGGCCTGATCCATGCGGAAAACATTCATAATATGAAACATGTTGAGCTGGCCGCCGTCTCAAACCTGGATGAAAGCGTCAATAAGAGAATTCAGGAAAAATACAATGTCCCTTACGCCTATACTAATTTTGAAGATATGATAAAAAATGATGACCTGGAAGCTGTGTGTATCGTGACACCTTCCAGCTTTCACACCAGGCATATACAATTGGCGCTTGAGCATGATCTGCATGTTTTCTGTGAAAAGCCGATCGGGCTCGAAGTTGAAAGTATTAAACAGACATGCCGGGTAATCGACGAAAGCAATAAAGTTTTCCATTTAGGCTTTATGCGTAGATATGATGAGGATTATTTGTATGCGAAAGAAATGATCGACCGCGGCGAGCTTGGTGACATTTCTATTATCCGCTCTTATGGAATTGATCCGATAGCCGGCCTGGACAGCTTTGTTCATTTTGCTAAAAAAAGCCCAAGCGGCGGCATTTACTTAGATATGAGTGTTCATGATATTGATGTGATTCGCTGGTTCACAAACTCTGAGGTCAAAAAAGTCTGGGCGACAGGCAATAATAAAGCCGCTCCTGAACTGAATCAGCTGAATGAGGTAGAAATGGGGACCGTGACGATGCAGCTTGAAAACAATGTTACAGCATTTTTAGTCGCAGGCCGCACCGCAAGCCATGGATATCATGTAGAGACGGAAGTTATTGGTACAAAAGGAATGGTGCGCGTTGCAGCTACCCCGGATAAAAATAAAGTGACAGTGTTTAACAATTATGGAGTCGTCAGGCCAACGTCGCAGAGCTTTCCTGAACGATTCAAAGAAGCCTATGTAGAAGAAATTAAAGATTTTGTTAGATGCATTCGCGAACAAACGAAACCGGAAGTGACAGCTGTTGATGGGCTGAGAAGCACAGAAGTTGCAATTGCCTGCCAGCATTCATTTGAAGAGGATAAGCTCGTGGAAATTAAATACGAAGGGTGATTCGTAGCATGGAAAATATAAAATTAGGCTGCGCCCCGATTGCTTGGACTAATGATGATATGCCTGAGCTGGGAGCGGAGAATTCATTTGAACAGTGCATCAGTGAGATGGCATTTGCAGGATATAAGGGAACGGAAATTGGTAACAAGTATCCAAGAGACCCTCAAACGTTAAAGAAATTCCTGGATATCAGAGGGCTGGAAGTAGCCAGCGCCTGGTTCAGTTCCTTTCTGACAACGCAGGATTTTGAAGAAGTAAAGGAGGCTTTCCTTGAGCATAGAGATTTTCTCCATGCAATGGGAGCAGAAGTGATTGTTGTTTCTGAACAAGGCAGCAGCATTCAGAAAAAGATGGACACTCCATTATTTGATGACAAGCCAATTTTTACTGAGGAAGAATGGAAGCGTTTTACTGACGGTCTCGACAAGCTTGGAGAATTAGCAAAAGAGAAAGGAATGACGGTAGTCTATCATCATCATATGGGAACAGGCGTCCAGACGACGAAGGAAATCGATAGACTGATGCAGGAGACGGACCCAGAAAAGGTCAGCCTGTTGTATGATACAGGGCATCTTGTATTTTCAGGTGAAGATCCACTTTATATTCTTGATAAATATTTTGAAAGAATCAAACATGTTCATTTCAAGGATATTAGGAAAGAAGTTGCTCAAGAAATTATAAGAGAAAAGGATAGTTTTCTTGTCGGTGTAAAAAAAGGGGCTTTTACTGTTCCTGGTGATGGATACATTGACTTTAAGCCGATTATGAATTATTTGAAAGATAATAATTATCATGGCTGGATTGTTGTGGAAGCAGAACAGGACCCGAGTATCTGCAATGCGTTCGAATATGCCTTAAAAGCGAAACGGTATCTTGACAACTTAGAATAAAGGGGAATTAATATGAACTGGTTTGCGATAGTAAGTTTTGCGGTCGTTTTAGTGGCTATTTACTTATACGCATATTACAGAAGTAAAAACGTGAATACCCACGATTCAGAAGGTTATTTCTTAGGCGGCCGCTCTTTAGTCGGCACGACAGTCGGAATGTCAATTATAATGACAAACCTTTCGACAGAACATCTCGTCGGCCAGAATGGGCAGAGTTATGTAGCAGGCGTCGAAGTGATGGCCTGGGAAGTCACTGCTGCAGTAGCGATTGTTCTTTCTGCATGGGTTTTTCTTCCGAGATACTTCAAATATGGTGTAAACACCATTTCAGATTTTATTGAAGTGCGATATGACACAATGACAAAAAGGATTGTGTCAATCCTATTCATGTTTACATACACGGTAAGTTTTATGCCCGTGGTGCTGTACTCAGGGTCTTTGATATTTAATGACTTGTTCAATATTGGAGGGTTTCTTGGGGTCTCCACGATGACCTCTGTGGTGATTATCGCATCTTTTATCGGGATCATCGGAGTTTTCTATTTATTCGTCGGGGGTCTGTCACTTGTAGCCCATAGTGATTCCATTTATGGAATTGGATTGTTTATAGGCGGAATTTCCGTGACGATTTTAGGCATTATGGCATTAGGAGACAGCAGCTTTTTAAGCGGGGTGGACCGTTTTGTGTCTGAATCTTCCGATAAATTAAATGCGTGGGGAGCTGTGGATTCAGAGATTGTACCATGGCCGACACTTTTCTTTGGGATGTTTTTTAACAATTTATATTTTTGGTGTACCAATCAGATGATCGTTCAAAAAGCGTTGGCTGCCAAAAACTTAAAGGAAGCACAAAAAGGGACGATGCTGGTCGGCTTCTTTAAAGTATTCGGTATTTTCTTCCTGGTGATCCCAGGGATTATCGCTTTCAGCATGTTTGGCAACGATTTGCAAATGGATATGGCATACCCTGCGCTTCTGGCTGAAGTACTGCCGCAATGGGCATTTGGAATCTTCGGAGTTGTCGTGTTCGGAGCGATAATGAGTTCGTTCATTGGCGCACTGAATGCCACGGTGACACTGTTTAGTCTCGACTTTTATAAACCGATTATCAATAAACAGGCGAATAACCGCCAGATCGCAAGAATGGGCCGGATTCTGACGATTGCAGTGGGTATTGTCGTAATCATTATTGCCCCATTGATTTCACTGTTTCCGCAGGGCTTGTTTGCAGTCATCCAGGAATTCAATGGCTTATATAATATGCCGCTGCTTGCCATTATATTAATCGGCTTCTTCTCGAAGAAAACATCAGCTTTGGGTGCGAAAGTCACGTTCGTTTTTCACGTTATTACGTACAGCTTATCCAAAGTGGTGCTCGAGGATATCCATTACCTTTATGTCTGGAGCGTTTTGTTCATTTTAGACATAGTGATTTTGTATCTATTCAGTTCATTAAAGCCGGATAAAGTAGACTTTGAATTTGAGAAATATAAGAACAAAGTGGATTTGACACCATGGAAGCACTCTAAATGGGTTGGAACTATAATATTGCTGACCGTTGTCGCAATGTATATTATATTTTCTCCATTGGTGTTAGCGAAATAAAGAAAGGAAGTTGAACCGATGGAAAAAGTAGTAGCAGGTGTAATAGGTGCAGGACGCATTGGGAAATTACACATTAATAACTTGAAAACAAATCAAAATGTCCGTTTGAAGATGGTTTCAGAGCTCTTTGCAGATGATTTACAAGAATGGTTTAAAGACAGCGGAGTAGAAGAGATCACAAAAGATTATCAGGATATTTTTGAAGATGAAGACATTAATACTGTATTTATTTGTTCACCTACAAGCACACATGCTGACTTAATTAAATTAGCAGCAAGCTATAAGAAGCATGTATTTTGCGAAAAGCCAATCAGCTTCAATGATGAAGAAACGCTTGAAGCTTACGAGCAAATTAAAGAAGCAGGAGTAAAATTCCAGGTTGGGTTTAATCGACGTTTTGATAAAAATTTTCAAGAGATGCAAAGCAGAGTAGAAAACAGAAAGGTCGGGGACGTTCATGTCCTGAAAATTACCTCAAGGGACCCTAAGCCTCCGCATCTGGATTATATTGAAACGTCTGGTGGGTTGTTTATGGATATGAGTATTCATGATTTTGATATGGCCAGATATTTAGTCGGCTCTGAAGTCGTTGAAGTGTATGCGAAAGGAGCGGCTATAGTAAACCCGGAGATTGGTGAAATGGAGGATATTGATACAGCAGTAATTACATTAACATTTGATAATGGGGCGCTTGGCGTGATTGACAACAGCAGAGAAGCGGTATATGGGTACGACCAGCGCATTGAAGTGTTCGGTAATGGCGGTGCCATTGTAGCTGATAACGAGACAGCAACAAATCTAAAATACTATCATTCAAATACAGTCGAAATAGATCAGCCGCTCCATTTTTTCCTGGAACGGTATAATGAGTCCTTCATACGTGAAACCCAGGAGTTTGTTGACAGTATTTTAAATGATACGGAAACAAAAGTGGTGTTTAAAGACGGAATTATGGCACAGAGAATCGCTATGGCTGCTAAACAATCAAATGATAGTGGAAAACCTGTAAAAGTTAACCACGAAATAGGGTGATGACATGTATAATATTTTGGATGAAGCATTTGAGAAAAGGTATGCCGTTCCGCAATTCAATATGAATGGTTTGATCTGGCTTGAATCTATTTTGAAAACAGCCGAAAAATGCAGGGCGCCGGTTATTGTAGGGACAACTGATAAGATCGTTGACGAGCTCGGCGGGTTTGAACTACTGGCACAAGTCTTTCAGAATATGAAAAAAAATTTAGGGGTTACCGTACCTGCCGTATTGCATTTGGATCATGGACAAACGGTTGATCGCTGTATAGAAGCGGTTAACGCAGGCTACGGTTCAGTGATGTATGACGGATCTAAGCTTCCGATCGCTGAAAATGTGAATAATACCAGTAAAGTTGTGGAGTATGCACACAGGCACAGAGTCACCGTAGAAGGTGAAGTCGGAAGTGTCGGAGGTACGGAAGATGGCGTATACAGTGATCTCAGTTATGCTGATGAGAACGAATGCATCCAGCTTGCCGAAGAGGCAGGAATCGACAGCCTCGCACCTGCTCTTGGATCAGTCCATGGAAAATATAAAGGGGAGCCCAACCTTGGTTTTGAAGAGATGGCGAGACTGCGTCAATTCACTAATGTTCCGTTTGTCCTGCATGGAGCTTCCGGGATCTCTGATGCTGATCTGCAAAAAGCCATTTCCTATGGACATGCAAAGATCAATTACAATACGGAACTCAATATTGCCTGGTCGGAAGCTCTTAGAAAGGTATTAACAGAAAACCAGGAATTATATGCTCCAATGGAGATATTAAAACCGAGTAAACACGCGTTGGAGGTTGTGATTGAAGAAGTGATCAGACGTACCGGCGCTTATCAAAAAGCGATGATATAGCAATTAGTCTATAAGGCTAATACAAATAAATACTAATAAAACAAGTGGGGCTGTAGCAAAAGCCCCTTTTTATAGAAAAAGTAGTATCCTAAATAGAAGATAGCAGGGGGACAAGTCCGAAGACTCCGGTGGGAAGCGCTGCCCACGGAAAGCGAAGGACTTGTCCACTGCTTTTTTTACCATGCAAAAAGGGGCGAGTATCATTTATGAGACAGCCCCATTATTTTTTTTGGATGAAGTCAACTGTTTATAACCTTTTGGTATGCCCCTCTTTTTAAAATGATAAGAGAATAGAGCTTGTTGATTTCATCCCTCTAGGCGGACGCTTTCCCCAGTGTTCTTTCTGCCGAGGAGGCTTGAGCCTTGCCCGCGGAAAGCGAAGTGTTTTGACGGAGTATATGTTGAAAACTCATAATTAGGAGGCTGAGGCCAAGACCGCAGAATGCGTTAACCTATAAAGAATAGAATGATATATAGAATGTTCGTATCTTTTGTTGCGATATTGATTATGAAAATCATACACTTAAATGTTATTACCTTATACGGACCTGATGAATATTGTGAGTAGTACATTTGGCTTTACTTCTAAATTACTATTTGTGAAAAAATTCAGAAAAGTATATTGTAATCGCTTTCAAAGTCCGCTATAATTTTTATTGAAACGTTTCAAAAAGCCAAATGCAGCCATAAAGGAAGAGAAGAGGGAAAAGCTTGTCGACGTTAAAGGATGTTGCAAAAAAAGCAAAAGTAAGTGTAGCTACGGCATCGTATGTCATGAATGGAAGTGAGCTGATTACAAAACCGACTAAGGAGAAGGTCTTGCAGGCAGCTAAAGAATTGGGATATCGTCCCAATGGAAGTGCTAAAAATCTGAAGAAAAATAAGACAAATATTATCGGTCTCTTTTTGAGTGGGTTTACGGGTCCTTTTTTTAATGAACTATTGGAAGGCATTCAGGTAACGGTTATTAAAAATGGGTATGAGATGGTCGTTTGCGCTTCAGATGACAAACACCGATTATTAGTGGAACGTTATGTGGATGGTGCAATAATTCTTAATTATCATATTTCTAATGAACTGTTAGACAGTCTGGCCAGTGAGAAGTTTCCTATTGTAGTTCTTGACCGGGAGTTAGATAACAAGTATGTGAAGGAGGTTTTATTGCCGAATAAGCGAGGGATGGATTACACGGTGAATCACTTAGTAGAACAGGGGCATCAGCGGATTGGGTTTATTGCCGGTTCAAAGGAATCATTTGATGGGGAAAGCCGCCTGGAAGGGTTTAGAGAATCTCTTGCAATTCATGGACTTACTTTTAAAGAATCAGATTTAATCCGTGCGGACTTTACTGAAATAAGTGGACTGCTCAGCATGTCTAAATATTTAGAAGATAACGAGACGCGACCTACAGCTTTTGTATCGGCCAACGATGAAATGGCAATGGGGGCAGTCAAGGCAGTCCAGCAAAAGGGGCTGAAGGTTCCACACCACATTGCTTTTGTCGGGTTTGATGATATAGATTTAGCGAGGTATGTACAGCCGGCTTTGACAACGGTTCGGGTTCAGAAAAAGCAATGGGGTAAAACGGCAGCAGAAACCTTATTCGATATGCTTGAAAAGGAGGAAGCACTTAATGAGAAGGAAATCCCTATTGAGTTTATTACGCGTCAATCAAGCTAGAAAGGGGGCTGAAAAGTTAAGTGATGGAATATAGTTACCTTTATTCTTCAATTTTTTCGAAACGTTTCAATATTTTAGTGAATTGAAAAATTATAATGCTGTTTTAAATCCAGTAATCCACGTCTCCTGGAATGACGCGGTTGCTTATTGTGAGTAGGCTGGAAAAAGACTGCCAACTGAAATGGAATGGGAGTATGCCGCCAGGGGAGGGCTTGAGCAGAAAAAATACCCGTGGGGAGACGAGCTGACGCCGAACGGCGAGCATTACTGCAACATTTGGCAGGGTGATTTTCCAAGTAAAAATACTGCGGAAGACGGATACATTGGCACAGCACCAGTGAAGTCTTTTCCTGCAAACGGGTTTGGTCTTTATAACATGGCAGGAAACGTTTGGGAATGGTGCGCCGATTCGTTTATAAGACCAGGCAGGCCAAACCGTGAATCTTCGTCTAAAGTCATGAGAGGCGGCTCTTACCTGTGCCATCACTCCTACTGCAATCGATATCGTGTAGCTGCCCGCAGCTCAAATACAATGGATAGTTCAACCGGAAATACAGGATTTCGATGCGTAAGTGACGTCAAGCGGGGATAAGATAAAAGAAATCAGTCTCTGTTGGTCGCGGAAGCCGGTAAAAATAGCGTGGGCTGTAGCCGGCGACAAGTTAGTGAAGAGTAAAAAACGCTTCTGATTATATCAAAAATGATAATTAGAAGCGTTTGGTTTGAATAACTCACTCCAACAATAAACTTATTTTACCGCGCCTTTTTTGAAAAAGCAGAATCTCCCGTTGTGCCATATCGTTCCGTTTGAATCTCTTCTAAAGATTTACCACGTGTTTCCGGTGCTAATAAGAGGCCGACTACCATGTGAATTATAAGAAGTCCAATCATGACAGTGCCTGCTGTTCGGAAACCGAGTGTTGTAATCATCGCTGGAATGATGAGTGAGATTAAGCCGACCAGCACCCTAGCTGTACAGAATAGAAATCCCTGGGCAGCGGCACGGTACTTGGTGTGAAATAATTCTGCCGACCAGAGGCCATAAAAGGCCTGAGCACCAAATCCGGCAGCAATCCCCCACAATATAACAAAAGCGAGCAGTTCGACGGTACCCATTCCGCCATAGGATAAAATAATCCAGGCGACAATCCCCATTCCGGCACCAACACTAAAGATCAACCTGCGGTTCACTTTATCCCCAAATTTTATGAAAACTAAATAGGTGGAGAGAACGGTCAATACCCACAAAAACGTTTGCAAAAGATTGGCTTGGGAAGAGGACAGCCCTCCAACTGTTTCATAAATATAAGGCATAAAATACCCCATAACCCCGGCAACCATATTCCAAAATGCGTATACGCCTACAAGCAGTGTGAGAGCCTGTAGGTTGGCCCGATTTGTAAACAATTCCTTTAAGTTTTCCTTGTTAAAAATACCACCTTGGTTCGTGGCTTGATCTTTTTTCTTTTGCTCTTCCCAAATTGAAGACTCATCAATTTTTCTTTGAAACAACCATGTAAAGAAAGCGATTACGAATAATTGAAAGAAAATGATTCGGCTCCCTAATAACCCTAAAGGCGCAAGTGCCACGGAAAGTAGTAAGACGACCGCCGGCCCCATCGACCAGGCAAATTGCCCCCATCCTACTCGGGCGGCTCGTTCATTTTTGGGTGCTTCTTCGGCAATGTAGGTCCAGGAAGGTGGAATGCCAGCTCCTACCGATACACCAGTGACAATATACCCGACTAATAGCATTGGAAATGAAAACGAAAACGTAATTAACAGAATGCCAAGCATATAGACTAATAAGTTGTATTTGTAAATAAATTTTCTTCCGTAGCGATCCACTAGAAATCCGCTGATCAAAGCCCCTACTGCAGCTCCGAATCCGTTGGCACTCAAGGCTCCGAGAAGCCCGACCGTAGTATCCGTCAGCCCGAGGTATTCCACCCATAATGTTAAGCTTGCAGCTCCGGCTACAATGGAGCCCGCTTCTAAATAGTTAGACATGGAAACAGATAACGTAGCCGCCAGACTGCCTTTTTCAACCTTTTTCAAAAGATTTCATCCTCTCATAATATTTTTTGTAGAAGACTTCCCTCCTTATATAAAATATTTTTGTTTTGTTATTTTTGTATTTGTTATTGTGTTTTTTAAATTCATATTTAAGATTGTAAGGGGTTTCTTAAGTGTTCGTCAACGAAATATTCAAATTAATTTTAATAGAAATCATAACTTAACATTAAAAATAGCGCTGATTTTACCGTAAAATAGGGTTATGGATAGTTTTGAAATAATATTAACAAATAAATATAATCAAATAAAAACAAAAATTTAATGCAGTTTGGAGTTAAGTTATGCCGAATATACAGTTGGACTCTCATTTTTTCCGAATCAAAAGTAATGAGGTATAGTTCTAGACATATTGCTTTCTTTCCATTTAGGATGAAGATAAGAAAAACTTATTGGCTGATACTTTTACTTAGAAAGGATGGAGAAAATGAAAATTCTAGTTGTAGGGGCCAATGGCCAGATTGGGAAACATCTTGTTTCATCTATTCAGGATAACGGAAGCCTGGAAGCGAAAGCTATGATTCGTAAGCAGGAGCAAGCGTCCTTTTTTGAAGAGTTAGGTGCGGAAACGGCAGTGGTCGATTTAGAAGATGATATCGAGTCCATTTCAAAAGCGGCAGAAGGAGTCGATGCAGTTGTCTTTACTGCTGGTTCTGGACCAAACACAGGAAAGGACAAAACTATTTTGATTGATTTGGATGGAGCCGTAAAAACGATCGAGGCAGCGAAGGCGGCAGGTGTGAAGCGGTTTATTATGATCAGCTCGTTTGACACGAGGCGTGAGGCTATCCAGGCAGTTTCTTCCTCTTTTGCCCCGTACGTAGCAGCCAAGCATTATGCAGACGAGTGGCTGAAAAGAACAGATCTCGATTATACAATTATCCATCCCGGCGGGCTTACAAATAATGAAGGAACCGGCAAAGTAGAGGCAGCAATCGAGGTGGAAAGAGGGGAGATTCCCAGAGAAGATGTTGCTGGTGTGATAGTAGCAGCCTTAGAAAATAAAGCAACGATAGGAAAAGAATTTCAAGTAGTGGGAGGACCAACGCCAATTAAAAATGCAATAGATTCTATCTAATGCAGGTTAATATTTCGATTACCAAAAAAGCTCCTTACATGATTGATTTGTAAGGAGCTTTTTGTGTATATGCGATTGCTATTGGAGTCCAATTTATGCTCTTAAGCTGTAATCCAATAGAAGAGATAATTCGATCTCTTGAATCTTCCGCAATTCTTCAGCTTCTTTAGAGTTCTCTGAGCCATTGGATGTCACCCATTCGACTTCATCAATAAAGCGGTGCGGGTCCCATTGCTCCCAGGAAGCTGCGATGGTAGAAACAGCTTTTGCTTTCTCGTAGAGCGATGGGAATATAGGAAGATCACCTGCTTTGGAGTACCAGTACTTTGCATTGCTGAAATCTCCTTCGCGGCGGTGCATTAATCCGTGCCAGCAGCTTCCTAAATCGTTTTCGAGCTGCTGAGATAATGTATGAGAGCCATATAGGTCGTCGTTCCATAATAAAAGACCGGATTTCACAGCCTCCACTGATACCGTGGATGGATTCTCCTGACCTGTGAGTTCGATTCCTGACGTATTTTCAATTTCTTGAGAGAGCCCCCTATCCCAAATATCGGACGGACAGAGTGCCGGCAAAGCCTCTCTTTGTCTTAATCGATCTTTAAATTGTGATAATGTCGCCATGAAAGCCCTCCTTTTTCTATCTAGAATAACACACAAAAAGATAAGAGTGGTGAATACTATGAATATTGGCACTAGTAAAATCGCATTGTATAATTTACATAAAGCGTTAGGTAAATCACACAAAAGGGTGAATTGTAGATATGGAAACAAATAAAGTGTTAGCAGAAGAAGATATCAGAGCAGTGTTACGATGCAGCCCAGGTAAAGTTTCAACAGGTAAATATCGATTATTCTTCGGAGTTATATAACGACAGCAATTTCATTGATATTTCTGTTGGCTAAAAGAAGGAGGCATAAAAGCTGATGCCCAATCGTCCATGGCTTTCAACAGAGAAGGTGGATGCAGTTTTTGATCATGATCAACAGAGGAAATATCGCTATTTTCTTCAGTGTGCGTGGGATGATTCGATGAAGAGAGTGGCATTTGTCATGTTAAACCCCAGTGTGGCTGATGTTGAAATTTGTGATCCAACCCTCCGACGCTGTGCAGGTTATGCACGAGCTGGGGGTATGGAAGCATGGCAATAGTTAATTTGTTTGCTTTGATTTCAAAAGATGCAAAGGTATTAAAAGCTGAAGTAGATCCAGTTGGACCAGAATGTGACGACTTTATAGCAAAAGCTGTGGAAGAGTCGGACAGGGTGATTTTCGCCTGGGGAAAGCGTAATGGTGTAAGCAGTCGCAAAAATAAGGTTCTTTCATTATTAAGCAGTTATGAACCTTATTGCATTGAAAAAACAAAGGACGGTAGAGAACCAAAGCATCCTCTGTATCTAAGAAAAGAATTAAATCCCATAAGATTTTAGAAATATAAAAGCCAAATAAAAGTGAATTATAGTCATGTTGGGATATTAAAGCTGAAAGCATTCCGTGCCTCCAGCTTTTCATCGATTTCAGCAAGGATACCTCCATCTCTTAACGTAAGTGTAGGTGGGGAGAGGAATTGTCATTGGCGACAGTCAACACCTTGCCTTCCTCCTTTCTGATTGTATGTTAACTAAAAATATTTTATTTAACCTGACCATCAAACTTCAATATCAATTATAATCTCAGGCGCACCCACTAATTTAAAGTATCATTCTTCCTCGTTAATGATAGCAAGAGTTTGATGGTCTTCCCATTTTCCATTGATGCAAACATTTTTTCTGGCTATGCCTTCTTTATGAAATCCCGCTTTTAGAAGAACCTTCATAGAGCCTATGTTATGGGGCATTACTCCAGCTTCAATTCTGTGAAATGAGAGCTGCCGAAAAGCATGGTTAACAACCAGTTTTACAGCTTCAGACATGTACCCCCTGCCATTATGATCTTTATTTAAAAAATATCCAATCCAGCAGCTCTGCAGGTTTTGTCTGACCACTTCTGTTAACATAATTTCTCCGATTACTTCTTCCGTCTTCTTTAGGCAGATAAAAAATAAATATCCCTTATCCTCTTTAGCTTCCTGGATGAAAGTACGGATTCTTTTTAATTGGCCATCAATGGTGTAAAACGATTCTTCTTTGAGCCCGGTGAATTGCTGGAAAAACTCTTTATTCCTTTTTTCTAACTCAAGCACTGCTCCAGTTTCTTCTTGTTCTGCTGCCTTTACAAAGATCTCTTTTCCTTCAATGTACATTATTCTAATTACTCCTTTCCAAATTAAAAACACCACAGACGATCCTGTGGTGTGAATATGTACATATAACCACAGGACGCGGCCCGTGGTGTTTTCCACTGTAATCCTTTAAGAAAAACCTGCCTCATGGATATAAGCCGCGTATGATCTATTTTAGACACACTTCTCCTGGAGGTTATTTTTTTGAAGAAAACAGCAGTGGAGTATCCTACACCCTTTGCCAGATAGTTCAATGACCGCTTTTTCATGTAGGTGGCCCCCTCCAGTCGTTTTCCAATTTCCGTGCCATAGTTTCTCTAATATTATGATAAGCCTTTGAAAATTACAAGTTTATTTTAAAAAATTCAGCAGCTTCTATCATTGATTATTTTTTTTCTCCGGACTAAACATGACCTTCACAAATTTTTCCCTTTGATTTATTATGTTTTCAAAGGTTTTCGGGCCTTCCTCGAGGGGAAGGCGATGCGAGATCATTGGTTTGACATTGATTTGCCCAGTGTTCATATAGTGAAGAGAAGCGTGCCATTCCTGACCGGGGAAGGGAGAGGATAGTGCATTCCAGGAGCCAAGCACACGCAGTTCATTGCGGACGATTCGTTCAAAATAAAAACGCTCGATAGTAATGTCGGCATAAGGAATTCCCATCAGCACGACTTCCCCGCCTTTTTTTGGAAGAGCCAAAATTTGGGCTGAGGAGGCGGGGGACCCCGCGGATTCGACGGCGACATCGACTCCGCAACCATCCGTATGCTCCTGAATTTGCACATGCGCTGGCGATTCCTTTGCGTTGATCAGCACATCGGCGCCAACCTTTTTTGCGACTTCGAGCTTCGACTCGTCAATATCGACCGCATATACTTTTTCTGCCCCGAAGATCCTTGCCCATTGCACCGCGAGTAAGCCAATGCTTCCACAGCCTACTACCGCAACTTCTGCTCCAGGCTGCATGCTTGTTCTGTAGAACCCGTGGGCCACTACAGCTGATGGTTCAACGAGTGCTGCGGCAGTATAATCTACATTTTCAGGAAGAGGCAGTACGTGAGCCGCCGGCAGCTTCACGTACTCAGCATAAGCTCCCGGGCGGCGGGCCCCTATGATCGTCAGGTTCTTACATCGGGAGAGCTCCCCTTTTTGGCAGGGGATACAATGGCCGCAATGAAACGTCGGGCAGCCGCTCACCCGTTCTCCGATACTTACATTTGCTGCTCCTGAGCCTATATCTGTCACTTCTCCAGAGAATTCATGGCCGAATGTCATTCCTTCTACATAAGGTCCGAGCTTTTTGAAGCGTGAAATATCAGAGCCGCAGATGCCTGTTGCTTTAACTTTTATAATAACGTCATCCGCTTTTTCAATGATAGGATCGGGAATCTCTTCAAAACGAATATCACGTTCATCATATAGATTTAATGCCTTCATTTGAGCTTTCCTTTCTAGACTTCAGCTGTATGCTTATTCTTTCGATTGAAAAATATCTTGATGACAGCAGCGCCAATTACAATAGGGTTGAAAATGTGCTGATATTCATAATAGAAGCTTCCAATTCCTCTCATCGGTCCTAACATAAAATCAAGCATCATCTCGACCATCGTGATCCCTCTTTTCTGCATGAAATGTTTTATTAGTCAATTGGAGTTAACAATACTTTAATTGCATCTCCGCTTTTGATTGCTTCATACGCCTCATCCCACTGAGTAATGTCAAATTGATGAGTAATCATCGCCTTCGCATTTACACTCCCGGAGTTCAGCAGACTAAGGGAAGGCTCCCAATCTGCAGGCCTTTGGCTGCGGCTTCCAACGACCCGGATTTCCTTCTGAATTATTTTTTCCAGGTCAAAGTCCACCTCTGGCCTGGAAAAGATTCCAACCTGGCCGTACTGTCCTTTTTTTCGCAATAAATCCAGTGCCTGTCTGGCAGCAGGAGCAGCGCCTGAACATTCGAATGCAACATCTGCTCCGTAGCCGTCTGTTAAATAGTTAATAAGATCTTTAATATTCTGAATCTGCGTGTCAACGGCATAATCGATTCCTAATTCTTCAGCTTTTTGAAGCCGTATCTTGTCATTTGAAAGACCTGTGATAATAACTACTGCTCCAAGGCTCTTTGCGACCTGGGCGGTAAATAGCCCAATCGGACCGGGGCCGATAACGACCACAACATCTCCTATTTTAAATTCCGTTTTAGCAACGGCATGATAAGTGCAGGCGAGCGGCTCTGTCATTGCTGCTGATTGAAAATCTACGTTTTCCGGCAGATGATGAATGCTTTCTTTTCTTGCGATTAAATATTTCGCAAAGCCGCCGTCCTGCTGAGTACCGAGTCCTTTTCGATAATTGCAGAGGTTATAGTCGCCATTCAGGCAGTACCTGCATTCGCCGCAGATGGAAAAAGTAGTTTCTGAGGTTACGCGGTCTCCTAATGTAAATTCAGTCACACCTTCGCCAATATCTACGATTTCGCCGGAAAATTCGTGGCCAAGTGTTACGGGAGCAGCGACTTTGTAATGCCCTTCGTACGTGTGTATATCAGAACCGCAGATGCCGGCATATTTTACTTTAATTTTCACCTGATCCTTACCGGGAGCAGGAATTTCCTTCTCCTGAATTTCTAAGTTTCCAAATCCGAGTTCTTTTTTCACTAATGCCTTCATGGTCTGCCCCCTAAATTAATGAAAGATGCTGAATATACGATAAATGATCCAATTCACTAAATTACCGCCCTGGTCAATGCTTGAGATTTGTGCGGAGCCTTCCGGCATATTAAAATCAGCATTATTTGCCATGTCGGTAAATACCGGCGCGACATCTGTTGCCAGGTACAAAGACAGAGCAATCATAATCGTTCCGACAATCACAGAGTGGACAATATTTCCGCGGGCAGCTCCCACGATAAACGCGACTACGAATGGAATGGTTGCTAAGTCCCCGAAAGGAAGCAGGGAATTTCCGGGAAGAATAACGGCCAGGACAACAGTAATCGGTACGAGAATTAATGCGGTGGAGATGACCGAAGGATGGCCGAGCAGAACAGCTGCATCCAGTCCGATATAAATTTCCCGTTCGCCGAAGCGTTTGGACAGCCATTCGCGGGCTGATTCAGAGACGGGCATTAATCCTTCCATTAAAATTTTCACCATGCGGGGCATCAGCACCATTACGGCAGCCATAGCCATCCCGATTTCGATCACTTCACCGGCGCCGTATCCTGAAAGAATCCCGATGGTTGCACCTAAAAACAATCCGATGAATATTGATTCGCCAAATACACCAAAACGATGTTGAATCGTATTGGGATCAGCGTTCCAGTTTTTTACTCCCGGAATCTTCTGCAGCCCTTGTACTAAGAAAATACCTGGTGCGTATGAGATTGTACTGCCAGTCGCAATGGATACACCTGGGAGCTCATAAAACTCACTAACCATCGGTGCTGTCCAGTCGGCAATTTTCAAGCAAACAATCTGAAAGATGACAGCTCCAATGAGACCTTCAATGATGCTGCCGGAAATGGCATAAATCATGGCAGCGATGAAGGTATAGTGCCAGAAGTTCCATATATCTACATTCATTGTTTTCGTCGTTTTCGTTACGAGCATAATGACATTTATAAGTAACCCTAGTGGAATGATAAATGCGGCAACTGCAGAGGCCCATGCAATTGAGGAGGAGGCAGGCCATCCAATATCAATAACATTTAATTCAACCCCTAAACGATCTACCATTCCTTGAGCGGCCGGTCCTAAATTATTTACCAGAAGATCTACAACTAAGAAAATTCCGACAAATGCAACTCCGATAGTTAAACCGGAGCGAAATGCTTTTCCAGGCTTCTGCCCGAACAATAATCCTAAAAAGAAAATAGCTACAGGCAGTATTACAGTAGCACCTAAATCTAAAAATCCTTGGATCGCATCAACAAAACCTTGCATTTGATTCGTCCTCCCTACATTTTTGCAATACCGTCCCGGTTTTCCAGATTATAAAATCCTATAATAGAAAACCGGGAGGAGAGATATTACTTCTTCAGCTCGGTGAGAATTTCTTCTTTCGTCTGATCAGTGCCAATTCCAGTCAAAAATGCACGGGCGTTTATGACTGGAAATGGATATTCCTTCTTAGTCATGGCGGTGGTAACCAGAAGATCGGCAGTATCGATATAGCTTCCTACTTCTGTAATCTTGATTTGAACGAGGTCGACGTTTAAATTATTTTCCTTGGCCATTTCTTCGATTGCATTGTTTACTACGGTCGACGTGGCAACTCCTGCCCCGCATGCTACTAACACTTTTTTCTTTTTCATGATAAATGCCTCCTAATAGTTTTATAGATTCAGCTCGTCTTCGAGCAGCTGTTTAATTTTTGTTTTTTCCGTCTGACGGATTAGAGATTTCAGCAATTCTTCATTTTGAAACACCTGCGTCAGCTTCTGAAGCAGAGATAATTGGGAGTGGGATTCATTCATTGCCAGCATAAACACCATTTTTACTGGCGTGGTTTCCTGGTCATCGCCCATTACTCCAAAGTGCACTTCATCAGCCAGCACTGCGACACTAATTGATTTCTTATTTACATGCTCCACATCGGTGTGCGGTATTGCCACAGATATCCCTGCGGTCGGAAGTCCGGTAGGAAACTCTTTTTCTCTTTCGATAACAGCCTCCACAAAGCTTTTCTTTACGAACTTCTTTTCGACGAGGTTTTGACCCATTGCCTGAAGTATGTCCTCCTTTGTTTGACCAGTTAATTCTAATAAAATGATTGATTCATCCAGATGAATAGTACTCATGTGCTAAACCTCGCGATCTAATGGATGCTCCCCGCTTTTTTAAACAGTGGAGTAGTCTTGTATGATTTGATAAATGGTGCCTTTTGAATTTGTATCTATGATTCTCTTTCGATCGGCCTCGGAGCCGGCCAGTTTCATTAATTGCATTAAAGCGTGGATATGCTGCTGTTTGTCCACGGCGGCGATGATAATGATTAAATTAATGTGATATTTTTCTGTGAATTCAACACCTTTTTTCAGCCGGAGCAGGCTCATACCTACTTCATTTACACCTTCTTCAGGAGCTGCATGAGGAATTGCGATATTCGGCCCAATAACAATATAAGGATCGTCCATTGAACGATGAATCATTGCCTCCACGTATTGCTGCTCTATTTTTCCAGTATTCAGTAATGATCTCGAACAGATATGGATGGCATCCGTCCAGGAAGCGGCCGATTCTCTTACATCGATATGCTCCGGCGTTAGTAAGTCTTTTAAATGAATTTTTTTCTCATTTAGAGAATGAGTAACGGAAGCATCTTCATCACGATCGATGTATCGCAGCAGCTCTTCAGATAGTGCCTGTTCATTATGAATCTGTGCGTGATTTTTCACGATGTCGATGAGATGCTGGACGTTTATGTCATTTTCCATATAGCCGTTCAGCTCATGCATGACCTGTTTCTTAAAGCGGTATTTTTCCTCTTCGCTGAGAAAAGGCTTGGAAATAAATAGCTTTTTCTGCGTTTCCAAATAGGTTGGGGAGAAAACAAGATCATAATCGAGCTCGTAATCGAGAAACTCGCGGACTGATAGGGAATCCAAGAAGACGAAGCCTGGAAAAAGCTCTCGTAATTCACTGAACATCAATCTCGAAACGGAGACCCCCTGCGGACAGACAACGATTGCTTTCGTTTTCTGATCCAGACTCTCCCCCTGTCTGCGTATCCAGCCGCCAATCAGCATGGTGATGAATATAGATTCGCTTTCCGGAATTGCCGTTTCCACATAGGCTTCTAAAGGGCCGGTGGAGCGTTTTACTAAATGATGCAATTCCTTGATTTCCTTCGTAAAAAAAGGCAAGACATCGATGGTTTCGGTCAGCTGGTACGTAATACGGTAATAGGCGGGCTTTATATGCTGCAGCAGCTTATGAATCAGCTGATTTCTATCTTGAAGATAGATGCAGGCACTTTTTTCAAAAAGCCTCAGCATATCGTCAATTACTGACAGAAGTTCACGAGTCAGCTCATCATCTGTCATATACTTGGACCAATACACGTTTGTTGTCAGCAGGTGCAGCGTAAAAAATAATCTTTCCTGCATCGAAATTCTGCCACTTTCACGAAACAATTCTTCCGCCGCCTGAAACTCTTTCGTTTTTGAAAGCTCTTCATATTCTATGGAGACGAACTGGAGCTCTCTGCCCTGCTCAATTCTTCGTAATAATAAAATAAATATATACGGCATAGTGGCCAGTTTTTCATCGGTGAATTTCAGATTGAGGTTCTGCTCCACTTTCTCAACCCGGAGATGAAACTCGTTAATCTTTTCCTCCGGAATATTTGCAAGCTCTCTAATCCTTGATTCACTCATGTTCATGTGCAGCAGCTGATAGGTTACCGTGATGAGCAGCTTTCGTATCTGAAATTCTTTACCTTCTAGTAAGTAACCAAAGCGTCGGGAATATCGGATTGATACATCGTACTCGTTTAGAAAGGTCTGAAGCTGCTTCAGATCACTGAGTATCGTATTTTTACTCACCTTCAGCTCCGCCGTAAAATGATATAACGACAGCTCCTCTTCACTGCTGAGAAGCATCAGCAGAAGAGAATATATCCGCAGCTCCTCATTAAGTTCTGAGACGTCTAAAGAAGAAATTTTTTCTTCATCATATAAATTAGTTAATACAGATTGATCAATCATAAATTGACCCTTGCGCGTTCGCTCAATCACAGGGAGGTTTTTGGCCAGCAGCCAATCGTTGATTTTAGTAAAGCTATAGCCGAGCTGCCTGCGTGTAAGCTCAAATTTATTTTCCAGAGTGGTACTGGTGACACTTGGGTTACTAACAAGCTCGTTTAAAATATTCTTGCTTCTTTTATCAAGCGGCACTGTTCCGTCCTCCCTTCACAAATGATTGTAGCACCTGCAGCAATTGGTTTGGATGCGCTTTCATCACAACCGCGCGAACAGTTAATGTACAACAATTTGATTTACCTATACACAAGTATAGAAATTCGACATCTTGGTTGTCCTATTTAGAAAATTAAAATTGCAAAGACATAGTTCCATAATTACAGTAACTTTCTGCTGCTGGGTGAATACCATGGAGGTGAAAGGAGAGGATGAACGTGAATCCAGAACAATATGGATATTACTATCCGGCAGAAGAGCCCCGAAATGTATATGAACAATGCAAAAGGTACATGAACTACCATGCAATGTTAACAATGAATGACGGAAGCCAGATGGATGGCATTATCGAGGAAGTAAACGGAGACAGTGTAAATGTTCTCGTCGGAGAAGATGTGATGGAGCCGGAAGAGGAAAACTATGGAGGAGACCGTCAGTTTTACGGAGGATACGGGGGACCAAGGAGAAGGTTCAGGCGCTTTCGCCGCCGTAATTTTCCACTAGCTGCGTTAGCCACTATTGCTCTGCTGCCATATATAATACCGCCTTACTATCCTTATGGTCCGTACCCATATTATTAAAATGGTATTTGTAAGGAAGAAAAACCCCCGCTGAGCGGGGGTTTTCACATTAAGAGTCTTTGATAAAGTATAAAAAGAGGCAGAATTTTCTTCTCCTAGTTATTGATCTTCTTTTTTCAAAAGCCTGCGTTGAAAATAAATAAATACAGGAAGTGGGACAACAATCCAGGCAAAGCTTTTCATGAGACTATTTTTCGCCTGCTGCTGCATTCTTTCTTTTTCGTAAGCCGCGATTTCATCGTATTCCTTCCTTAATTCTTCAGTAGTCTTCGAAGAGTCTTCATTCTCGCCGGTACGATCTACTTCATACATTCTCGTATAATCCTCAAAGGACTGATAGTAAGGAGCTGGTGCAATCAGGTCCGAAACAGCTGAAAACACACCGACACTTCCACCGATGACCATCATTAATGTGGCAAACAATACAACATAGATATAAACTTTTTTAATCATGAAACCACACCTCCCAGGATAGGAATATACCTATTATTATTCCACCTCCAGCCGGATATCCCTGTTTTTTACCTTGCTTTCAGAAATTTATTAATTTGCTGCGGCGGATGCGGCGGAGAGATTAGTTGTTTCACTAAATATGATCTTTTTGCTCCATGCCGTCTCTGGCTGAATGTCAGTTGGTATGGAAGAGGAAGAAGTTAGGAATAATTAAGAGGAACAGCAGTGGAGGCTGACGATGTGTAAAAAATAATACATATATTGTGCAAATTACGACAGAGAGAAAGGGCTTGAGAATATGAACGGTCAGCGTTTGGATAAAGTAACATTTGATGATTTTAAAACAGCGAGGAAACGTCTACATGAAATTCTTCAGCACCCGACTCCGCTTCTGCAAAATGAACTACTGAACATGGAGCTGGGAGCTTCTCTCTATATAAAGGCTGAATCACTTCTTCCGGTCGGCTCCTTTAAGCTGAGAGGAGCATTTAACAAGATTGCATCTTTAGTCGAAACGGAAAAAGAACCGATCACTGTCGTAACTGCTTCGGCAGGAAACCATGCGATGGGGGTGTCCTACGCTTCTAAAGTAAAAGGAGTAACGGCTGTTGTCGCAGTTCCGGAAACGACTCCGCAAATCAAAATTAACACCTGCCGGGCTCTTGGGGCAGAAGTGCATCCTGTAGGGAAAACATTTGATGATGCTTACGACTATGCACGTAAGCTGGCAGAGGAAAAAAACTATATGTATGTTCATAATGTCGCTGACACCGATGTAGTTGCCGGACAGGGAACGGTGGCGCTCGAGCTTCTCGAACAGCTGCCGGACGTCGATCAGATTATTGTCCCGCTCGGGGGAGGCGGGTTAGTTTCCGGTATAGCGATGGCAGCGAAGGCCATTAATCCTTCTATCCGGATTATTGCCGTTCAGGCTGAGGGTTCCTCCGCTTATTACCAAACCTACAAGTCTGGAAAAATAGTGACACTGCCGTCAACGAACACGCTGGCAGAAGGCCTTTCCATGAAAAAACCAGAGCCGTACCTGCTCGATTTTATCAATGCATGGGTCGACGATATTGTTGAGGTTAAAGAGAACTCCATTCGCGAGGCGATAAAATTATTTGTGCTGACTGGAAAATTGGTCGTCGAAGCTTCAGGTGCCGTGGCACTGGCAGCGGTGATGGAAAATCAAGTTACGCTGACAGACAAAACGGTACTTATTGCTACCGGTTCTAATATTGACGGCTCTGTTTTGAAGGATTGTGTATTTTAAAAATTTGCAGAGGGAAATACTGAATTTTTCGCTGCCTTGCTTTAAAAGTGAAGGGGCATGCCTCTGACATTTGGCCACAAGCTATGGACTAAATTGACATTTCCTATATTTGTATGATAGGGAGTTTTTTGCCGAGGCTCAATTACTTTCAGGTGATATAGTTAGAAATCTATTTTTACAAATTGTATCCATGCTTGCGCAGTCTGGACCTGATAGCTATCCTTCCGTCAGATTATGGCAAGGCGCCAATAAAGAAGATGATCATCTATTTCCAGAATGGATGTGTGGAGCGATCCAGAAGACGGAGTCCAATTTCTTCTTTGAGCAGGTAAATGACTTTGCTTAAAGCAGTCTGGGAATTATGAAGGTTTTCACTTGCGCGGAAAATGCTTTTCTTCTGGCATATTTCTTCAAAAAAAACGAAGCTGCTTAATGTCTAAAATGGTACCACTTTATTCTTATTAGTTATAAATATATAACTTTTATATATTTTACTTATGTAAGCGTTTTTAATAAGATGGAATAAATACATAGGAGAGAAAGTGGTGGGAACTATTTTAGCAATAGCGGGCTTTTTAATTATCGGAATATTGTTATTTTTGGTGCTTACAAAGAAAGCATCCATTCATTTTTCCTTGGTGGTCGTTCCTATTCTAGTCGCTTTATTTGCAGGGTTTAGTGTAGCGGAATTAAGTGGTTTTATGGAAACCGGTTTAAGCAATATAGCGCAGACAGGTATTATGATTACTTTTGCGATTTTATTTTTTGGGATTATGTTTGATGCCGGTTTATTCGATCCGATTATTAAAGGAGTAATTAAAATAGCCGGGGGTGATCCGGTAAAGATTACAATGGGTACTGCTGTTATCGCAATGGTTACCCATTTAGACGGCTCCGGTTCCAGTACTTTTCTAATCACCGTCTCATCCATGCTTCCTGTTTATCGAGCGTTGGGAATGAGTCCGCTGACACTTGCAGTTACTGCCGCTTTAAGTGCAGGGACGATGAACATGGTGCCATGGGGAGGCTCTACACTCCGGGCGGCGTCTGTTTTAAATGTTAATGTCATGGAACTGTTTTCTCCAATGCTTCCGGTGTTAGCTGTAGGGCTTGCATGGGTATTACTTTGCAGCTATTGGTTGGGCAAGCAGGAAAGAAAGAAAATTGGAGTTATTAAAGAACTACCTGAAGAACTTAAAAACAGGGAAATAGATCAAGAAGAGCAGGACTTAAAAAGACCAAAACTCTTTTTCGTAAATGTTGCTTTCACCGTATTAATTTTAGCTTGTCTTGTTACCGAGTTTTTCCCGTTAGCCATTACCTTCATTATCGCAGTGCCTATTGCATTATTGATAAACTACAGAGATCTGAATATCCAGCAGAAGCTCATAGAAAACCATGCTAAAGGCGCTATCTATACAGCTTCAATTATATTTTCAGCCGGTATCTTTACAGGAATACTCCAGGAAACAGGTATGATTGAAGCAATGGCAGGTTCCATGGTGAACTTTGTGCCGAATTCCTGGGGTGGAGCATTCCCTGTAATCCTGGCGTTTATTGCTATGCCGTTGAGTTTGTTATTTGACCCGGATTCGTTTTACTTCGGTGTGCTGCCGGTACTGGCCGGGGTTGCAGAAAATTTTGGAATCGAGCCTGTTACAATGGGAAGAGCTGCTATTATTGGCCAAATGACTACAGGATTTCCCATTAGTCCATTAACTGGTTCTACCTGGCTATTAGTTGGGCTGGCAGGAGTGCATATAGGAGATCTTCAGAAAAAAGCAATACCCCTGGCTTTTGGAACCAGCGTGGTAATGGCGATCATGGCCATTATGATAGGAGTTATTTAAATAATACAAGAAAATGGGGTTGGTACATTGAAGGCGATAAGAATAGGATGTGGAGCAGGCTATGCCGGAGACAGGATTGACCCTGCGAAAGAATTAGTAAAGAAAGGGAACCTGGATTATCTTATTTTAGAAGGATTGGCAGAGCGGACGACGGCAATTGCTCAACTTCAAAAAAGTGAAGATGCAGATAAAGGATACGGAGCTTTTTTAGAAGAGCGGATGGAAGAGCTGCTGCCTCTATGCAAAGAAAAGGGCACCACCCTCATTACAAATCTGGGAGCCGCTAATCCGAAAGCAGCTTTGAAGCATGTGGAGCGAATAAAAAAAGAATTAAAGCTGGATTCGTTACTAGCCGCAGCTGTCACAGGATCAGATGTACTGGAACAGATTCTGCCGACAGATAATAAGATTTGGGAAACGAAAGAAAAGTTGTCAGATACGGAGCTTGATATTATATCGGCTGATGCATATTTAGGTGTAGAGCAAATTCTTCCGGCTCTAAAAGAAGGAGCGGATATTATTATCACGGGAAGAGTAGCGGATCCGTCACTCTTTCTGGCTGCGATGGTATATGAATTCAGCTGGGAGCTGAATGATTGGCATAAGCTGGGGAAAGGGACGATTTTTTCCCATCTGCTTGAATGTGCAGCGCAAGTGACAGGCGGTTATTTTGCAGACACTTACTACAAGCAGATTGATGACTTATGGAATGTTGGCCTGCCTATTGTAGAAATTAATGAAGACGGAGAAGGCTTTATTACTAAGACACCGGGCACAGGAGGGAATGTAACCGTTCAAACCTGTAAAGAACAGCTACTCTATGAAGTGATGAATCCTTCAGAATATATCACTCCCGACGTCACAGCAGATTTTTCGAATGTCTATTTTACAGAGGAAGAACCAAACGTTATAAGAGTAGAGAACGGTTCGGGACGTGAAAGAACGGACACCTTAAAAGTGACGTTAGGAGTAGATAAAGGCTATCTCGGAGAAGGAATGATAAGCTACGCTGGGCATCATGCTCTGGAGAGAAGTAAGCTGGCTGAAAAAATCATTCAGGAAAGAATAAAAAAGCGATCACTTCGTTTTACAGATATCAAGTATGAATTACTCGGCTTAAATGCTCTTCACGGCAGCACAAGCTCTAACGAGAGAATAGAGCCTTATGAAGTGCTTCTTAGAGTGGCAGCATTGGCAGAGGACAAGTATCAGGCGGAACAAATTGGGAATGAAGTAGAATCTTTATGGTTGAATGGCCCCGGTGGACCGGGCGGGGTAAGGAAAAACACTAAAAGAGTGATTTCTGCCTATTCTACATTAATAGCAAGAGAAAGTATCGAAAGTCATATGATAACAAAGGATGAGGGATTGAATGGCACGAATCCAGCTGAAAGAAATCGCCCACGCCCGATCTGGGGATAAAGGTCAGAAAACAAATATCAGTCTAATTTTCTATGAACAAGGCATGTATGAAAAAGCAGAAGAGAAGGTCACAGCAGATAGAATAGAAGCCCATTTTTCTCATATTACTGATGGAGACGTGGAAAGGTATGACCTCCCGCAAATTGGAGCATTTAATTTCGTCATTAACCAAACGAGACCGTTGGGTGTTGCAGCTTCATTAGATTTTGATGCGCACGGGAAATCACTATCCTGGCATCTTCTGGAAATGGAAATAGAAGTGTAAGTTAGACTAAAAAGAGCTGTCCCCAAAAGAGGGACAGCTCTTTTTTTGTTTAGACTAAAGAGAAAAATTAGGATTTTGTTGTCTAAAATAAAAGATTACAATCATGAAAACAGGCGAAATGACTGATATAGAAAGAAAAAAAATAGTTTTATCATATGGAATGCTGCGGTTATAAACAATATGTCATCCGGTTGACATATCGAAAAATGAACGTTAAAATCATTAAAAGTAATCGGTTACACCTGAGAGGAGGAAAAGCTATGAAGTTTGCTTATTTTGCAGTTTTATTTTTATTATTGATTATTTTAAGCGGATGTAATGAAGAAGAAAGCAGTGGTACTGCAGGAGTAGAAACCATCAGTTTCTGGGTGCAGACGTCGCAGGAAAGTCCAGAAGGGGAAGTGATGCATGAAACGGTCCAGCAATTTAATAAAGAATACGAGGGTACGTATGAGGCAGAGATTGAATTCATTCCTCGCAGCGGAGGCGGCGGCGGCTATGAAGATAAAGTCAATGCCGCAGTCTCCACTGAGACACTGCCGGATGTGCTGACACTTGACGGTCCGAATACTGCTGCTTATGCAGAAGCAGATATTATTGCACCCATCGGTGAATATCTGTCGAACAAAGATGATTTTCTGCCGAGTATTATAGATCAGGGAACGTACGACGGGGAGCTTTATGCGATCGGCTATTCAGAATCAGGAGTCGGTATTTTTTACAATAAAGATATGTTTGAAGAAGCGGACATTGATTTAGATACGCTGCCGACAGTGGAAAACCCGTGGGACTGGAACGAATTTATGGCCGTCTCCAAAAAGCTGACGGAAACCTTTGAGGAGCCGGCAATTGATATGGGTCTTGACGATAAGAGTGAATGGTTAATGTATGCGTTTAATCCTTTTCTTTGGTCTCAAGGTGGAAATGTGGTGTCTGAAGACGGAGGGCAGGCAGTAGATGTCTTTAACAACGATGAGGGGTTAAAAACTATGTCCTTCCTGCAGGAAATGCAGAATAAAAATTATACCACGATTTCACCTGCAGAAAACGGATTTGAAACAGGGCGGTATCCTATGATGATGAGCGGCTCCTGGTCAATTCAGCAGCTGGAAACGAGCTATCAGGATATTGATTATGATATTTTGCCATACCCGGTTTCTCCGGACACAAATGAACTTGTTTCCCCTACCGGAAGCTGGCAGTATGCGATGTCGACGAGTGCGGAGAACAAAGAGGCGGCAGGAGCGCTGATTGATTTCATGACTACGACCGAAGCGCTTGTAGATATAAGTCTTGGCAATACGGTTCTTCCTGCCAGAAAGTCGGCGGCAGAGGAATTGGAGGATCAGGTTTCTCCTCAAATGAATAAATTGATTGAGCAAAATACTGCGTCTGGGCAGCCGCGTCCAGTAATACCTGCTTATCCGCAGGTAACAAGAGCGTTTCAGCAGACGATTACCGGCCTGTCCTTTTACGAGGATGAAGAAGAGCTGCAGCAGCTTCTTGATGAGAAGGCCCAAGAAATGCAGACAGCGATAGATCGGAGGAATCAATAATGGATGTCTCCAATAAATTAGCAGATCGGGAAAAAAAACAAGCCTTCAGTCTGGAAACTATAAAATTTCACATTCAACCGTTTTATTTTCTGCTTCCTGCCTTAGTGTTGTTAGGTACTTTCTTGTTTCTGCCTTCATTATTAACGATTTACTATGCATTTACCGATTACTATCTGCTTACACCTGATTCAAGGCAGTTTGTTGGTTTCAGTAATTTTACCCAGCTTTTCAGCGATCCTGTTTTTATTAAAAGCCTTCAGAATATAACCATTTTTGTGGTCTGTATTATTGTTGTTCAGGTAGGGGCAGCGCTGGGCCTCGCGCTGTTGATCAATAATACGAAAAAAGGAAATATCTTTCTGAAAGTGGCCTTCTTTTCACCCGTTGTGATGTCGTTAGTGGTGATTTCCGTATTGTGGCTCTACTTACTGAATCCTTCGGATGGATTGATTAACTCTATGCTTCAGGGAATAGGCATAGATGCTCAGCCGTTTTTAACGAGTCCGAATCAGGCAATTTTTGCAATTGTTTTCGTCTCTGCTTGGCAGGGAGCGGGCTACCAAATGCTTATATTTTTAGCTGGACTTCAAAACATTTCCAGGGAAGTGTATGAAGCAGGAAAAATTGATGGAGCGAATAAATGGAAGAGTTTTCTTCACATTACACTGCCGTTATTAAGGCCGACGACTACACTGATTGTCTTTACAACATTAATCGCAGCGTTTAAGTTAATCATCCAGCCGATGATTATGACGCAGGGCGGTCCGTTAAACTCTACAATGACACCGATTTATTACATTTATCAGACCGGTTTTACAGACCGGCTCGTAGGCTACTCAAGTGCCATGACGGTTGTATTCGGTGTTCTCATTGCCATTGTTACCTTCGTTCAGCGCAAATTGGCAAAGGAGGATATGTAAATGCCGGGAATAAAAAAAGTAGTGAAATATGGATTGTTGCTTTTACTGGCTCTATTTTTTATTTTTCCACTTTTATGGATGATTTCCTCCTCTTTGAAATCTGAGGAAAGCATCTACCAGGATTTAAATAGTGTACAGGCGCTGCTTCCATCGTTTCAAGTAAGTGAATGGCTGACCTCTTATGTGGAGCTGTTCGATCGATTTGATATTTTTAATTATTTATTCAACAGTATCTTATACGCGGCGATTGTCACGATCGGTTCGATTGTTATAAATGCAATGGCGGGATATGCATTTGCGAAATTTAAATTTTTCGGCAGAAATTTTCTGTTCAGCCTGCTGCTCGCGATGTTAATTGTACCCGTAGAAACCATCATTATTACTCAGTTTACGATTATTCATAACCTCGGCCTGGTGAATAACCGCTTAGCCGTAGTAATTCCGTTAATTGCGAATGCGTTTTTCATTTATTTATTTAGAAATTTCTTTAAGGCAGTGCCTGATTCAGTGATTGAGTCAGCCAAATTAGAAGGAGCGGGAAATTGGGCTATTTTCTGGAAAATCATGATGCCTATGTCCAAGCCGGCGATTGCTACCGTCGGCACACTGTCATTCATAGTCAGCTGGAATGATTATATCTGGCCATTAATGATATTAACCGATGCTGAAAAATTTCCTTTGCAGGTCGCGATTACAAATATAAATTCAACTGAGCCAGTGTATACGAATCAGATTATGGCGATATTGACGATCTCCACCATTCCGCTGATCATCGTTTATATTCTGGCCCAGAAATATCTTCTTCAAGGCCTGGGATCATCAGGAACAGGACAAAAATAAAAGTCTTATAAATGATTCGGAGGACAATAGATGAAAATGACAAATACAAACCACAGCAAACAAATTGAGCGGGCGATGCTTGCATTACAAAAACAAAAAAAAACCATTGAAAAGGCGCATTACCGATTAAACTATCATTTTATGGCTCCGGCCGGCTGGCTCAATGACCCAAACGGGCTCATTCAGCATAACGGATTGTATCACCTGTTTTATCAGCATCACCCTTATAATGCCGACTGGGGACCGATGCATTGGGGACACGCGGTCAGCTCAGATTTAATTGAGTGGCAGCACAAGCCGGCAGCGCTGGCTCCATCTGAAGTATACGATCATGAAGAAGCAAATGAGGATATTGGCTGCTTTTCAGGAAGCGCCGTGTCCTGCAGGGAAGAGCTTGTCTTAATATACACAGGTCATATAAGCGGAAGAACACCGAAGGAGGTACAGGCTGCTGCTGTATCACAGGATGGTATTCATTTTGAGAAAAAAAATAAGAATCCTATCATATCAGAACCTCCTTCCGGACTATCCGAGGACTTCCGCGATCCAAAAGTATGGAAGTATAACGATACATGGTATGTGGTAATAGGCTCAAGTATCAATGGAAATGGAGCGGTTTCTCTCTTTCAATCGAATGACTTGGACACCTGGGAGTATAGAGGGATAGCTTTAGAGGGTGACGGAACGCAGGGGGATATGTGGGAGTGTCCGGATTTATTTCCACTTGGTGAAAAGCATGCATTAGTTCTTTCTCCAATGAATATGGAAAATGGAAAAAATATTGTGATGATTGGCGATATGGATTACAGCACTGGAAAGTTTTTACCGGAGTCGCAGAAGGAAATTGACGATGGTTTAGACTTTTATGCAGCCCAGACTTTCCAGGATGAAAAGGGAAGATGGATATTAATTGCATGGATGGATACGTGGGAAACAGATTTTCCTACGAAGGCCGAGGGATGGGCGGGAGCGATGACCATTCCAAGGGAAGTAGTTTTGGATGAGCAGAATAAAGTGAAATTGTTGCCTGTGCGGGAATTAGAGAATCTGCGTGGTAACCAGCAGCAATTCAGCGATGTAGCTTTAAATGCTGGTGAGAGCTTTGATCTTAATGGAGATGGTGAGTTAGCGCACAGCTATGAGATAAAGGTTGATATTAAAATAAATGAAAATAAAGGGAAGGCTGGACTTCATCTGCGTGCTTCGTCCGACGGACAAGAAAAAACCCTGGTATACTACGATATGGAGACGAATGAGCTTGTAGTAGACTCGACAGCTTCTGGAGGTGCGACACAACCGAATATCAGTAAAACGGAAGTGGTTGTACAGGATACTATTTCTCTCCGACTCTTTATGGATACCTGTTCGTTAGAAGTATGTACCGGAGACGGCGGAGCCTGGATTACAAACCGCATTTACCCTGAGCCTGTGAATACCGGGATGCAGATTTATACGGAAAATACAAATGTCATGGTTGAAGAAGTGAATGTATGGAGTTTAAAGAAGGTAATAGAATAATAAAAAAACCGGCTGTTTGTTGCACTATCAATACAAGCAGCCGGTTTATTTTAATTTTAGATACAAGATAATGCAGCTAGTTTAAATGGTCTGACCAGCATGGAAGTACACATCGTGCCTTATATCGTCATGGCTGAGTGGTTTGGAGTCTTCTAATTGCTGGAGGAGCAGCGTTACTGCCGATTCTGCAATTTTTCTTGTGGGCTGGCACACTGTTGTAAGCTTTGGGAAGATGGTGCGGATGATATCTGTTCCATCATAACCTACTACCTTTAGCTGTTTTGGTATCGAAATGTTTCTTCTTTCCGCTTTTCTTATCACCGCGAGTGCCAATAAATCATCACTCGCAAATACTCCATCCAGGTCTGGCTTTTCCTCAAACATTTTATTAATTACATCATCCTGCTCTTTTTGGTCAAATACTCCAGAAATTTCGTAGGTCACATAAGGAAGGTTATGTTTTTTCATCACATCCTCATAAGCTTTTCTGCGCAGGTTCGCAGGAGTTTGAAGCTCAAAGGGACCGTTCAGATGAATAATGCGCTTACATCCTGTCCGAAGCAGCTGCTCTACAGCTAATTTTCCACCTTGATAATTATTGGATCCGACCACCGGGATATTTTTAGACAAATAGTGATCAATGGCTACCGTAGGTAAATTATGCTGATCATAATCCAGCAGACCTCGATTGTAGGTGCCAACAATAACACCGTCTACCTGGTTTCTTCGTAACATTTCCCAGTACTGCTTTTCTTTATCAATGTTGTTTAAACTGTTGCAGATCAAAGCTTTGTAGCCTTGTTCAGAACAAAAATTTTCTATTTCAGCAGTAAGCTCACCAAAAAAAGGATTTTTGGTAGTAGGTACGATCAGCCCGATAATATTAGTTTTTTTATTATATAAAGAACGTGCCAGGTCATTAGGAATATAATTGATCTGTTCCATTGCCCCATATACCTTTTTTTTCATCTCTTCACTGATGTATCCACGATTGTTCAGCACCCTTGATACTGTAGTTGCAGAGACACCGGCAACCTTTGCCACGTCTTGAATTTTCGGTTTCATAGAATGTGTATCCCCTTTAATTTCCCGCTGTATTACTAATGATTATAACCGAAATAAATGAACAAATAAATTAGGGCGGGGGGAAAGAAACACTAGAGTTTTTCAGGTGCATGATCTTATAATAAAATTGAATACTCAGAATAATTTAAAGAGAGGGGCAATAATGGTAAACGATAAAAAATACAGTGGGGTTTTTACGTTATTACTAACACCCTTTAATACAAATGGCGCAATTGATTGGGCCGGCTACGACAGGTATGTAGATTGGCAGCTTGAAGCAGGACCGCACGGATTATTCAGTGTATGCGGATCGAGTGAAATGGCCTGGCTCAGTCTCTCGGAAAGGCTGAAGCTTGCGAAGCAGGCAGCAGCACGTGCCGGTAATACGCCGGTGCTTGCCACCGCGAACGTTCATCCTCAGTCTTACTGGCATAAAGAGGAGCTTAAAAGAATGAGTGACACTGGTGTGAGCGGCATTGTTCTTGTACCGCCTGATAAGATGGGGACGGATCAGCAGCAGCTTGAGAATTATTTAAGGGAGCTTGCCGAATCCTCGGAACTGCCGGTATTTCTATACGAATGGCCGCAGAATCAACCAAATCTAATAGAAGCGGACGTGTGGGGCAGACTTTCTGAAATCTCGTCCATAAAAGGGATCAAGGATACAACGTGTACGATGGAGGATATTCAACACAAAATTAGTAGAAGTGCCGGGAACACCACAATTTTCCAGGCGAATACTCCATTTCTGCTTGATGCGGTCAAACAGGGAGCCGGAGGTATTATGGCAACGATTACGGCAGCGTTTAATGAATCTGTACTGGACTTTTGGAAAGAAGCGACAGTAAACCCAGATTCTAGGCACTCCAGTGAACTGCATCAACAATTAGTACTGCTCGACAGTGTGCAGCGTTTCGCTTATCCAGCAACCGCAAAACACCTGGCCAGCCTGCAGGGCATACCGATGTCCTCTTATTGCCGCTGGCCGGTTGAATTGTCGCGGGAAGCCGCTAAGGCAGTGGAAGTGTTTTATGAATCGTACCACGTCTGGAAGAGAAATTTAATTTAATTTGAAAAATTTCTCAATAAAAGTGCTTCAACCGCACTTCTGACAGGCATTCCTCTCTGCGCTCCCATTTGAGTGGCAGAAAGAGCAGCTGCGGCATTCGCAAACTGACAGGCTTTTTTTAGAGGCATTTTTTCTGTCAGGGCAACGGCAAGGGCTCCGTTGAAGGTATCGCCTGCTCCTGTTGTATCTATTACGTGAACTGAATAGGCAGGCACATGCTGCACGTTGTTCGGATATTCATAAAAAGCAGAGCCATCTTTCCCATGTGTAACAATGCATTTGTTTAAAATAGAGTGGTTGGTTGGCTTACATAAACCGTCCGCCTCAAGTTCATTCGGAGTCAGCCAGTCGACATTAGATAGAATATCTTCCGGGAGCTCCTGAATTGGAGCTGGATTCAGAATTACCAGGACATTGTTCTCTTTCGCTATGCGTATTGCTTCGCGAATGGCGGAAAGAGGGATTTCAAGCTGTATGAGTAACACATCAGCGTCTGCAATGCTGGAGGAGTGTGTATGTACGTACTCTGGTGTTACTTCGTTGTTTGCCCCTGGAACGACGATAATTTGATTTTCACCTTTTGAAACTGTAATGGAGGCAACTCCCGTGGAAATGTCAGGAACGCTCCTCACTCCATCCAGTTCAATGTTCTCGTTTTTCATACTTTGTAATAGGACGTCTCCAAAGGAATCAGAGCCGACACAGCCAATCATGCGCACTTCGGCCCCAAGCCGTGCCGCCGCTGCTGCCTGATTCGATCCTTTGCCGCCGGGGATTGTGACAAACTCTCTGCCAATAACTGTTTCTCCCTACTGCGGAAACTTCTCAGTAGAGGTTACCAGATCCATGTTTAAGCTTCCAACTACGGTTACTTTTGCAGTCATACCCTATCACTCCTTCCTTGCTGATTGAAAAAAACCCGCCCATGTGTGAGGAATGGACGGGATGGAAGCTACAATACTTATTTCTTAAGCTAAGGTAATCGACTTATCTGCATAGACGTCCTGCACAGCCCGGATAATGTCTGCACCTTCCTGCATGGGCCGCTGGAAGGCTTTACGGCCCATAATTAGACCCATGCCGCCGGCACGTTTGTTGATAACGGCGGTTTTTACTGCTTCATTTAAATCCCTTTCTGCTGATCCTCCGCCGGAATTAATAAGTCCGGCCCTCCCCATAAAGGAGTTGGCAACCTGGTAGCGGGTTAAATCAATTGGATGGTCAGTCGTTAAATTGGAGTAGACATCATCGTGTGTTTTTCCAAATTTCACGGTAGTGTAGCCTCGATTAGTAGTGGGGAGTTTCTGTTTTACAATGTCTGCCTGCAGACTTGCTGATAGATGAATGGCCTGCGAGGTTAAATCAGAAGCAGTATGGAAATCATCATCATCAGTTTTAAAGGCTGGATTGCGAAGATACGCCCACAGAATTGTGCCGAGGCCGAGCTCATGGGCACGCTCGAAAGCCTGGCTGACTTCCTGGATCTGGCGGCCGCTTTCCTCGGAGCCGAAATAAATCGTCGCTCCCACCGCCACACAGCCCATATTATATGCCTGTTCCACCGAACCGAACATGATCTGATCGTGAGTGTTTGGATACGTTAATAATTCATTGTGGTTAAGCTTTGCGATGAACGGAATTTTGTGGGCATAGTCTCTTGCCACCGATCCGAGCGCGCCGATGGTGGAAGCGACGGCGTTACATTCACTTTCAATGGCAAGCTTAATAATATTTTCCGGGTCAAAATAAATCGGGTTGGGGGCAAAGGAAGCCCCGGCCGAATGCTCGATTCCCTGGTCGACTGGAAGAATAGAAAGATACCCGGTCCCGTTCAGGCGTCCGTGATTAAACATGCTTTGCAGATTTCGAAGCACCACCGGGGTCCGGTCTGTGGATTTGTACACCCTGTCGACGAAATCAGGGCCGGGAACGTAAAGATCTTCTTTAGAAATCGTCTCACATTGATGGCCGAGCAGCGATTCTGCATCTTTCCCTAATAGTTCTTCCGTTGATGGCATCGTTCAACCTCCTGGATTTCAAATTTCTTTCTATTCAATTTATTCCCCTCGAAGCAGCGTCTAAACTGTGAATCTCCTTTTTGACTGAATAGTAGGTATAGGGTTGAAGAAATTAACATAGGTAACAGTCATATGGGAGTATAATCTTTCCCGGAACTTTATGCTTTTTATGAGGGAAGGAGATTGTGATTAAAAATGAAAAAACCAGCTGGAGTCAGTATCCAGCTGGTTTGTAAGACCACATATACAAATTTTATTACGTTACACTTATTAAAATTATATCAACGAATATTCATATTGCTTTAAAAATGAATATGTGTTATTTTTTAACAGAAACTTTAATATAATATTAAATCATAAAAATCCCTATCATAAATTATAAGGCAAAGTTTCTCTAAAGTCAATCCTAAATTTGCGATTTCTTAAGGAGTGGTTTTTCTGAACGAAGAATTTCAAAAAGAGCAGGAATATTTAGATAAGGTGATGAGAACCATTGCTGAGCAAATAAGCGAGGTAAAAGCAGATACTGCCAAGCGTAAAGAAGAAGTTGTGAATACCCGAAAACACTTTTGGGATGATCTTAAAGTAAACATGGATACGTTCGACGATTACCTTGAGACGATTATCGGGCTGAGACAACAGGCGCAGGATTTGTCAGTAAGACAAGGGACACATAGACATTATTCTAACAGGCTCTTGAGTCTTAAACGAATAGAGAACGTACCTTATTTCGGAAGGATCGATTTCGTTGAGAAGGGAACTAGTATACCGGAGAAAATTTATATCGGAATTTCGACGCTTACGGATGAAACAAGCGAAACCATCCTGATTTACGATTGGAGAGCTCCGATTTCGAGTGTCTATTATGATTACCCTCCTGGACCGGCGGAATATTCTACTCCTGGAGGAATTATTCAAGGGGAACTTGAGAAGAAGTGGCAGTATAACATCAGACATGGTGCGATCGATTCAATGTTTGATACTAGTCTTACGATCGGAGACGAAGTCCTGAAGGAAGTGCTTGGTAAAGGTTCTAATAAATATATGCAAAGTATAGTCGCGACGATTCAAAGAGAACAAAATAAAATAATTCGACACGTTCGAGGGAGACTATTAATTGTCCAGGGGGCAGCGGGGAGTGGCAAGACTTCGGCAGCTCTCCAAAGGATCGCTTATTTTCTCTATAAGTATCGGGAAAATCTAAAGGCAAATCAAATCATCTTATTTTCTCCCAACAATATGTTCAGTAGTTATGTATCTCATGTGCTTCCCGAACTTGGAGAAGAGAATATGAAGCAGGAAACCTTTCAGGAGTATCTGGAATACCGGCTGGGTCGTTCGTTTAATGTGGAAGATCCTTATGAACAGTTGGAGTATGTGCTGAAAGCCACTGATGACACTTCTTATAAAATACGAAAAGCCGGTATACAATTTAAGTCGTCATCCAGTTTCTTTGAAGGTATCAAAAGGTATCGGGAATCATTAGAGCTGACCGGCATGATTTTTAAAGGAATAAAATTTCGCGGACAGACGCTCTTTTCCTCTAAACAAATTACAGATATTTTTTATAGTAAGGATACTTCACTTCATTTTCATAATAGAATTGATAAGTTGAAAGAATGGTTAATGAATGAGATTAATAAAATTGAAAAAATAGAGCTAAAAAAGCCATGGGTACAGGAAGAAATCGAACTGCTCAGCAAAGAAGATCTTCAGAAGGTATATATTCAATTAGAGAAGACAGATGAATTTAATGAAGATTCCTTTGAGTTTTACGAAAGAGAGCACGAATTGCTTGCCCGTATGATCGTACGAAGGAAGTTGAAGTCTTTACGTAAGAGAGTAGAAGCACTTCAGTTTATAAATATTAAAGAATTATACAAGCAGCTTTTTGATAATTCTATCAGTATTAAGTTATGGAATGAGAACATTATTCCTTCAGAGTGGAGTGAAATATGCTTTACGACAAGAAAGTTGCTGGACGAAGGAAATCTGGTGCAAGAGGATGCAACCCCGTTTTTGCTGTTAAAGGAGCTCATTCAAGGCTTTCAGTCAAACACTTCTATTAAACACGTGCTTATAGATGAAGCCCAGGATTATTCTGTTTTTCAATTTGAATTTTTAAAGAGGTTATTTCCAGCTGCCAGGATGACGGTGCTGGGGGACTTTAATCAGGCCATATTTGCTCACGCCGATAATATGGTGGACTTTCATTCTCTTACCAGCTTATTTGGGCATAGTGAAACGGAAAGTATTACATTACACCGCAGTTATAGGTCGACGAAGCAAATAATTGAGTTTACACGCGAACTAATTCCGGATGGTGAAAAAATAAGTGCTGTTGACCGGGAAGGAGAGATGCCGGCACTTACCAGGTTGTCGAGCCATTCTGAATTGAACGGGAAAATACTTTCTAAAGTAGAATACTTTCAAAAAAGTGGATATAAGACGATCGCAATAATTTGTAAATCAGCTGCAGAAAGTTCTTTCGCCTATGATTCTCTTGGTGCGATAAGCAGTCTTAAACTCGTAAAGAAAAACACCGAAGAGTATGAACAGGGTGTTGTTGTTATCCCTGCATACCTGGCAAAAGGGATAGAATTCGATACTGTCATTATTTATAATGCCTCCTCTCAAATATATGGAGAGGAAAGCCTGCGCAGATTGTTTTATACTGCGTGTACGAGAGCCATGCATCACCTGCACATTTACAGTGTCGGCGAACCTAGTCCCTTTTTAAGAAATATTAGAGCGGAAAAATTTCTACTAACTCAGGAGTAATATTGAAAAAGCTTCTTTCCAGGGTTAAAGACGGAAAGAAGCTTTTTCATTTATCAGGAGGGAGCATGAGGAGTAGATTTCCTGCATACAATGATGGAAACCATTTCTTAATTAAAGACCGCCTGACAGGCCAGCCTGTAATTTTCATTCACTTTTTCGCCGAGTCTTTTCTCTTCTGCATTATTAACAGGCTGCAACATTGCCTTTCCTTCCCAAACCTTTACCTGACATTTCCCACATGTTCCTTTTTTGCACTTATAATCAAGATTTATTTTTTGATCAAGGGCTGTATCGAGAACGGTCTGCTGCTGCACAGGATTTACTGTAAATCGAGAATTATTCTGCTCCATTTTAAGCTGACGCCTTACAGGATTTTGTAATGGTTTATGTACAGAAATGGAGGCAGTGGAATTTTTCTTTTCTGCCTGAGGCACAGGGGGAGCGCCTGGTTTTAAAGAGCCAATAGTTAATTTTTTCAAAATTTGTCTCCTTTCAATAATTTATTATTATGTTCAAAATATTCTTGACTGAATGAGAAATATCAATTACAATGATGATAATGAGAATCGTTATCACCAAAGCGGGTATGATGAAAAGGAGAGGTAATCATCATGAGTAATCAAATTAATGGCTTTGACGATATGAATACCGTCCTTGCGAATGAAAGAAAAATCGGAGGTGTCATTGAAAGCGATTATCTCCGTTTATCGACTGGGGATGAATACAATAATGTCTGCATCACAAAAGTCGAGCTGATTGGTTCGGCATTGTGTTCAATAGGATGCGTTACGGAAGACGGGCAGCAATTAATTGTGAATGCAAAAGAAGTCAGCATCATCTACCAGCCGCAACATAAAAAAATCTACGAGCTGAAGAACCAGGCGTTTAAACATACAAAGATGAACCAAAAAAAGAAGTATTTAAAGCGTCTTTTTGAATTGAACAACGGCAGCCACAACCCTGTATTCTTAGAGGAAGCGATGCTGGTAATCGAAGACATAGGCTTAAAAAATGTAAAGCAGGAAGTGGACGTAAGCGCCATTTATTCCGAAGAAAAAGTATATACGATTGCTTAATGATGAAAGGTCAGGACTCACACCGGGTCCTGACCTTTTCGCGTTATAAGGGAGGAATATCCCAGAGGACATACGATCCGTTATTTTCCAATTAAAGTTGGTAACCGGCATTGTTACTGGATATTCAACCGCTTTGAATATTTATTATTACTCCTCAGAATCCTCAAGTGTGCAGATTGCGGTAGGGCGCTTGATCCGCAAAACAATTGATTCATAAACCCTGAAGAGATAGTTCATGTTTTCTTCATCTAAAAACGATGTATCAAAATCACTGGCAATCGCAAGGTCAAGGTTTTGTTTTCCGGCATCGACTACAACACCACGGCTGCCCCTGATCATTGGTGACTGAAACACGCCTGCCGTCATAAGCTCACGCACATGCTCGATTTCAAGTACATGAGTGTCCTGGTGAACACGATGAATAAGTGCATAGAGCTCAGGGGAAAGCACTAAGGCAAATGGTCCTGTGTGGCCCATCTTCAATAATTTATTCCTCGCTTCCACTACATCTGTAAATGCATTTCCCGATTTCATCCAGTCACTGCGAATGTGAGAAAGCTTCCCTTTAATATTCATAATCCCTTTTAAACCAAATTCTTCTGAACCGTTGAAAATAAGGTCATCCTCGAGAAGAGCGCACTGCTGAGCGGCGTTTGCTGAAGCCGAAAAGTCAATTGGGCTTGACAGTGTTTTCGCCTGTTGGATATCTCTCCAGAAGAGGATAAAATCTTTATATAAAAGTGGAACTGTAAGATTGATGCGCCTCGTCGGGTTCGAAAGCTCTGAATCAGCCCCGTGCAGACTCATTCCTCCGCGGCCGGGAGCCTCGTAGATATCCGTCGGAAAGGACTGCACGCCTTCACCGAGCGGACCGTAAATATCAATAAACCGTCTGCCGACGAGCTGCTTCTTCGCATGCTCGAACACTGTCTGGTCAAGTTCATTCCATTCATTGCTGTTTAATGGCGAATCTGCAAACAAAGTTGTCTTATCCATGTCTTAGCCCTCCAATTTAATACTTTAAACTGCCTACTGTGAGTCGTTTTTTACTGTGCTGTGGGGTCGACTGCCCGGAGCTGCCGGAATGAGTATCCGTCGGGGCATACGTATCTAATTTTAATCGTTCGTCGATATCTTCTTTTTCATCGGTCGGAACGGAGGTCTTAAAGGAAAGTCCACCTTTAAATTCTTCGTTCAGCTGATCGAGAAGCTGCTTTGTCAGCTGATAGTCCTCTGAAGTCATGTCCCGCAAAGATTGGATCGGCTTTTCCAGCTCGGTATCTTTAAAAGTGTATAAAGAAAGGTCTAAGTGTTCTAAGAAGTTATGTAGCCCGAATTTTTCCAGACTGATGTCCTGCAGAAGGTGAACGAATTCACTGTCTTCAGTAGTAATCGTGGAATCGTCGGCATTGATGGATTGCAGGGCAGGAAGCAGATGCTCTAATCGGTCAAAGCGATGATCTTCTTCTTCGTAAATATGGTGCCAGTAAAGCCGTTCATGATCATCCTTCGCTTCTTCAATAACAGGTGTGATGATGTCTTTAAATTCATTTAATGCTGTTCGGGTCCTTGAAAAAATATCCTCAAGGTTCGAAAAAGTTGCGTTGGATTCCATAGCTGCACCTCCAGTTTAAAAATTCAAACATTTTTACCATTGTAACCGATATTTTTCTGTTTAAACAAGTTTTCAGTCATATTAATTTGGGCATAGCTAATAATTTGCGAACATGAAACTCCATTATTCTTCTTTTCCACCGAAGCATGGGGATATCCCTTGGAAAGGTAAGATTTCTCTCAGGGAGAGAAGTTTTCCCAGAAAGTGAAGCTGTATCCACTTTTCCGAGAGTTGTATCCGCGTATGAAAAGATGCTATCCACTGGAGAAGGCGGTTTTCCCGTAGGAAATATCGTTATCCTCTAAAAGAGGCTATTAATGACCGAAGTCGAGTGATATCCCTTGATAAATTATGATATCCCTAGAGAGGGGAACTATACCTCGGAAAGAGAAGCTTTATCCATTTTTTCCTGTGTGGTATTCACGTAAGGAAAGTTGATTTCCGCTGGAAAGGGCAGTTTTCCCGCGGGAAATGTAGATATCCCCTCCACCGGGACTATAACCACCGAAGCCAAGTAGAGGAATCCATGAAGAAATAGAGGGGGCAAAATATTTCATACAAAAAAAGACCGCCCTGAAAGCGGCCTCTATCTAATTCACTAGAGATATTAAGGCTTTAACACAACTTTTATATTGTTATCTTCCTTGGCATCAAAAATTTTGTAGCCTTTTGCTGCCTCTTCAAGAGGAAGCGGATGAGTGATAATATCGGTAGGGTCCAGAAGCTTGTTTTCTACCATTTTATATAGGCTCGGCATCATGTGAATGACGGGCGCCTGACCCATTGTTAACGCGACATTTCGAGTAAAGAAGTCACCGATAGGGAAATTGTTGGCCTCTGTTCCATAAACACCTGTCAGCTGTACGACGCCAAATTTCCGTACTGCCTGTGAGGCGGTTATGATCGGACTGATAGTGCCGAACTGATTTTCACCTTCGGAACCAAATTCAGTATTCGGAGGAACGGTGCCGTCCATTCCTACAAACAACTTCGGCGCCGCCATTCGTAGTTTCGTGAAGAATTTTTCCGATTTCCTCATTCTTACTGAAGTTATACGTTTCTACATGATTGGTTCGTTTTGCATGCTCAAGCCGGTGGGGGACTTGATCCACGGCGATGACCCGTTCTGCACCTTTCATCCACGCAAACTTTTGAGTCATCAGCCCAATTGGCCCGCAGCCTAGAACGATTACAGTATCTCCATAAGTTACACCGCTGTTTTCAACGCTCCAATAAGCTGTTGGCATTACATCAGATAAAAATAGGACGGCCTCATCTTCAAGCTCACTACTTTCCGGAACTTTAAAGGAAGTAAAATCTGCATATGGAACTCGTAAATACTCGGCCTGACCACCAGGGAAGCTGCCGAAATCCTCTGAAAAACCGAATAAGCCTCCCATTTCATTATGGGGATTCGAATTATCGCATTGGCTTTCCATCTGGTGGCTGCAATAGTAGCACTCACCGCATCCGATATTAAAAGGAATAACGACACGGTCTCCTTTTTTTAATGTTTTAACCTCGGGACCGGTCTCTTCTACAATTCCCATCGGTTCATGCCCGATCACATAATCCTCTGGGGCAGGAATGCCGCCTTTATACAAATGCAAGTCAGAACCACAAATTCCGCTTGCTGTTATTTTGACAATCATGTCATCGCTTCGCTGAATGGAGGGGGCTTCTACTTCCTTGACCTGCATATTTTCCTTGCCTTGATACGTAACTGCTTTCATGATAACACCCTTTCCTCTTTACTATGAAGCTGTCTATTTCTATTCACGAAATAGATAAGTCATAAACATTATCTGGTAATTGGAAAGCTTGGAAAGAGGAAAAAGACATGCAAAAAAGGAGGCAGGTGACGCCCAGCCTCCACAGCATATGTAATTATCATTAATCATCAGTCAGCAGTGAACTCCCAGACAGGGAGTGGATCTTTCAGTTCTGCCCAGTCCATTTTCATCTCTTTATCATTCAGGACGCATTCATTTAGCATACTTGTTGTATCCTCAGCACTCAAATGCTTTCCAATGATCACAAGCTCTGTACAGCGGTCGCCATACTTTGTGTCCCAATGCTGCAACGTTTCAGGCTCTTCTTTTAAAAGCAGCTGCTTATCCACTTCAGGAAGCGAATCGACCCAGCGTCCGGCTGGTTCAAATAAAACGGATGCACCAGCCTGGCTGAGTACAATGGCTTCATCATTTCGTACCGCAGTCCAAATTATGCCTTTGGTGCGGATGATATTTTCCGGCCATGTGTGAAGGAGATCCCAAAGTCGTTCAGCATGAAAAGGCCGGCGGCTGCGGTACACAAAGCTTGATATCCCGTATTCCTCAGTTTCTGGAATGTGCTCCAGCTGCTGTAATTCCCTCAGCCATCCGGGGGACTGGGCAGCAGCTTCAAAATCAAATTTTTCCGTATTCAACAGCTGGGCTGGTGATACTTTACCATGGCTGCAGCGAATCAGTTCTGCACGAGGCTGCATTTTTTTCAATACTGCTTTTAGTTCTTGCAAATTTGTTTCACTCACGAGATCTGTTTTATTAAGCAAAAGGACATCACAAAATTCAATCTGGTCGATCAATAAATCGGAAACATCCCGCGTATCCTCCTCATTTACGGCCTGCTTTCGATCGAGCAGGCTTTCTCCTGATCCGTAGTCATTCCAGAACTGAAAAGCGTCCACTACCGTCACCATCGTATCCAGCCTGGAAATCTCAGATAAGTCAATGGACGAATCTTCATCTTTATAAGTAAATGTCTGAGCAACCGGTATCGGTTCTCCTATACCAGTGGACTCTATTAATATATAATCATACCGGCCTTCCTCTGCAAGACGCTGCACTTCCTCCAGTAAATCATCTCTCAGAGTACAGCAAATACAGCCATTGCTCATTTCTACAAGAGTTTCTTCCGTAAAGGAAAAGCTTTCATTATCTGAAATCATGCTGGCATCTACATTTATTTCTCCAAGATCATTTACAATGACGGCTGCCCTTATTCCTTCTTTATTGTGGAGGATATGATTTAATATAGTTGTTTTCCCAGCCCCGAGGTACCCGCTCAGTACGGTAACTGGTATGCGCTTATCAGTGGTCACTATACATTCTTCCTCTCCTGTGATATATTTCAAATCGTAACTATTACGATTTATACTAAAGTTTATCTGCAAAACTGTCAAATAAAAAGGAAGTGATAGAGATGAAGAAGTGGGTGATTGTTGGTGGAGGCGTACACGGATGTACACTCGCTATATATCTTCGTAAAAACGATCTGGTATCTATAGATGAACTGGCAATTATTGATCCTCATCCGACTCCGCTGCAAAGCTGGAGCAGCTGTGCCAATGCCGTAGGGATGAAATTTTTACGTTCTCCTTCTGTCCACCACATTGATGTGGCACCATTCAGCCTGGAAAGATTTGCGAAAAAGAATAATTGGTCCTCCTCTCACTTTCTTGGCCGTTTCGATAGACCGTCACTGGAGTTATTTCACGCTCATTCGATGCATTCAATAGAAGAGAACGGTCTAAGGGACTGCTTTTGTCAGGCGAAGGTCAAGGCTGTCAATAAAGCACGCGGCTATTGGGAGGTGAGACTTGAAGATGGAAGAAAAATGCGTACAGAAAAAGTTGTTCTGGCCATGGGGATGAGAGAGCATACTATTCAGCCCGACTGGGCAGATAACGAGCCGGTGTCACAGCATGTATGGCATATTTTCGATGAAAAGAAGAGAAATGATGCCGGCGTTCAACCACCACTGGCTGTGGTAGGTGGTGGAGTCAGCGCGGTACAAACGGCTTTGAAATGGAGCAGAAGATTTCCCGGAGCCGTTACGCTTATTATGAAAAAACCCCCGGAAATTCATACGTTTGATTCTGATCCTGGCTGGCAGGGCCCAAAATATATGAATCAGTTTAAAAAGGAATCCAGTTACCGAAAACGCAGAAAAATGATCCGGGAAGCTCGTCATAAAGGGTCCATTATGAAAGACCTTTCCATACAATTAACCCGTGAACGAAAGAAACAGACATTACATACCGTCACCGGAAGCATTACTGGTCTACAAAAAATTCGTGATAAATTTACGATTCATCTTGAAAGTGGCCGGGAAATTGAGATCAGCTCGGTAATCTTAGCCACAGGGTTTGTGAATAGGATTCCTGGCGCCGACTGGTTGGCGGATACGATTAACGAGGAAAGTCTATTATGCGGAGAATGTGGCTTTCCAATTCCAAAGCCGGAAACTCTCGAGTGGACTAAGGGGCTCCATGTAATGGGTGCGCTCTCTGAATTAGAAGTGGGGCCGACGGCGCGTAACATTGCGGGAGCAAGGAAAGCTGCTGAACGAATTGCATCAGCAGCAGACTTCTACTAAATACCAATCTGCTTCTGTTAACGCATTCAAGCTTAGATATGATACTATTAAGGTGCATATATGCGTAACTGAGTATTGGGGGAATTAGTAGTGAATCCAGAGCGTTCCGCCTTACAAAATGTCATAGGAAACATTGAACGCGTCGTCGTAGGCAAACGCGAAGAAATAGAATTAAGTCTCACGGCGCTTCTGGCCAAAGGACATGTACTGCTTGAGGATGTACCCGGTGTAGGTAAGACGATGATGGTGCGTGCCATCGCACGTTCTATCGGTGCAGAGTTCAAACGGATCCAGTTTACGCCGGACCTGCTGCCGTCTGACGTTACTGGAGTTTCCATTTATAATCAAAAAACAATGGCTTTTGAATTCCGGCCCGGCCCGGTGATGGGCAATGTCCTGCTCGCTGATGAAATTAACCGTACATCGCCGAAGACGCAGTCAGCACTTCTGGAAGCGCTCGAGGAGAGCAGTGTGACAGTCGACGGCAAAACGAGGCCGTTGAAAAGTCCATTTTTTGTCATGGCCACCCAGAATCCGATTGAATACGGAGGAACTTACCCTCTTCCGGAAGCGCAGCTGGACCGGTTTCTGTTGAAATTAAAGATGGGTTATCCGTCCAGGGAAGATGAAATGGAAGTGTTAAATAGAGTAGAGGACCATCATCCAATTGAAGATATCCATGACGTCCTTTCTTTAGAAGAAGTGCAGCGCATGCAGGAAGCGGTGCGGAAGGTTTATGTCGATGATTCGGTAAAACAATACATTATCACTATTACAGGAGAAACAAGAACCCACCGGGATGTATTTCTTGGTGTGAGTCCGCGCGGTTCCATAGCCCTGATGAAAGCAGGTCAGGCATACGCCTACTTAAAAGGCAGAGAGTATGTAATCCCGGACGATATTAAATTTCTCGCCCCTTATGCCCTTTCCCACCGTATTATTTTACGGACTGACCTGCAGATGGCGGAGAAAGCCGGTGAGGATGTTATCAGAGAGATACTCTCAGTGCTGAGAGTACCTGTATCTAAAAGAGAAGCGGTGCGCTGATATGAATGTCTGGAATCAAATAAGAAAAGGCATAAAGCTTCTGTTTGTGATACTGCTGACAGGAGCTTTGTATGCGTATGCGATGTTTCAGGGTGGATATGTCAGCTGGTTTTTGTTTTCAACGGTTTTTGTCATCTTAGTGGTTAATGCTGTTTTTATCGCCTTTCCTTTTCGCTGGATTGATGTCGAACGTCATATTGAACACGAGTTTCTTCCTTTTCATGGAAAGACAACGGTAACCATCACGTTGAAAAAGAAAGCAGCATTTCCGCTCGTCTTTTTAAGCGTTTTCGATCATGTGCCTTACGGCCTGGAACGTACTGATAATATGTCCGGCACTATTTTCTTCTTTTCTGGAGCTAAGCAGGTAACATATCGGTACACGATGAAAGGGGCCAGGCGGGGGGAGTATTTTTTTTCTGATATAACTCTTGAAGCAGGGGATTTGTTTGGCTTCTTTCATAAAGAAAAAAACGTCAATATTCCTCAGTCCGTGAGCGTACTGCCCAAACTGAGAAGGTTGAGAAGCTGGGAGACCAGTCTGGATGAAAAAACGGACGCAATGAACGTTTCTCCTCAGCTGAATGAAGAAGTTCGATCGGTGGCCGGCGTTCGAGATTATGTGCCGGGAGACCGGATGACAAGCATTGATTGGAAGGTGTCTGCGAGGGCAGGGAAGCTGGTTACAAAAGAATTCGAGTCGCAGCGCGGCAAAGGGTACTTAATAGTGCTCGATTCAGAATCTGATAAACTGAATGAACAGCAGTTTGAACATATGGTGGAGTATACCGCTGCATTGACAGATTACTCTTTTAAGAAAGAAATTCCTGTTGGCCTGGCATTCTCGACAGAGGAGAACGTCAGGGTGGAATCAGGCTGGCAGAAAAATCATTATCAAAGAATCTACCGGGAGCTGGCACGTATAAAATTTCAGCCATCCAAGCCGGTTAAGCATCCTCTTGTCCCAGGCACAACGTTTTCTTCGATTGTGTTTATCACGGCTCAGCTTGATCAGCGCCGCTACGAAGAGATTCAATCATTGTTGAACAATGGAAAGAGCGTCACCGTTGAATTTATCTCTGGTCTTTCTGAGGGAGAGCTTGTCAGAGAAAGGCTGGAGCGTCTGAAGAGAAATGGTGCGGCTCTGCATACCGTTCGATTGGTACAGCAGGTATTTGAGGTTTCATGATTGGAGGTGTTACTATGTTTCGTGCAGAGCGCACGCCGGGATTATTCTTTCTTTACATGCTCGGCTACTTATTGCTTATGGAATGGCTGCTTCCGCTTCCGGAAGTGACGGACACCGGCTATGTCCCCGTTTTTATGGTTGCAGCTTTCTTTTATTTTATCATTATGTTTGTGCGGTTTCCCTGGTGGTTGTCGCTGCTGATGGTGAGCGGTGTAATTATTATAGCTGTCCATTCTATCTTTTTTGACACAATGATTTTGGGCGGTGAATGGATTGCCCTTTTTATGGAAGACTTAAATGAGAGTTTTTCTTCGATAGGAAACGGGGACTGGTACGCACTCTCTGATATGTTTAGAAGCTTTTTGTTTTTAATTTTACTTGCTATTATGAGTTACCTTATTTATTTTTGGATAGTTCAGGCACGGAGAATATTATTCTTTTTTCTTTTTACTGTCATTTATATAGGAGTTATGGATACCTTTCTGCCATATGACGGAAGTTCTGCGATTATTCGCGTTGTTATGTTAGGATTTATACTGCTTGCTCTTTTGCAGTGGGACCGCCTTTCTCTCTATTTTCCAGGGAAAAAGAAACCGGCTTTTCTGCTGAAGTGGATCGGATTGACTGCCCTGATTCTGGCAGTTGCAGCAGGAGCGGGAGCTGCAGCGCCCAAAGCGGAGCCGCAGTGGCCGGACCCTCTGCCATTTTTAGAATCCGCCGCAGGAATTGAAGGCGGCGTCGGGAGCGGGCCGAAGCGGATAGGCTATGGAGACAATGATGAGAGTCTCGGAGGCGGCTTTGAAATGGATAATGACCCTGTTTTCTCCGCAACAGGAGATGGGGGAGGGTATTGGCGCGGGGAGTCTAAAAACGTATATACGGGCCAGGGCTGGGAGTCGGATACAGAAGCTGATACAGATTCCACCGCATCGTTATATGAAGATTCCGTAGAAACCGAAGAGCTTGAAATGGATGTGGAGATGGCAGAAAACCGCTCCTTTGATTTTGTATTTTATCCAGGTTCGTTAACAGCGGTTGCAGCCGAAGCGGAGGATCTTGTAACCGAGGTGGACCAGTTCGACGGACAAGCAAACACATTTCGGAATGATGAGTCCTATGAAGCATCATCGTATACTGTAACGTATGAAGAAGCTGCATTTCCTATTGAAAGAATGCGGGATACTTCAGCAGAGGACCCGGAAGAAATCGTGGATAACTTTTTAAACGTGCCGGAAGATCTTCCTGATTCAGTCAGTGAGCTGGCAGAAGAGCTGACCGCAGGGGAGGATAACCGTTACGATCGCGTGCGCGCAGTCGAGGAATATCTGCGCGGGCCGGATTTCACCTATGACACACAAAATGTCCCTGTGCCGGAAGAAGACCAGGATTATGTGGAGCAATTCTTATTTGAAACACAAACAGGATATTGTGACAATTTTTCCACTTCCATGGCCGTAATGCTCCGCACCCTCGATATTCCTACACGCTGGGTGAAGGGTTTTACACGTGGAGATGAAGTGGATGTGTCGAGCGAACAGACAACGTACGAGGTTACCAACGCCAACGCCCATTCGTGGGTGGAGGTATACTTCCCTGATGTAGGGTGGGTGCCATTTGAACCGACTCTCGGTTTTTCTTCAGATTTTGATTACACGTTCCAGGAAAACACGGAAGAAGACGTAATCGAAGAAGACACAGAAGAGGAAGATTCTGAAGAAACGACAGAGGAGGAAGAGGAAGCACCAGAGGAAGAAGAGGAAGATGAGACAGCCACTTCCGCTTCCGGAGGCTTCCCGTTCTGGCCGCTTATTACAGGAGCTGCGGCAATTGGAATTTCTCTGCTCCTGCTGTTCCGTGGCCGTGTTATTAAACGGGTGCTGCTTTACCGTTTTAAGAATCTCGACAGTACAGAATCTTTTATTAAAGCTGTAAATGCCTTGATTTTCATACTAAAGCGGGACGGCATAAGTCGAAAAGACAGTGAAACACTTAGAGAGTATGCTGCGCGGGTGGACCATATTTACGGCACCGAGGAAATGTCGTATTTGACCAATCATTATGAACGTTTTATTTATGGACGCTCCCAGGAGGAGAAAGATTGGAAGGACATGCATGCCAGCTGGGAAAGTATGGTTGTACGGGTGAAGTCTTGACCGAAGCAGATGCGGCTGATAAAATAAAAGGCATGTTTTGAGGAAAAATACCATATGCTTCGTATATTTTCGGGATTTGGCCCGAGCGTCTCTACCCGGTCACCTTCAAGACTGGACTACGAAGGCAGACACTGGTCTTACAGCTGGAAGCAGCTGTTTATATCCCGGACTCTGCCTTCGTTTCTTCATGCGGACGGGGCAGATCCGGGGTTTTACTTATATTTGAATCAATTTCATAAGTGCTTTTCTGAATATAAAGCACGAAGATTCGATTGTAGCGTAAGGCGACGACTCCAGGTCGATTAAAATCGGCCACGTCCTGTGGCCAACATCGACACTAGCACGTCGTGTGCGTCGAGGGATAAGCTTGAGCTGAAGACTCCGAAGTCAGCTTGCTGACGAGAAGGCTGAGGCCAAGCCCTCGGAAAGCGTTCGCCTGAAGCGATTCGAATGATATATAGAAAATATATGTTAATGTTCGTATCTTCTGTTGCGATATTGGCTTATGAAATTCATTTATTTTTAAGGGAATTTCTTTTCTTCAACGAGCGGCAGTGAGCTTTAAAATCGATCAAACGGGGTGGCAGGTTAGATGGATAATAATGAAATGATTGTTGTATTGGATTTTGGCGGGCAATACAATCAATTGATTACGAGACGAATCAGGGATCTTGGTGTGTACAGCGAACTTCATCCGAATACAATCAGTGCCGGGCAGCTGAAAGAACTGCAGCCGACTGGCATTATTTTTTCCGGAGGACCGAACAGTGCTTATACGGAAGGCGCGCCGAGCTGTGATCCGGAAATCTTTGAGCTTGGAATTCCAATCCTCGGGATCTGCTATGGCATGCAGCTGATGACACACCATTTTGGCGGAAAAGTAGAAGCAGCCCATCACCGGGAGTATGGTAAAGCTCTTATAACATTACAGAACGATTCGGAGCTTTATAACGAGCTCCCTCGGGAACAGTCCGTCTGGATGAGTCATGGGGACTTAATTGTAGCACCACCGAAAGGATTTGAGGTCGACGCTACCAATCCCTCCTGCCCGGTAGCTGGAATGAGTAATGCAGACAGAAAAATGTACGGAGTGCAATTTCACCCGGAAGTGCGGCACACGCAATTTGGGGATGATCTGTTGAAGAATTTCGCTTATCAAATCTGCCAATGCGAAGGCAATTGGACAATGGCAAACTATGTAGAAGAACAGATTGATCTTATCCGCAAGCAGGTAGGGGACAAGCATGTACTTTGCGCCTTGAGCGGAGGGGTGGATTCTTCGGTAGTTGCCGCCCTTATTCATAGAGCGATCGGCAGTCAGCTTACCTGCATGTTTATAGATCACGGCCTGCTTCGAAAAGGGGAGGCAGAAAGTGTGATGGAAACGTTTGGCGGAGATTTTAATATGAATGTGATTAAAATTGATGCGAAGGAGCGTTTTTTATCTAAGCTGGATGGCGTATCAGACCCGGAGCAGAAACGTAAAATTATCGGTAATGAGTTTATCTACTTGTTTCAGGAGGAAGCCGGCAGGCTGAAGGATATGGACTTTTTGGCACAGGGTACGCTGTACACCGATATAATTGAAAGTGGGACCGATACGGCGCAGACGATTAAATCTCACCATAATGTAGGTGGTCTGCCGGAAGACATGCATTTAACGTTGATTGAGCCGTTGAACACTTTATTTAAAGACGAGGTTCGTAAGCTTGGAACAGAGCTTGATGTGCCGGAAGATATTGTCTGGCGCCAGCCATTCCCCGGACCTGGTCTCGGTATTAGAGTGCTCGGGGAGATTTCTGAAGAGAAACTGGAGATTGTCAGGGAATCCGATGCAATTTTACGGGATGAGATCAAAAAAGCCGGACTGGATAAAGAAATCTGGCAATACTTCACTGCACTTCCTAACATGCGGAGCGTTGGAGTGATGGGGGACGCCCGCACTTATGATTATACGGTCGGAATTCGTGCAGTTACATCCATTGATGGAATGACTTCTGATTGGGCGCGTATACCTTACGATGTTCTGGAAAAAATCTCGAACCGGATTGTTAACGAAGTCAGCCATGTCAACAGAGTAGTTTACGACGTAACATCGAAGCCACCTGCCACAATTGAATGGGAATAAATAAAAAACGAATATTATTATAGTTTTAAAGTTCATTGTTCGGTAATAAGTTGACGTTCACCATGCAGACTGCTATGCTTAATAACGAAAAAAAGTTATATTCGTATATTTGCGGTTATAAGGTCCGCAAGTCTCTACAAGCTACCGTAAATAGCTTACTGCGAAAGATCTGCTGCATATGAACATATGACTGTCCGTTCATGTGTTTTCGTATTGGACGTATGAGCTCCTGGTAGAATGCTGCGCACCAGGGGCTTTTTCTATGCTTGAATACTTGCAGATCCTTTGTCAGAAACCATCAAAACAACGGGGGGAATGACTGATGGATCGTTATTTTGAGTTTAAAAAATGGAATACTGGGTACCGTCAGGAGACAATGGCGGGCCTCACCACGTTTTTGTCAATGGCTTATATTTTATTTGTGAATCCGCAGGTACTCTCAGATGCAGGCATGAACGAAAGTGCAGTATTCACAGCAACAGCTCTTTCTGCTGCAATTGGAACATTGATTATGGGAATACTTGCACGCTATCCGATTGCGCTGGCACCCGGCATGGGACTGAATGCATTTTTTGCGTATACGGTCGTACTAGGACTCGGTATTGATTGGGAATTAGCTTTGTTTGGCGTGTTTATGTCCGGTATTATTTTTATCTTTATCACTTCATTAGGAATCCGTGAAAAGATCATTAATGCCATTCCTGCAGAATTGAAATTTGCGGCTGCAGCAGGTATTGGTTTATTTATTGCTTTTATCGGCTTGAAAAATGCCGGTATTGTCGTGCCTGACGAAGCAACAGCTGTCTCACTCGGTTCCATAACCTCTCCCGTGACACTACTTGCCTGTTTCGGATTGTTTGTAACGGCTATCCTCATGGTGCGCGGTATACACGGTGGAATTTTTTACGGCATGATAGTAACGGCAGCTGCTGGAATGGTCGTCGGATTAATCGATCTTCCGCAGCAGATTGTCTCTTCTGTACCTAGTCTTTCACCTACCTTTGGCGCTGCGTTTACGGTCCTCGGTGAAGTAGAATGGTCGAGCCAGCTGTTTATACAAATGCTCATTGTTATTTTGACCTTTTTATTTGTGGACTTTTTTGATACGGCCGGTACGCTTTATGCAGTGGCAAATCAGGCAGGCTATGTGAAAGAAAATAAGCTTCCCCGTGCCGGCCGTGCTTTGATGGCGGATTCTTCTGCTACCTCGATCGGGGCAGTACTTGGAACATCGACAACAACTGCTTATATTGAATCCTCCTCTGGCGTGGCGGCGGGAGGCCGGACCGGTTTCTCCTCGGTGGTAACGGCAGGATTTTTTATTCTGGCTATGTTTTTTTCTCCGCTGCTTGTGGTCGTCACTGAGCAGGTAACAGCGCCGGCCCTCATTATCGTTGGAGTTTTGATGGCTTCCTCGCTGCGGATGATCAGCTGGAATAAGCTTGAAATCGCGCTGCCTGCCTTTTTGACAGTAGTTGCAATGCCGCTCACTTACAGCATCGCCACAGGTATTGCGCTCGGCTTTATTTTCTATCCTGTCACAATGCTAGTAAAAGGCAGAGGACGTGAGATTCACCCGATTATGTATATACTGTTCTTTGTGTTCATTTTATATTTTGCTTTCCTTGGTGAATAACATTAGAAAATCGAGTTCTACTAATACTTGTAGAAACAAAGGCAGCAGGTCTAGCTTTAGACTCTGTTGCTTTTTTTGTTTTTCGTGTCCGCTAACCTTTCGAAATGATCTAATTTTGATAAGATAACGGAACTGACGTCCGCACCCGGCGATCAACGAAAGCAACTCTGAACAATTATTTAGTGCTGTGCCAAAACTCTTGAGACTACCTGTTTGGCAAACTGGCACAGAAGGCAAAATAACATTTGACTAGACACCAAATGGTGTCATATAATAAGGACACCATTTGGTGTCTTATTACAAAAAGGAGGAGGACTTTGAACGCGCAAAATCAAGAGCGTGACGTCTTTGCAGCCATCGCTGATCCAACGAGACGAAAATTGTTACGTTTATTAGCAGAGGCTGAAGAGTTACCTCTTCACGAATTAACGTCACAATTTCAAATGGGGCGTACTGCTGTTTCTAAACATTTAGCTATCCTTAAAGAAGCTGAGCTGGTTGCTGACCGTAGAATGGGCAGAGAGACTAAGTATCGACTAAATGCTGCACCTCTGCAGGAAATTAAAGATTGGGTATCCTTTTACGAAAAGTTTTGGGAAGAAAGAGTAAGACATTTAAAAAATTTTTTGGAGGAATAAAAAATGGCAGATATATCATTAGATTTTCAGTTTAAAAGTTCCATTAATAAGGTGTGGAACGCATTAACTGAGACGAATGCTCTTGAGAAATGGGTTATGGCAAATGACTTTAAACCAATCGTAGGGCATAAATGTCAATTCAAAAACGAGCAGTGGGATTTAATTGTAGATTGTGAAGTATTAGTAGTAGACGAGCCTTATTAATTATCTTATACGTGGAAAGGCGGTCCGATCGATACCGTAGTCACATGGACCTTGAAGCAGGAAGATGGAGTTACCTTTTTACATCTTGAACAAACAGGCTTTGAAGAGGAGAATCAAGCTTTCCACGGTGCGAAATATGGTTGGGCTGGTAAGATCGACGAGCTGAAAAAAATACTTGAGGAAATGTGAACTATTCCAGATAGGTGTGAGCAGCTAATTTAGAAAAGGAGCTGGCAGCGTGATGAGTTTTTTTCAGGATACTTTAGCGATATTCAAAAAGAGTGAGTTGTTATTTCTAGAGAGATTTCAAGAAGCGGAAGAGGTATATACCTTTCAGTTTGAAAAAGAGAAAGATTTAACTTGGAAAGCAGGGCAGCATGGTTTGTTTAATATTAAACATAAGAAAATAAAGAACGCTGTACGACCATTCAGCGTGGCATCCGCCCCTTCAGAGAATGTTATTAAAGTAACAACACGAATTAGTGAGGAACCAAGCGATTTTAAGAAAGCGATGTTAGAATTAAAACAAGGAATGAAAGTTAGTATGAGTGGTCCAGTAGGATCCTTTTATTTAAAAGATGCCAACCCTTCACTGCTGATTGCAGGAGGAATTGGAATTACCCCTTTTCGTTCGATGGTAAAGCAACTAGAGGCTGAAGAAAACGGCTTCGAGAATCCAATTAATCTTCTCTATATGGAAAGCGACAAGATATATTTATATAAGGATGAACTTGATGGTATTGCTGATAATACTTCAATAAATGTAAATTATCCTGATTCAAGAAATGAGTTACATCAGGAGATAGATAAGTTTATCAGCTTATATAAGAACAATGGCAAATACTTTGTTGCAGGACCGAAGTCGATGGTGAATTCTATTTCCACTCATTTGAAAAATAATAATATCTCTAAACGAAATATAAAAAAGGATGCCTTTTTTGGATATTAATTTTGGTAATTGATCACTTATTCATGGTTGGAACTATCACTTATCCCAATATTGCTCATCACGTGTTGCGATAAAGCTCAAATTCTCATTTTACATTCTGGGAAGCTGGGCTTTTTAATTTGGCAATTCCATTTAACAGCACTACTAACCGGGACAAAAAAATTTTCAACTAGTGATAACTAATTTTTTTCATCAGAGCTTGATTGAAAGCGAGCTTGTTCGGGAAGAGATTTAAGAAAAAACTATTGGGCAAGGATGGTGTTTGCGTGAGTACGTTTCAAGCATATGTAATAGATCAGACAGGCGAAAAAGAGGTTACTGGCTCGATCCAGCCATTTTCTGTAAAAGACCTGCCGGACGGAGAAGTGCTCGTCCGGGTGAAATATTCAAGCGTAAACTTTAAAGATGGCATGGCATCTGTCGCGGACGGCGGAATTGTAAAAAATTATCCTCATGTACCGGGAATTGATTTATCCGGTGTGGTAGAGGAATCTGATGATATTCGTTTTCTCCCAGGTGATGAAGTGATCGTTACGAGCTATGAGCTTGGTGTATCTCATTACGGGGGATTTGCTGAATATGCACGCGTACCAGGTGACTGGGTTGTTCCTCTGCCTGAAGGTCTTACGTTAAAAGAAGCGATGATATATGGAACAGCCGGTTTTACGGCGGGATTGTCCGTTATTCGCCTCGAAGAAGAGGGAATATTACCTGAATCCGGAACTGTGGCTGTGACAGGGGCAACAGGAGGGGTTGGAAGTATGGCAGTCGCGATGCTTTCCAAACTTGGCTATGAAGTGGCTGCAAGTACTGGAAAAGAATCAGAGCATGATTATTTAAAAAAGCTTGGAGCTAAAGAAATCCTTGCAAGAGAGGAAATGCAGCCAGAGCGTATACGTCCTCTCGATAAACAGCGGTGGGCCGGGGCGGTTGACCCAGTCGGCGGTGATACGCTCGCGTATCTGCTCAGCGCGATGAAATATGGCGGAACAGTAGCGGTGAGTGGCCTTACAGGAGGAACAAAAGTGCCGGCCACCGTATTTCCTTTTATTCTCCGAGGAGTGAATATTGCCGGAATTGACTCAGTCTACTGCCCGATGGAGCGGCGAAAGGCAGTCTGGCAGCGGCTGGCCGGCGATTTAAAGGTCGATGAATTACTCGAAACCATTGCCGATGAAATAACGCTGGAGCAGCTGCCGGAAACACTCCATCAAATATTAAAAGGGGAAGTCCGTGGCCGGAAAGTTGTGTCGATGGGCTAAGGATGTCCGAAATACTGTCCGAAATACTGTCCGAAATAAAGGTCTGAAAAATAATAGAAGAGACAGATTCATTACGGTCCCTTAAGAGTTAGAACGCTTTCGATTATTAAAATGATAGTCGGAAGCGTTTTCTCATGCTTTAACGTAGAACTCCCTTCCGTTTCCTTAAATGCTGCAATAGGTTATCGCTGCGCAGCAGATTTTGTCAGATGATATAACAGGAAATTTATTGAATGATGAAAATTATTAGAAAATTCTATTGGCAAGCGAATTCATTTATGATACATTCTTAAAAACGGAATAATTAAAGACAATTTCCGAAAAGGAGTGTATACTGTTTATGTCACCTGCAGAACAACAACCCGGAAAAAAATCATTTTTTATGAAAATGTTGGATGTGGTCGAAAAAGCTGGAAACAAGCTTCCTCATCCATTCATGCTGTTTGTTTACCTGGCTGTGATTGTAATCGGTCTTTCCTGGGTGATCAGCCTTGCCGGTGTAAGCTTTGAAGATCCAGAAACCGGAGAAACCGCAGAAATTAAAAGCATGGTATCAGGGGAAGGAATTGAATATATCTTATCCTCCATGCTCGAAAACTTTACCGGATTTGCCCCATTAGGGCTTGTACTGGCAATGATGTTTGGTATTGGCCTTGCGCAGAAAGTCGGACTCATTGAAACCTTCATGAAAAAGTCGATCTTAAACGCCCCTAAAAAGCTTGTGACCTATGCGATTATCGGTACAGGTATATTGGGGAACCTTGCCTCTGATGCAGCATTTGTAATTATTCCGCCGCTTGCGGCAATGGTTTTTTATGCTCTCGGCCGCCATCCTCTTGCCGGAATGGCAGCAGGTTTTGCCGGGGTAGGCGCCGGATTTACAGCTAATCTTATCATTACCGGCACCGATGCCTTATTAGCCGGCATTACGACTGAGGTTGCTCAGACCCGCGTCGATGACCTTGTCGTAACGCCTGTAGACAATTGGTATTTTATGATGTTTTCCGTACTGATGCTTATGTTTGTTGGTGCTTGGATCACAGAAAGAATAATTGAGCCAAGGCTTGGGAAATACGATGATACTCATGCAGATAAAGAAGTAATTTCGCAGGAAATGGAAACCATCACGCCGGAGAAAAACCGCGGCCTTCGCAATGCCGGAATTGCCGGCGCTGCTTACCTCCTGCTTGTCAGCCTGCTTATTGTCCCTCCAGGCGGGGTGCTGCGTGGAGAAGATGGTGCAGTGGTAGATTCACCGTTTCTTATCAATATTGTTCCGGTTATTTTGTTCTTTTTCATTGTGGTTGCTATTGCATACGGGGTAACAGTGAAGAAAATCACTGAAACGAAAGATGTGCCTGAATATATGGCCAGTGCGATGAAAGATATGGCTGGCTATATCACTTTAATTTTTGCTGCTTCTCAGTTTATTGCTTATTTTGATTGGACAAACCTGGGCGCATTCATTGCTATCAGCGGGGCTGATATTTTAACCAGTCTTGACTTTACAGGGATGCCTGTAGTGGTTGGATTTATCATTCTAGCAGCTATTCTGAACTTGTTTATTTTCAGCGGATCAGCTCAGTGGGCATTGATGGCGCCGATTTTTATTCCAATGTTTATGATTTTAGATTACAATCCGGCATTTATTCAGCTGGCTTACCGGATCGCCGATTCATCTACAAATATTATCACCCCTCTGAACCCTTACGTACCTATGGTTCTAGCATTTATGAAACAGTATGATAAGCGGGCAGGCTTCGGAACGCTGTTTTCCATCATGCTTCCGTACACCCTGATCTTCTTGGTGTTATGGATAATTATCTTCATTATCTGGACTGTACTTGGCATTCCGGTTGGGCCGGGGGTGGAAATGAATTTGAATTAATATGCCATCAGAAGGAGTTACCGGTGTATGAGAAATTGGATGTTAGATGAGAAAAAAACAGAAGAGATTGAAGATATTATCATTTCATACCGCAGATATATTCATCAGAATCCCGAGTTAAGCTATGAAGAAAACAAAACATCTTTGACGATTCAGTCATTTTTAAAGGAAAATGGAATTGAATTTGAGACAGGATTTTGCAGTAATGGCATTCTTGCTGTGATAAAAGGAGATAAGCCGGGAGCAATTGTGGCATTAAGGGCGGATATGGATGCGCTGCCTATTACCGAGAAAAATACATTCTCATATGCTTCCAAACAACAAGGAGTTATGCATGCCTGCGGCCACGATGCCCATACAGCTATGCTGATGGGCACTGCCCTCGCACTGAAGGAACAACAGAGCCAGTTAGCCGGGACGGTACTTCTCGTGTTTCAACCGGCTGAAGAATTTGCTCCGACAGGGGGAGCAGCTCAAATGATGGAGGACGGGATCTTTGACCGTTATTCTCCTGATGTTATCGTTGCGCAGCACGTCTGGCCGGATCTGCCGGTTGGCAAAATCGGTGTAAAGAGCGGCCCTCAAATGGGGAATTCTGACCGTTTCCGTATTACGATTGAAGGATCTGGGGGTCATGCAAGTATGCCCCACCAGACGAAGGATGCGGTCATTATTGCAAGTGAAGTCGTCAGCCTTCTTCAAACAATAACAAGCCGTAACGTCGACCCCCTCGAGTCGGCTGTTGTAACAGTTGGAACCATCAGCGGCGGAGATCGTTATAATGTCATCGCAAGCAGCGCTGTGCTTGAAGGGACCGTAAGAACATTTAAAAATCAAGTCAAAGAACGTGTAAAATCTAGAATGGAAGACATTCTTCTCGGATTAGAACGTGCTATGGACGCGCGCATTACTCTGGAATATATGAATGGTTATCCCGCCACCGTTAATTCAGAGCAATGGGCCGATCATATTAAAAAGACGGCCGTCAGCTTGTTTGGCAGTGATGCTGCTCCGGTTGTGCAGCCAAGTCTCGGGGGAGAAGATTTTGGCAGATTTTTAGAAAAATACCAGGGGGTATATTACTGGCTAGGAACAGCGATACCGGAAAGAGAGGTACAAAAACCTCTTCACGATCCTGAATTTGATATTGATGAATCAGCTCTAGCTGTCGGCTTAAAAATGATGACAACTACAGCTCTTGATACGCTGGACTCACTCAATCAAAAAGGAGGTGGCGGCTCTGACAATACTAACTGAGCAAATAGATCGGTGGGTGGAAAAAGCCTTTCCTGCCCTGCAGAACTGGCGCAGAATTTTTCATGCTGAACCAGAAACAGGTTGGACTGAATATGCTGCGACTTATCGAATTACGAAAGAACTGGAGCAACTGAATGGAGAAGTATTTACAGGAAAGGATGCCGTCGCATCGGAAAAGCGAATGGGACTTCCTTCTTCTACAGAATTGAAAGCGGCAGAGGAGCGGGCACTTCATGTGGGTGCCACTTCTTCCTTTATGGAAAAGCTGCAGGGAGGACACACTGGTGCCGTGATCCGCTTTCATACCGGAAGACCGGGACCTCATATAGCTTTTCGGGTAGATATTGATGCATTGCCGGTACGGGAAGATAGCACTCCTTCTCATTTTCCAGTGAAGGAAGGTTTTGCTTCTGAACGGCCTGACCGTATGCACGCCTGCGCCCATGACGGACACAGTGCTATTGGACTCGCACTTGCTTGGTATATTTCGGAACACTTAGATGAGCTCTGCGGTACCATAACCGTACTCTTTCAACCTGCCGAGGAAGGCAGCAGAGGGGCTGCAGCTATGGTTGCAAAAGGGTGGCTTGATGACGCTGATTACTTTATCGGAGGTCATATTGGCATTCAGGATGCCTCAGTCGGAACCATTGCAGCAGGAGCAGATACCTTTCTTGCGACAACGAAATTCAATATAAAATTTTCTGGCAAAGCTTCTCATGCCGGGGCAAAGCCCGAGGAAGGCAGAAATGCACTTCTGGCAGCAGCTGCTGCTGTGCAGAATATGCACGCAATTCCCCGTCACTCAGAGGGTCAAACCAGGATTAATATTGGAACATTATCTGCAGGCAGCGGTAGAAATGTGATACCGGATAGTGCGTATTTAGAGGGAGAGACACGCGGAGAAACAACGGAGCTGGATCAGTGGATGTTTTCAGAAGTAAAACGGATAGTGGATGGAGCAGCTCAAATGTATGGAGTATCTTCTTCCATTGAGGTCTGCGGCTGCGGGATCGCTGCTGAATGTGATGTAGAATTCAGTCAGATTGTCAACCGTGCCGGGGATGCCTCGCGGTTTATCTCACGTGTTCACCCTTCTCTGTCAATTGGTGCATCAGAGGACGCAACCCAAATGATGAAGCATGTCCAGAACCGCGGGGGGTCAGCTACCTACATGCTGTTTGGAACGCCTCTGGCGGCAGGTCATCATCATCCATCGTTTGATTATGATGAAACGGTTCTGAAAAGCGGTCTGGCCGCTTTCATTCATACCATGCATATTGTCTTAGAGGAGGACAAGCAATGATTTCATGGCTGCAGGATACGCTGCTGCGTTTAAATGTCACAGACACAATGGAACAGACGCAGGGATTTACAAGATTAGGGTATACAAATGATGAGACGTCAGCTATGCAGGCTTTCACGGACATTGCGTTCGAAATAGACTTATATGTGCGAACCGATGAAGCGGGCAATAAAATAGCCAGTTGGTTTCCTGATAGTAAAGTTGCCTCTCAAAGAGGAGCATTAGCAATGGGATCGCACCTGGACACTGTTGAACGCGGCGGAGGCTATGACGGTGCTGCTGGAGTCCTTTGTGCTCTCGGAGCCGTAAAGAAGCTGAAGGGTGAAGGAATAAAGCTAAATCGTCCAGTGGAAGTGATCTGCTTTGCTTCGGAGGAATCCGCCCGTTTTGGAGTGTCCACCATCGGCAGTAAAGCTATGAGCGGCCTGCTCACAACTCGTCTTGCAGATGAACTTAAGGGCGTCACTGATAAACATGGCACATCCATAAAAGAAGCTCTGGAAAGCCAGGGCAATTCATGGGATTTTGTCACAGAAGCTGTACGTCCTAAAGAAGACATTTATCGCTTTATAGAGCTTCATATTGAACAGGGCCAACGGGTTGAAAATGCAGGTGCTGATATCGGCGTAGTCCATGCGATAGCCTGTCCAATCCGCTTGAAAATACATCTTAAAGGGAAAGCAGGCCACACCGGCACAACGCCAATGAACAGTCGCAGAGATGCATTTGCCACTGCGGCTCCATTAATTTCTTTTATACAGCAGCGGGCGGAGGAGCTCTCAGAGGGGCCGAATCCTGTTGTCGCGACGGTAAGCACGGTGGAGGTTTTGCCAAATGTAATGAACGTTATACCTGGTGATGTTCTGCTCGGCGTGGACATCCGCAGTGTGGAGGATAGTTTGAAAATCCAGATGGAAGAGGAGATTCGCAGGAAAGCGGAAGAAATTGAACAAGACACTTCTATTATAATAAACATTGAAAAATTAGTAGACAATCCTTCCGTATTCCTGGACGCTGAGACACTCGATGAATTGCGGACAGCAGTGCAAAAAACAGGTCTTTCTTCCTTTAATCTTGAAAGCGGCGCCGGACATGACGTTATGAATATGGCTTCGAAATGGAAAACAGGGCTGCTATTTATCCGCTGTAAGGATGGTCTCAGCCATCATCCGGAAGAGCACGTCGAACTCAAAGATTTAGATTATGGAGTGCAGGCATTGGCTGCTTATGTTAAACAGGAGGCAGGTGCTGAATAAGTGAACATTCGAATCGGTGCAGTCGGACCGGAAGACTCTGTCAAAGGGTTATTAAAAGAGATTCAAGCTTTTCCGGATTTTCAGGCTGCTCCGTTTTATTATGATAAAACGGAAGATGTAAAAGAAATTATTGAAAACCACCGTTCCAACATTGATTTTTGGTTGTTTTCTGGTCAGGCCCCATACCATTTTGCACAAACAGAAGGGCTCGTGCATGAACAGGACTCCAGCTATCCGCCACTGTATGGTGCAAGCTTACTTGGAAGACTTCTTGAAGCTCAATACGAGAAAAACAAGTTGTTTAAAAGTATCAGTCTCGATACGATTCAAAAGGAAGAAATTGTTGATGTGAAAAATAGTTTCTCGTTAAACGAGCTGGCTGTTTATCCATTTCCGTATACAGGGTATCTGCCAGCGGAATCGATTATTTCTTTTCATACCGGTTTGTATAAGGAAGGAAAGATTGAAGCAGCTTTCACCTGCATCCGGGAAGTATATCTGGCCCTGCAGGAAAAAGGTATACCCTGTTACCGGGTGACGCCGGCAAAGCTTGCCGTGCAGCTCACATTAAAATATGCGCGGGAACGGGCCTATTCTTCTTTGTACCGTAAAGCCCAGCTTGCGATTGCGGGAATGGAGGTAATGGCTTCTCCGTCAGAATCCGAGGAAGATTATTATTCGTTTCAACGAAAGCATAAAGAGTTGGAAATGAAGCGTTTACTGCTGCGCTATGCTGAATCTGTCTATGGCTCATACGTCCAAATGGGTGATGGGTTGTTTTTTATATACACGACACGTGGGGAGCTCGAACGGGACCGTGATGCCCAATTGTTTCAGCTTCGTCACGATATTCAAGTGCAGGCAGGTCTTACTGTGCGTACGGTAATCGGATACGGGCGGACCGCCATAGAAGCAGAGCAGCATGTCAGGCGTGCTTTTCAGGAGGCGCGAAAGCATTCTTCGCCGCTTATTGTCTCTGTGGACGAGGATAAGAAGGTCCACGAGCATATTGAATCGGATAAAGCGATATCCTATCAGCAGCGGAGCTTTACTATGCCGCTTGAAGTAGAAGAGGGCAGCAAGCATCTCAGTCCCGGGGTCGTTTCAAAAATAGAATCTTTTTCCCGTTATTATAATCAGAACATTGTCACGGCACAGGATATTTCCAGGTGGCTGAAAAGCTCGAACCGCAATGCAAGAAGAATCCTCTCTGCTTTAGAAGAAATGGGCTACGCCAAAATCAGCGGAGAAGAACAGTCGGGGCAGCGCGGGCGCCCACGAAAAGTATATGAGCTAACCTTTCGGTCTTTGTGATGACTGAAAGGTTTATTTATCATTTAGTCAACGTAAAAGGTTCAGCTTAGGGCTTATTTATATACTACTTGGAAAAATGCATAAAAGTCAGGTACTGAACGAGGACGCTTTCCGCTGGAAAGAGCAAGTCAGCGACGAAAGTAAAACATGGACAGCGGGCAGGATGCGGCCATGAGATCTGTTATTCAATAAAAAATTGTGCTGTTCGAATGATTGGCGGAAAGGAGGTACGCTATTGGCAGGAATTAGCAAGAAACAGCCTCATTATTCTGCCGATAGCGGAACTTCCGGCAAAATTAGATAAACAAGCTTTTTGGAACGAATAGCGGAACCAGTTTCCGGAGAGCTGGCCGTGGCCCTTTTTCCGAGAAGACCGAAAAGTACTGATGTGGAGATCACCGCAGTATTCCCCGGGAAATTATAAATGAATTTAAAGGACAAAAGCCTGAAACTGCTGATTAAAACCAGCTTTCATGCTTTTTTTTAAATAATATTATGCTTGATTTTAAACCATTCAGGGTGCAGGTGATGTAGCCTGCCGGCATCTTTATAGCCTGCGTCATATATATTTTCTAATTTGCGGGCGCTTTTTTCTGTGCGTTTCACTCTTACGTCTGCAGAAGGGCGCAGAACCTTCACTTGTCCATCATTTTCTAATTTTTCAATATAAGCCAATGTTTCGTTGTATTTGCGTGGGCGGTCTATCATGGCCTGGACAAGGGCGGGATACTGCTTATAAAAACGGCGGGCGACCCGGCCTAAGCTGAACGGTTTTTTTCGGTACCCTTTTTCTCTTGTAAGTATAACTATATTGGCATTATTGCCGTCTTTCATAGATTTATTGATAGGGATGGGATCAGCCACGCCACCGTCTAATAATTCAAAGCCTTTATAGGATACAATCGGGGAGAGCATGGGAAGGCTGCTGGAAGCACGCACTGCTGCAAACAAATCATCATCTTGATTCGGATATGAAATATAATGGGCGCTGCCTGTTTTGCAATCAGTCGTGCCGATCACAAATTGCTGGCCGTTTTGATGAAACGGTTCTATGTGAAGTGGAATGATATTTCTTGGCACTTCGTGAAAAAGAAAATTCATGCCGAATAAGCTTTTTTCTGTCCAGAGGTTTTTCAAACTTATAAATCGCGGATCATTTATTAATCCGATATTAACCTCTTTGTTTCTTCCTTTTTGTCTCGATAGGTAAGAGCAAGCGATAGAAGCCCCGGAAGACACTCCAATTACATAAGGAAAATAAATTTCATTATCTAGAAAATACTCAAGGGCGCCTGCCGTGTAAAGTCCGCGCATCCCCCCGCCTTCCAAAACTAAGCCGCTTTTCATATTATTCATCCCCGTTTTCGTTGTGAAATATCAAAATAATAGTAGCAAACGTCTGAGAGCAATACAAGCAGCTGACTTAGAGTAAAATATTGGATGTTGGAGAAAACTACCTTAAAAGACGAGAAGAAGGTGGGAAAATGCCGTTTGTGGAATGTGTCATCACAGAAAATGCACCTTACAAGGTGCGGCAGGAGGAAACAGAAAAAGTAGTAGAAAAGCTGTTCAGCGATAAATTTCAAGATATTCAGCGATTGATGAAAGTATTCAAAAATACTGAGATTCAAACCCGTTACTTCGCTGCTCCGCTTGAATGGTTTGAAAAAGAACACGGCCTTGAGGAAAAAAATACAAAGTATGTAACAGAAGCTGTCCGGATGGGCAGCCGGGCTGTACAACGCTGTATGGAAGAATCGAAAACAAACAAAGAAGAAATTGAAGCAATCATTTTTGTATCCAGCTCAGGTATGGCAACCCCGACGATTGATGCGAGAATCATGAATGAGCTTGATCTGCCTGAACATATCAAGAGAATACCATTATGGGGACTGGGCTGTGCGGGAGGGGCTGCCGGACTCAGCCGCGCTCATGAATACTGCCTCGCTTACCCTGAAGCGAAGGTTCTGCTTTTATGCATTGAGCTCTGCAGCTTAACTCTGCAGCGCGGGGATTTTTCGAAAAGTAATTTAATCGGTACCTCTTTGTTTGCAGACGGCTGTGCATGCACATTAGTAGCCGGTGAACAAGCAGCAAATGTTCAAGGAAGGCTGCGGACTGCAGCTACATATTCTACCTTGATGCCTCACTCAGAGGACGTAATGGGCTGGGAAGTGAAGGATGAAGGTCTACATGTCGTTTTTTCGAGAGATATTCCATCCATTGTCGAAAATTGGCTCAAACCAAACGTAGATTCATTTATGAAAAAAATCGGGAAGACGGTGGAAGACATCACTCATTTTGTCGCGCATCCCGGTGGGAAGAAGGTGCTGGGAGCATATGAGACGTCGCTTCAATTTGATCAAGAAAAAACAGAGACGTCCCGAAAGGTTCTGGCTTCGTATGGCAATATGTCTTCGCCGACGGTTCTTTATGTATTAAAGCAAGTGATGGAAAACTGGCAGGGAAAGACGGAGCAGGGACTGCTGACAGCACTCGGGCCTGGTTTTTGTTCAGAAATGCTGTGGCTGGAATGGAAAGGGGACGAAGGAGCATGATCTTTAATACGTTTCTATTTCTTATTATTCTACAGCGCATCGTTGAGCTTATATACGCCCGTAAAAATGAAAAATGGATGCGGGCCCGCGGTGCAGTAGAAGCTGGACAGAAGCATTATAAATGGATCGTTACGCTGCATATCTTATTTTTCATCTCGCTTTTATTGGAGACTGCAGTAGATGGAAGAGAGCTTGCCCCGGGATGGGAAGTATTTATGATATATTTTGGAGCCGCTCAATTATTGCGGATATGGAGTCTCACTTCCCTTGGTCCTTATTGGAATACAAAGATATTTGTTCTGCCAGGTGAAAAAAGGATAGCCCGTGGACCTTATCGATGGATATCACATCCGAATTATCTTGTTGTCATGGTCGAAATTGCTTCTCTGCCATTAATATTTGGAGCCTGGCGGACGGCTCTGATATTTTCAGCTGCAAATGCCGTCATGCTCTTTTTTATTAGAATACCTGCGGAAGACAAAGCATTGAAGCTGTATGTCCAAAAATAACAGAACAGGCAAGGCTGCAGTCCAACTGACATTCAATAATTTTCCGTTTATAATAAAAGAAAAGTTGTGAATAGCCGTACAGGGGGAAGGGCGTTGAAAAACAAACCAAAAAGACGAACATTCATTGTAGAAAAGGGAGAAACAATCGGGGATTGTCTCGATCGTATTAAACGAGAGGGTTATATTCCGGTTCGCAGAATAGAGAAACCTATCTTTGAAGAAACGGTATTAAACGGGAAAACGGATAAAATTCCGGTTCAGCAGCAGATAAAATTTGAAACAAAGTTAGAATAACCGAACATTCGTAATAGAAGGGGCTGAATCGTTCGATAATTCGTTGACAGATTTCATTACATGCTGTTAAGCTAGAATGGAAGCAAAACGACAAATTTCACAATAATATAATTTCCTCGTATAAAGACAGGGATAGGGCCTGAAGGTATCTACCCGGCAACCGTAAATTGCCGGACTATGAGGGAGAGTATGCACACATTTGTGAATCATCCATCAGGAAATCACGGAGGTTTTTTATGCTCTTATTTCCGAACGATTCACGATTCAGACCCGGTATGCAGGCTGCTTTCTCCCATTAGAAAGAGCCGTAGCCCGGGTTATTTTTTTCCATCAAGAGTAAAATTAGAGGGTTTGAAGTGATTCATGAGAGGAGAAGTGAGCATGCCGGAAGTTGGAGTGATTATGGGAAGTACGTCAGACTGGGAAACGATGCAGCACACGTGCTCAGTACTTGACGAATTGGAGGTGTCCTACGAAAAAAAAGTAGTGTCCGCCCATAGGACACCGGACCTGATGTTTGAGTACGCTGAGTCTGCAAGAAGCAGAGGCTTGAAAGCTATCATTGCAGGTGCAGGCGGAGCGGCCCACCTTCCAGGAATGGTAGCTGCAAAGACCACGCTGCCTGTAATCGGGGTTCCTGTTCAATCGAAAGCATTGAATGGTCTGGATTCGCTTCTGTCGATTGCGCAGATGCCCGGAGGAGTACCGGTAGCGACTGTTGCCATCGGGAAAGCAGGTGCGACCAATGCCGGCCTGCTGGCGGCGCAGATGATTTCTGCGTTCGACGAAGAGGTTTTCGACAGGCTGCAGAAACGTCGCGATGCTATGAAAAAGAAAGTGCTTGAAACGGGGGATTTGTCATGAGTCGTTTTATTCCTCCCGGTAAAACTATAGGCATTCTAGGCGGCGGACAGTTGGGCCGTATGATGGCAATTGCTGCAAGGCCGATGGGATACCGTATTGCTGTACTCGAACCTAAAAAGGATTCACCCACAGGTCAGACGGCGGATAAAGAAGTTGTAGCGGCATACGATGACCGCAGCGGTGCTGAAGAGCTTGCGGAAATTTGTGATGTCCTCACTTATGAATTTGAAAATATTGATGGGGAAACTGCTTCTTTTTTGGAAGAGACTCTTTACCTCCCGCAGGGAAGCGGGCTCCTTACTACAACACAGCACCGTCTGAAGGAAAAAACAGCACTTGAAAAAGCTGGAGTTCAGGTTGCCCCGTACGTTCCGGTAAGGACAAGTGAAGATTTGGAACAGGCGCTTTCCCGGCTTGGCAGACCGGCTGTTTTAAAGACATGCCGTGGTGGTTATGACGGTAAAGGCCAGGTCGTCATTAAGGAAGATACATCCGCAGAAGAAGCTTTCGCGGAGGTAAGTAAAGGACTGGAAGCGGATTTAGTTTTAGAAGCATGGATTCCATTTGTAAAAGAGATTTCTGTAGTGGTGACAAGAAGCACCACTGGAGAAACTACAGCTTTTCCAACGGGAGAAAATAAACATGTTAACAGCATTCTGCACCAGACGATAGTACCTGCCCGGATTTCAGTGGAGCTCACAGAGAAGGCTGAAGCAATAGCGTTTCAACTGGCTGAAAAGCTTAACCTGGTCGGCACACTTGCTGTAGAAATGTTTGTAGTAAATGAGGATACCTTGTATGTCAATGAACTGGCACCGCGCCCTCATAATTCCGGGCATTACACGATTGAAGCCTGTGAAACATCACAGTTTGAACAGCATATCAGGGCAGTCTGCGGCTGGCCGCTCGGGTCCTGCGAGCTGACGAAGCCAGCTGTCATGACAAATATTCTTGGACAGCATATCCCATACGTGATGGACCACTTAACTGATTTTGCGAAGGGGCATCTTCATCTCTACGGAAAGGATGAAGCAAAGACCGGAAGAAAGATGGGACATTGGACAGTAACCGGGAAAAGCGTGGAAGAGGCGCTTGAGAAAACGGAAGAGGTATGGCCGGAGTATCTCACTATAGATAAATAGAAAAGATCGAGTGGAGGAAATTTCATGATTGAACGGTATACACGCCCGGAAATGGGTGCCATCTGGACGGAGGAAAATCGCTTTAACGCCTGGCTGGAAGTGGAAATCAGCGCCTGTGAAGCATGGGCAGAGCTTGGAGATATTCCTAAAGAAGATGTTTTAAAAATAAGAGAAAATGCCGGCTTTAATGTAGAACGTATCCTGGAAATTGAAGCCGAAACACGCCACGATGTCGTGGCCTTCACAAGGGCGGTTTCTGAAACTCTCGGAGAGGAAAGAAAATGGGTTCATTATGGACTTACCTCGACCGATGTTGTTGATACGGCACTTTCCTATTTGTTGAAGCAGGCAAATGATATTCTTCTGCAGGATCTAGAGCAATTTTTATCTATTTTGAAAGAAAAGGCACTCGAGCATAAATATACGGTTATGATGGGCAGAACCCACGGTGTGCACGCGGAGCCGACGACATTCGGCTTAAAGCTCGCTCTCTGGTACCAGGAGATGAACAGAAATCTTGAGCGTTTCAAAGCAGCGGCTGAAACGGTGCGGTTCGGAAAGCTTTCTGGTGCCGTCGGGACCTTTGCCAATATTCCCCCTTTCATTGAAGAGTTTGTTTGTAAAAAGCTTGGATTAGAAGCAGCACCAGTATCAACCCAGACCCTGCAGCGCGACCGCCATGCACACTATATGAGCACGCTCGCACTTATTGCCACCTCTATTGAAAAGATGGCTGTTGAAATCCGCAGCCTTCAAAAAAGTGAAACACGTGAAGTGGAAGAATTTTTTGCCAAAGGGCAGAAAGGCTCTTCTGCGATGCCTCATAAACGTAATCCGATCGGCTCGGAGAATATGACCGGTCTGTCCCGTGTGATCCGTGGACATATGCTGACGGCTTATGAAAATGTACCTCTCTGGCACGAACGTGATATTTCCCATTCCTCCGCAGAAAGAATTATTCTTCCTGACGCGACGATCGCGCTTAATTATATGCTGAATCGATTTGGAAATATCGTGAAGAATCTGACGGTATTTCCGGATAATATGAAAGCAAACATGGACAGAACCTTTGGTCTTACTTACTCGCAGCGGGTTCTGCTTTCTCTCATTAATAAAGGGATGGTGCGAGAGGAAGCGTATGACCTTGTCCAGCCGAAAGCGATGGAAGCGTGGGAGAAAGGAGTTCCTTTCCGCGGTTTGGTGGAAGAGGAGCCACGTATTACAGCAATGCTCTCAAATGAAGAAATTGATGCGTGCTTTGACTATAATCACCATATGAAAGAGGTTGACACCATCTTCAAACGTGCCGGACTTGAGTGATGGCGTTTTTATGGGGGGGCCAGGCCCCGCCGATTTTTACACATTTGACATAAATTACCGTTTTATTTTGATATTGGGAGGCAGTGTCATGGAAAAACTGGAGCTTCTGTATGAAGGAAAAGCAAAAAAGCTTTTTAAAACCGACGATCCCGACCTTCTCTGGGTGGCATACAAAGATGATGCCACAGCATTTAATGGAGAGAAAAAAGACGTACTGGAAGGGAAAGGCAGACTCAATAACGAGATTTCCTCGCTTCTATTTGAAAAGCTTGCGGCTTCTGGCATTCAAAGCCATTTCGTTGAGAAGCTTTCTGATACAGAGCAGCTTGTTCGCCGCACCGACATTATTCCGCTTGAGATAGTGGTGCGTAACATCGTGGCAGGAAGTCTTCACAAACGCACCGGTGTGGAGGAAGGCACAGTTCTTTCAGAAGCAGTTGTGGAATGTTATTACAAGGATGATGATCTCGGTGATCCGCTTATTAACGAGGACCATATCCGCATGTTAAATGCAGCGGAGCCTGACCAGGTGAGCGGCATGAAAAGAGCGGCACTCGCAGTCAATGAAACTTTGAAAAAGCATTTTGACAGCCGCGGTCTGCTGCTTGTTGATTTTAAATTGGAATTTGGAATAACCACAGAAGGCGAGCTCCTCTTATCTGATGAAATTTCTCCTGACACGTGCCGGCTCTGGGATAAAGAAACAAAGCAGAAATTCGACAAAGACTTGTTTCGATTCGGCCTCGGTTCACTTCAGGATGGCTATAACGAAATTCTAAAAAGGCTGGGAGGATCCATACATGGTTAAGGTGCAGGTATATGTAACATTAAAAGCGGGGGTACTCGATCCCCAGGGAAGTGCTATTGAAAATTCTCTTCATACAATGGGCTACAAAGAGGTCAAGCAGGTGCAGACCGGAAAATTTATAGAACTCGACATGGAGAATACGAAGGATCTTGAGGAACGAGTAAAGGAAATGTGCGAAAAACTATTATCTAACCCAGTTATTGAAGATTATACGTACACGATCGGGGAGGGTGTCTCTTCATGAGATTCGCAGTAATCGTCTTTCCCGGCTCCAACTGTGATGATGATATGCTCCATGCGATAGAGGAAGGTCTTTCAGAACATGTAGAAAAAGTCTGGTACACCGACACAAGTGTCGCTGAATATGATGCCATTCTGCTTCCCGGCGGCTTTTCATATGGTGATTACCTTCGTTCCGGAGCTATCGCCCGCTTTGCGCCCGTCATGCAAAGCGTGATTGAGGAAGCGGAAAAAGGCAAGCCTGTCCTTGGTGTTTGTAATGGATTTCAAATTCTGCTGGAAGCAGGGATTCTGCCTGGAGCCATGCAGCGCAATAAATCACTGAAATTTATCTGCCGTCCTGCAGAACTTACGGTGGTAAACAATGAAACTGGTTTTACAAAAGACTACGATAAAGACGAATCTATCACAATCCCTGTGGCACATGGAGAGGGTAATTACTATTGCGACGAACAAACGTTGGAAACTCTCCGTGCAAACAAGCAGATTGTGTTCACGTATAACGATGATATTAATGGCTCTGTGGCAAGTATTGCCGGCATTATCAATGAGAAAGGCAATGTCCTTGGCATGATGCCCCATCCGGAACGAGCGACAGCCGATATTCTAGGGAGTTCAGACGGTTTAAAGCTTTTCCAATCGATTTTGAAAAACTGGAGGGAATCCCATGTCCTTACTACTTGAACCAACACCACAGCAAATTAAAGAGGAAAAAGTATATCAGGAGATGGGTCTGACGGACGCTGAGTTCACTATGGCCGAAGAAATCCTTGGCCGCCTTCCAAATTATACAGAAACCGGATTATTTTCCGTTATGTGGTCTGAGCACTGCAGCTATAAACATTCCAAGGTCCTTCTAAAAAAGTTCCCGGTCAGCGGGGAAAAAGTACTGCAGGGACCGGGAGAAGGTGCCGGCATCATTGATATCGGCGACGAGCAGGCAGTAGTTTTTAAAATTGAAAGCCACAATCATCCTTCTGCTATTGAACCATATCAAGGGGCAGCCACCGGTGTCGGTGGAATTCTGCGTGATGTTTTCTCCATGGGTGCGAGGCCGGTTGCTCTCTTAAACTCGCTTCGTTTCGGTGAGCTGAACAATCCTCGTGTCCGTTACTTGTTTGAGGAAGTGGTAGCAGGTATTGCCGGCTACGGGAATTGTATCGGTGTTCCAACTGTCGGAGGAGAAGTCCAGTTTGACCCGTGCTACGAAGGAAATCCACTTGTGAATGCAATGTGTGTCGGTCTCATTGATCATAAGGATATTCAAAAAGGGCGTGCGAGCGGGGCAGGGAACACGGTGATGTACGTCGGAGCAAGCACCGGAAAAGATGGTATTCACGGGGCTACGTTCGCCTCCGAAGAGCTGAGTGACGAATCAGAAAGCAAGCGGCCATCGGTGCAGGTCGGCGACCCGTTTATGGAAAAGCTTCTTCTCGAAGCTTGTCTCGAACTCGTACAGCTTGATTCTCTTGTCGGTATTCAAGACATGGGGGCGGCAGGACTTACTTCTTCCTCAGCGGAAATGGCCAGTAAAGCCGGGTCAGGTATCGAAATGGATCTTGACACTGTGCCGCAGCGTGAAAAAGGAATGAGCCCGTATGAAATGATGCTCTCGGAATCGCAGGAACGCATGCTGCTTGTTGTAGAAAAAGGGAGCGAGCATGAGGTAAAGGAAATTTGTGACCGCTGGGGACTGCTGTCCGCTGAAGTCGGTACCGTGCTTGAAGAAAAACGACTCCGCCTTCTGCACGAAGGAAAACTTGTCGCTGACGTACCGGTAGATGCATTAGCGGAAGAGGCACCGGTATATCACCCACCTTCAAGCGAGCCGGCATTATTTGCACAAAATCAAGTAGAAAAGCCGTTCGTCCCAGAAATTGATGATTACGCAGCTACACTTCATTCCCTGCTGTCCCAGCCGACCATCGCAAGCAAGGAATGGGTATTTGATCAATACGATTATCAAGTTCGCACTAATACAGTAGTACATCCTGGTTCAGATGCCGCAGTTCTTCGTGTCCGCGGTAAAAATAAAGCACTTGCCATGACAACGGACTGCAACTCAAGGTATTTATACCTCGACCCGGAGACAGGTGGAAAAATTGCAGTGGCAGAAGCTGCACGAAACATTGTCTGCTCTGGAGCAGTTCCTCTCGGCCTGACAGACTGCCTGAATTACGGAAGTCCGGAAAAACCGGAAATCTTCTGGCAGCTGGAAAAATCAACAGATGGCATGAGTGAGGCCTGCAGAGCACTGGCAGCGCCGGTAATCGGCGGCAATGTTTCCCTCTATAATGAAACGCAAAAAGGAGCAGTCTATCCGACTCCTGTAGTTGGTATGGTAGGACTGGTTGAAGATTTAGAACACATTACGACGCAGGCTTTTAAAAATAAAGGTGACAGAATCTACGTCATTGGTAAGGCACAGGCAGAATTTGGGGGAAGCGAACTGCAGAAGCTCCTTCAGGGGAACATTTCAGGGAAAGCTCCTGTGCTTGATCTGGAGGTAGAAAAACAGCGTCTGGAGCAGCTTCTTGCAGCGATCCGTGAAGGCTGTACAGCCTCTGCCCACGATCTGGCAGAAGGAGGGCTTGCGGTTGCTGCATCGGAAAGCTTGATGGGAACGAGTCTTGGAGCACAAATAACAATCGGACCTGAAACGGCAGCCGAGTTATTTTCAGAAACACAGTCCCGCTTTCTCGTAAGTGTCCCTGAGGCACAGAGTGATGCGTTTGAAGCCATTGTGAAGGATGCAGAGCATATTGGAACGGTAACAGACGATAAACAGCTTGTTATTCAAAATACTTCAGGAGAAACCGTGCTGCAGGCAGCTTTAGAAACACTAGAGAGCGCCTGGAAAGGAGCAATTCCATGCTTGGTGAAATCAAAGGCTTAAACGAAGAATGCGGAGTATTTGCGGTATGGGGGCATAAAGACGCAGCGCAGATCACGTATTACGGACTGCACAGTCTCCAGCACCGTGGACAGGAAGGGGCCGGCATTGTAGTCAGTGACGGAGAGCGTCTTTCCATTCATAAAGGACTCGGCCTCGTGACAGAAGCTTTTAAAGAAGGAGAGCTTGACACTCTTCACGGTCATTCTGCTCTCGGCCATGTCCGCTACGCCACAGCAGGCGGCGGCGGCCTTGTGAACTGCCAGCCGCTCCTGTTTCAATCGCAGACCGGCGGACTTGCCGTTGCACACAATGGCAACCTTGTAAATGCCAATGGGGTAAAGCATCAGCTTGAAAGCCAGGGAAGTATATTCCAATCAACCTCGGACACGGAAGTACTTGCTCACTTAATCAAACGAAGTGCATACCCGCGGCTTGAGGACAAGCTTGCAAACTCCCTGCAGATGTTAAAGGGAGCCTATGCATTTGGGATTATGACTGAGGAGAAGCTGATGGTGGCGATGGACCCTAACGGTCTGCGTCCGCTTTCGATCGGCAGGCTTGGAGACGCTTATGTCGTTGCTTCTGAAACATGCGCCTTTGATGTCGTCGGAGCAACCTTTGAACGCGAGCTGCAGCCTGGTGAAATGGTAACGTTTGATGAAGACGGTATGCATACCGAGCTCTTTTCCGGCTCAGCCAACCGCACGATCTGCAGTATGGAGTATGTTTATTTTGCACGACCAGATTCAAATATAGATGAAATAAATGTGCATACAGCAAGAAAAAGGCTGGGGAAACAGATGGCAAACGAAGCCCCTGTGGAAGCAGATGTGGTGACGGGTGTGCCTGACTCTTCCATCTCTGCTGCGATTGGATATGCAGAGCAGGCCGGTATTCCATATGAGCTCGGATTAATTAAAAACCGCTACGTCGGCCGTACGTTTATTCAGCCTTCACAGGAACTGCGTGAACAGGGAGTAAAAATGAAATTGTCACCTGTACGTGGTGTCGTAGAAGGAAAGCGTGTCGTTATGGTTGATGATTCCATTGTCCGTGGTACAACAAGCCGGAGAATTGTCAGGCTGCTGAAAGAAGCCGGAGCCACTGAGGTTCACGTTCGGATCAGCTCGCCTCCGATTACTCATCCATGTTTTTATGGTATTGATACCTCAACCAAATCAGAGCTGATTGCAGCGAGTCATACTACAGAAGAAATGCGTGAAAAAATGGGCGCCGATTCTTTATCCTTTTTAAGCATCGACGGCCTCCTGGAAGGGGTGGGACGCGATAAGCGCCAAACGAACTGCGGCCAGTGTCTTGCCTGTTTTACCGGAAACTATCCTACAGAGATTTACCAGGATACGCAGCATCCACATGATAAAGTAATGAACGGATAATGGAAGAAGGAGGCCCAGCCATGTCTGAGGCATATAAACAAGCCGGTGTCGACGTAGAAGCCGGCTATAAAGCGGTAGAACGAATGAAAAAACACACCGCCCGTACGATGCGCCCGGAGGTAATGGGCGGTCTCGGAGCTTTCGGAGCAATGTTTGATATTTCTGAGCTTCCTTACAAAGAACCAGTGCTCGTATCAGGTACAGACGGAGTGGGTACGAAGCTGATGCTTGCTTTTCAAATGGACAAGCATGACACAATCGGAAAGGATGCAGTGGCAATGTGTGTAAATGATATTGCCGTACAGGGAGCGGATCCGCTTTATTTTCTCGATTATCTTGCTCTCGGAAAGGCTGCACCTGAAAAAGTGGAAGCCATCGTTAAAGGCATTGCTGATGGATGTGAAGAAGCCGGCGCGGCATTAATTGGCGGAGAAACCGCCGAAATGCCGGGAATGTACAGTCCGGATGAGTATGATGTGGCTGGATTTACGGTAGGTGCCGCTGAGAAACAGTCTCTCATCAGCGGAGAGAGCATCCGGGAGGGAGATGTCCTTATCGGAGTCAGCTCTTCGGGAATTCACAGCAACGGATTTTCCCTTGTGCGGCGTGTCCTTTTTGAGCAGGCCGGTCTGGATGTGAAGGTAACGTATGAGCCGTTTCAGCGACCACTCGGGGAAGAGCTCCTGGAACCAACCAGGATATATGTAAAAGCTATCCAAGCATTACGACGTGCAGTTGAGGTGAAAGGGATGGCCCACATAACCGGAGGCGGTTTTTATGAAAATATTCCACGAATGCTGCCAGAGGGACTTGGTGCTTCTGTTCAGCCGCGAAACTGGGAAGCACCCGCTATCTTTTCATTTTTGAAAAAGCATGGTTCATTAACGGACCGTGATATGTTTGGAACGTTCAATATGGGCATCGGCCTGATTACTGCAGTGCGAAAGAAAGAAGAAGAAACGGCACTGCGAGCACTCCGCGAAAACGGAGAAAAAGCTGAAGTAATCGGTAATGTAACCGATTCAGGAAAGCTTTTCATTGAGGGGGTTTCCTCTTAATGAACATTGCAGTGTTCGCCTCTGGCAATGGCTCTAATTTTCAGGCGATTGCAGATGCGGTCAAAGAAGGCCGGCTCAAGGCTGATATTAAACTTCTGGTTTGTGACAAGCCGGAAGCAGGGGTAGTAGAACGCGCCAGCCAGGCTGGTGTGCCGGTCTTTTGCTTTCGTCCGAAGTCATATGAAAACAAAGCCGCTTTTGAAAAAGAAATCGTAGAAGAGCTTGAATCCAGGCAAGTGGAAATCATTGCATTGGCAGGGTACATGCGCCTGATCGGGGACACTCTGCTTCATGCCTTTGATAGACGGATTGTAAATATCCATCCGTCTCTTTTGCCTGCTTTTCAAGGAAAAGATGCTATCGGCCAGGCCTGGAAAGCCGGCGTAAAAGTCACCGGCGTTACCATTCACTGGGTTGATGCTGGAATAGATACAGGAGAAATTATCGCGCAACAGCCAATCGATATAAAGGAATCGGATTCTCTTCGTTCCTTGACTGCAGCGATACAGGCGGAGGAGCACCGCCTATACCCTGATACACTTCAGAGGTTAACGAGTTCGATATCGAGAAGGGAGTCTGAAAAGATATGAAACGAGCACTTATCAGTGTTTCTAATAAAGAAGGAATTGTTCCTTTTGCTAAAAAACTCGAAGCGGGAGGAGTGGAAATTGTCTCCACGGGAGGGACAAGCCGTATTTTGAAAGAAGGCGGGGTAAAAGTTACCGGTATCTCCGATGTGACGGGTTTTCCAGAAATTCTCGACGGCCGCGTGAAAACACTCCATCCTTTTATTCACAGTGGACTTCTTGCTGTCCGTGACAGCGGGGATCATTTAAAGCAGCTGGAAGAACACAGCATTACTCCGATCGATCTTGTGGTAGTAAACCTGTACCCGTTTAAAGAAACGATTGAAAATCCAGACACTGGCTTTGAAGATGCAATCGAAAACATTGATATCGGCGGTCCAAGTATGCTGCGGGCCGCGGCAAAAAATCATAAATTCGTAACGGTTGTAACCGACCCGGAGGATTACGAAAAGGTTTTGAACGAGTGGCTTGAGCATAATGAAGTACTCGCAGAAACGAAAAGACAACTGGCTGCAAAGGTATTCCGCCACACTGCCGCGTATGATGCGATGATTGCATCATATTTAACAGAGCAGACCGGCGAACGTTATCCTGAAACGTATACAATCACATACGAGAAAAAACAGGACCTCCGTTATGGGGAAAATCCTCACCAGCAGGCTGCCTTTTATAGAGAACCAATCGGCCCGGTCAGCTCTATCGCAAATGCCATTCAGCTTCACGGGAAAGAGCTTTCCTACAACAATATTAACGACGCCGAAGCAGCTCTTTCCATTGTGAAGGAATTCGGTCAGCCGGCTGCTGTCGCTGTGAAACATATGAATCCCTGCGGTGTTGGAGCAGGAGAGACAGTGTCTGCTGCATTCAATAAAGCGTTTGAAGCGGATCCTGTTTCTATATTCGGAGGCATTATTGCATTTAATAAAGAAGTCGATGCGGCAACTGCTCAGAAACTCCGCGAAATTTTTCTTGAAATTGTCATTGCTCCGACTTTTACCCAGGAAGCTCTTGACATTTTAACGGAAAAGAAAAATCTCCGTCTATTAACTGTATCACTCGATGAAGAGCCGCTGGAACGCTCAAAGATTACTTCCATTCACGGCGGTGCTTTGGTTCAGGAAGAGGACAGAAAAGGCTTCCTTGATGCAGATGTGCGTGTCGTTACAGAAAGAGAGCCGACAGAAAAGGAATGGCAGGACTTGAAACTTGCCTGGAAGGTCGTCAAGCATGTGAAATCAAACGCGATTCTGCTTGCGAAAGAGGAAATGACAGTCGGAGTCGGTGCAGGCCAGATGAACCGGGTCGGTGCTGCAAAAATTGCCATTGAACAGGCAGGGGGAAAAGCAGAAGGAGCTTCCATGGGATCCGATGCCTTTTTCCCGATGCATGACACGGTGGAAGAAGCAGGAAAAGCCGGAATCACAGCAATTATCCAGCCCGGCGGCTCCATAAAAGATGAAGATTCCATTAAAAAAGCAAATGAACTCGGCATTGCCATGGTATTTACCGGCATGCGCCACTTTAAACACTAAGGAGTGCTGGAAAAAATGAAAGTACTTGTGATAGGAAGCGGCGGAAGAGAGCACGTTCTTGCCTGGAAAGCGGCCCGGGATCAAAGTGTGGATCAGGTGTATGCAGCGCCTGGGAGCCCGGGAATGACCGACGTGGCAGAATGCACAGGCATTAGTGAGCATGATCAGGATGCGATTGTGAGCTTCGCCAAACAGAACAGGATTGACCTGACAATTATCGGGCCGGAGGCTCCGCTGCTTGCTGGACTTGCAGACCGTCTGCTCGACGAAAAACTGATGGTGTTTGGCCCTACCCAAAAAGCCGCTTTAATTGAAGGAAGCAAGTCATTTGCCAAATCAATCATGAAGCAATACAACATTCCTACCGGCTCCTATGAAGTATTTTCTGACTATGATAAGGCAGCGGATTATGTGAAGCAGCAGGGAGCACCGATTGTTGTAAAAGCGGATGGCCTCGCAGCCGGGAAGGGCGTTACCGTGGCTTTTACTGAACAGGAAGCTTTCGATGCACTGCATGACATACTAAATGATGAGAAGTTTGGTGAAGCAGGAGCAGAGGTTGTGCTCGAGGAATTTCTCGAAGGAGAAGAGCTCTCATTGATGGCGTTTGTCCATGGGGAAACGGTGGTCCCGATGGTCGGAGCACAGGATCACAAGCGCGCGTATGATGGAGACAAAGGCCCGAATACAGGCGGAATGGGAGCCTACAGCCCTGTTCCGCAGTTCGGAGATGAAGATATTTCCCGTGCTGTGCGGGAAGTCCTGCAGCCGGCAGCCTCAGCACTCGTAAAGGAAGGACGTTTCTTTACAGGGATTTTGTATGCGGGGTTGATGATGACAGCAGCAGGCCCGAAGGTAATTGAATTTAACGCCCGCTTTGGCGATCCGGAAGCCCAGGTTGTCCTGCCGCGTCTGGAATCGGATATGTCAGCTGCAATTATTGGGCTGCTGCAGGGAGGTAAACCGGAGCTGTCATGGTCCAAGGATGCTGTCCTTGGAGTGGTGGCGGCATCAATTGGCTACCCTGGATCCTATGAAAAAGGAAAACCAATTAAGCATATTCCTGAAGCAGATCTGCTTTTCTTTGCGGGAGTAAAGAAAGAAGGAAGTGAGCTCCAGACTGGTGGAGGCCGCGTACTGCTTCTAGCCGAAAAAGCAGCACAGCTGAATGAAGCAAAAGAAAAAGTATACGATAAGCTTCAACAATTGGACGACACGTATTTATTTTATAGAAAAGACATTGGCGATAAAGCTATTTTCCGCGCTTCTTCCGATATTTAGAAATTAATATCACTGCAATAATTCCGATGATAAGCGCATAAACGAACAAAGTATCAATAGCAAAATCTGATAAAAATTCATCACGCATAAGAAACACTCCTTTACTGCTATAGCTATTTTAAGAAGCCAGCCCACATGTAGAGCTGGCTTTTTATTATCTTTTATGGAACATTTTATAACAAATTAAAAATGGAACATCCTAATACCTGATATACTAAATAAGTTGGAATTGGCGCTAGACCCCTGTCTTAAATGAATGAGTGTTGTTTGGGTATGCTCCGTCCGCCTTTACTTCCTTTTGCTGCTCGATACTGTCGGTCAGCATTTTAGTCATCGGACAAAATCGTGTAATTCCTTCCGCAGTTTTCATCGCGCCGATCAATGCCCAGACTGTTACCATACCGTCGCTGCGGCGTTTGTGGAAGGCTCCGGATGCCCAGGAGAGAATGGTTAAGCCGGCGGTAATACGAATTAGTGCATTCAACGTTCCGATGTTTGGTTTCATCGTATAGACTCCTTTGTAAATCAATTTGTGTCGATTGACGCATCACCGTCACATCCTTTCATGGAGTAACGGGAAAAGTTATGGTAAAATAAAATGCAATGATCAGCTCAGAAAGCAGGTGACTTCAATGGCAAACCATTTATTCCGCTGGGATAAGCTTGCACTACGCAGACAGCTATCCGTAATCCGCGGTGAAATTGCTCCATCCATTGTACTAAAAAACGCGACCTTTTTAAGCAGTGCCAGAAAAGCCTGGATGAATGGTCATATCTGGATTTATGAAGATCGTATCGTTTACGTCGGAAACGACTGGCCGGGTAAGACAACGGATACAGAGGTGATAGATTGTGAAGGGAAATACATAGTCCCTGGATATATCGAACCTCATGCGCATCCGTTTCAGTTATATAATCCCCACACGCTCGCAGAATATGCGGCGGTGCGAGGCACCACTACCCTCATAAATGACAATATGTTTTTTTATTTAAATATTGAAAAAAAGAAAGCGCTTACCCTTATTGAAGAGCTTGACCAGCTCCCGTCCTCCATGCTGTGGTGGGCAAGGTATGATGCTCAGACAGAGCTCGAAGATGAGGATACTCTCTTTTCCCCATCCAATATGATGGCATGGCTGCATCATCCGTTAGTTGTGCAGGGGGGAGAATTAACTTCCTGGCCGAAGGTGATTACAGGTGATGATACCATCCTTCATTGGATGCAGCAGACGAAGGAAATAAATAAGCCGATTGAAGGTCATTTACCGGGAGCATCCGAGAGCACCATTACTCAAATGACTCTTTTAGGAGTAAATGGCGACCACGAAGCCATGAATGGTGAAGAGGCGCTCCGCCGCCTGGATATCGGCCTGACAACCTCCCTTCGATATTCGTCTATCCGGCCGGATTTACCTGTTATCCTGGAGGAATTAATGGAAGCAGGAGTTAAGGATTTTTCACGATTTACCTTCAATACCGATGGCTCCACTCCAGCTTTTTACAGACAGGGAGTCATCGATAAAGCCATATCGATCGCGATTGATAAGGGGGTCCCTCTTATTGATGCATATGAAATGGGATCTTATAATGTGGCGCGTCAATATGCTCTTGATGAGCATTTAGGAATGATTGCTCCAGGAAGAATCGCTCATTTAAATATCCTAGAAGATAAAGAAAACCCGGTACCGAAAGCAGTTATTGCTAAAGGCCGGTGGGTGCTGCGCGATGAGAAGCCGGTCTATCCGGAAAGGCACTTCTCCTGGGAAGAATATGGTGTAAGGCCGTTCATGATTGACTGGGAGCTCACAGAGGATGACCTCCATTTTTCTATGCCGATGGGTATTGAGCTTGTTAATTCAGTAATCTTAAAGCCATACCAGATATCTGTGGATGTTACAAATGCACAGCTGGCCGAGCACCACGATGAATGTTTCTTTGTCATGCTGGACAGGTTCGGAAAATGGCGCATGAATACTGTAATAAAAGGATTTGCAACACACATCGATGGGTTTGCCACGACATTTTCGAATACCGGTGACATCGTACTGATCGGAAAAAATAAAGATGATATGTGCAAAGCATTTGAGGCATTGAAAAAACATGACGGGGGCATGTTTCTCGTAGAAGATGGAAAAGTGATTGAGAGTATTCCGTTGAAGCTGTTTGGGGCGATGTCACTGGAACCGATGGATAAATTAATGGGGATGCATGAGAGCATGACAGCCGCTCTAAAGGAAAGAGGTTATCTGCATGAGGACCCAATTTACAGCCTGCTTTTCTTTTCCTCTACGCACCTTCCTTATGTCCGGGTCACCCAAAAAGGAATTTTTGACGTTCATAAGAAAACGGTACTCTTTCCCTCGATTATGCGTTAAACTATAAAAGTGAAAGTACTCTGTGGGATGAGGTTGGGGGATAATGAAAAACACACTGCTTTTTGCGGGACTTCTGCTGCTATTCGTACTTGCTGCCTGTTTGAACAATGCGCCGGATGAACAGGCGGAGGAAGGGACGGATGTAGAAGAAGCTTCTGAAGAAGAAGTGAATTCAGAAATAAGTGAAGAGGCAGATTCGAAGGTGACGACTCCTCTTACCGGGGTTCATACGGAAAAAATTTCACCCAAACGACCGCTTGCCGCGGTGATTAATAATCACCCAAAGGCTCGGCCCCACAGCGGACTGCCAGAGGCGGATGTCGTGTATGAAGTGCTTACTGAAGGGGATGTTACAAGACTGCTCGCTCTATATCAAAGTAAAGAGCCGGAGGAAATTGGAACGGTTCGCAGTGCGAGAGGCTATTTTATAGAGCTTGCAGACGGATATGATGCCATGTTCATTGCTCATGGCTGGAGCCCGGAGGCAGAGAGGATGCTTCAAAGCGGCGAAACCCCTTTTATAAATGGACTTCATTATGATGGAACCTTATTTCAACGTTCTTCTGATAGACCGGCTCCGCATAATTCATATATTTCCTATGAGGATGCTTTAACCGGCCTGGCAGAGAAAAATTATGACCTGGAAAAAGAAACGGAGCCTTTACGTTTTCGCACGGGGGATGCTGACTCTGAAGGCGTCTGGGAGGACGCTGAAAATGTCGATGTACAGTATGGAAGCACGTATACAGCGTCCTACAAATACGACGAATCGGAAAAAGTCTATGCACGTTCGAGCGATGGAGAAACAACCGTTGATAAAAATACAAAAAAACCGGTTAAACCCTCCAACGTTTTTATAGTAGAAGCACCGCACCAGGTTATTGACAGGGATGGCCGAAGACAAATTTCTCTAGAAGACGGAGGAAATGCACTGTTGCTTCAACGTGGTAAATCGTTATCTGTACAATGGAAAAACGAGAACGGTAGGATTCTTCCTAAACTGGAGGGGGAGACGATTCCTTTTGTTCCCGGCCAGACATGGATTCATATCGTTCCAGCTGCATCAGGTCTTTCTGAAATGGTCTCTGGAATTAAAGAATAGTGCAGAATTGATTAAAGCTTGAAATGAGGTGGATGCTGATGCAAATCGATAAGCTTAGAGGGAAAGAGCTCGATCAGCTTTTTAAAGCGATACTTTCATTAAAGGATCTGGAGGAGTGCTACGAATTCTTCGATGACCTGTGTACCATTAATGAAATACAATCCCTGGCTCAGCGCCTGGAGGTGGCGAGGATGCTGCAGAACGGTTACACCTACCATAAGATTGAGACAGAGACGGGAGCCAGTACGGCCACTATCTCCCGTGTTAAGCGCTGCCTCAATTACGGCAATGAAAGTTATCAAATGACCCTGAACCGGGTCCACGAACAGGAGAAGCAAAATAATCAGTCGTAATAGAAAGCTGTCCATATCCGGGCAGCTTTTATTTTTTACTTTCATACAGGTAGAAAAGCACTGAAAAGAGGGAATACAGGTACTATATGCAGGAGAGGGTCTTCTGTTAAAAGGGGGGGAGAATGATGGATTATGTCGGCACAACCGTTCAGAACTTCATTCGGCACTTCGGCACAGAGTGGTGTGAAAAGGACGATAATCTTCAAAAAGCGCTATATGATTTGTATGGTAGAGAGAGAAAAGATGTATCGGCCGTTCTTACAATAGTTGAGATGGACATGCTCTCTAAAATAAAATCAGCTTCTCCTAAAGATATGGAGTCGTATAAGCTTCTGGCTGCAATGCTGCAAGAAAAAGGTATTTCCAAAGAAATGGCTGAATGGGCTCTACACGTTTGCACGCTCGGCGTTCATAATGGACACTCTCCCTTCCCGGAATCAAGCAATCCCCTCCCCCAGCCCACGTATAAAGTGGTGAACACAAAGCATCGAAATACTCATAATAAAAACGAAAAATTGATTTATGATAAACATTCTCCTGAAAGTAAGGAGAAAGAATCTCGCCCGGATTTAATCGATTTATTGAAACAGCAGGAAAATTCAGCAGCAGATTATGAGATATGGGAAAAAGAAGAGCTGAGTAGTCGTTCTACCAGTGTTAAATCAAGAAGAACTTTCTGGTACATTGCGGCAGCAGGAGTGGTGCTGGTATTAACGGGATGGATTTTAAATGGCCTTGCAAAAGACAATAACGATGATATTTCAGCTTCCAGTGAGGAAGTGCCTCAAGACGATGAGTGGTTCCGCTGGATGGAAGAATTGGATGCGGCAGAAGCGGATAATACTTTAGATATCCCCGGCTGTGAAACGATAGAAAAAAGCGGAAATGTTCAAAATATGTTAGTGAAATATGACTACAGTGAATCAGAGGGAGAATCGGAAGGACGCCACTATTTTAGCTTTGATTCCTGTATGTATTATGAGAAGGAAGGAAAAAAGGACGGAACTATTTTTTCTGTGGGAACCAGTGTCGAGGGTATCGAAGCTTCTGAAGGTGATGTGGAAGATAGACTCGGTACGCCGCAAAGCCGGTTTACAGGAGGAGACACAGAAGAAACGAGGGTAATTTACGAATTAAACGACCATAATTTGTTTCTTGTATTTACCAGAGAAGAAAATGACCAATACTTATCTTATGCAGAAATCGGTGATGTTCCGCTTTCTGTATTAGGACATCATAATTTGGATAAAGAGACAATGTCTGTGCTCCCTCAGCCGGACAAAAACACAAACCGACGGAAATATAATGGAGAAACTGGAGGAATTGATTTTATGACGGAAGAGGCTCGCATTTATTTAGAAGAGCTTGCAATGTCTGCTGATGAATGGGGTGGATATGTGCCAGGCTGTACAATGCTTGAGGCATCATTGACCCCTGAAAGTCTCCTCGGATTTATGGGAGAGCCTCCTGATGAAGTGAGAGAAAGTGGGCATTTCCAGGTGTATCAGTATGGAGAATGTGACTTTTACACACCGGACGATGAAAAGAACAGGCCTTTCTCAGGGATTGCCACTTCAAACATTGAACAACATGTATCCATTAAACAGGCACGCCAGTTTTTTGGAGTGCCCGATGAGGAACGCACAATAAATGATGTTCCATTTGTCAGCTATGAATTCTCTTCCTATACTCTGCATTTAAGCTTTGATTCAGAAGATGAATTGCTCAGGAGAGTAGAAATGACCAGAGGAGGGCTCTGAAAATAAAGAATGTGGGTGCTGTGAATTCTGCATGTCATCCTCTCTTATTTTTGATATAATTAGTGGTTGAGATTCACTCATGTAGATGAACGGTTCGGGGGATCATTGAAAATGCTCACTTATAACGAATGGAAACACGTTTTTAAATTGGATCCTGCAAAAGAAATCAATGATGAGGCATTAGAAGCAATTTGTGAATCAGGAACCGATGCCATTATTGTTGGGGGAAGCGACGGGGTGACACTTGATAATACACTTGCGCTGCTGGCAAGAGTAAGGCGTTATTCAGTTGCGTGTGCGCTGGAAATTTCAAACCTTGAGGCCATTACTCCGGGATTTGATTATTTCCTCATTCCGGCAGTCCTTAATGCAGGAGATACGAAATGGATCACAGGTCTTCACCGCGAAGCCTTAAAAAAGTACGGCATGGTCATGAACTGGGAAGAGATTATTACAGAAGGATACTGTGTTCTGAACAAGAACGCGAAGGTAGCGGCTCTTACAGGTGCAGATACTGAGCTTTCAGGAGAAGATATAGAGGCCGCCGCCCTGCTTGCGGAGCGCTTGTTCCGACTTCCGGTATTTTATCTTGAATACAGCGGGGTATACGGAGACCCGGGAGTCGTAAAGCTGGCGGCTGATGCGCTTGAGCAAACACGACTATTTTACGGCGGCGGGATCTGCACTGCTGATCAAGCATCTGAAATGGCTGAATACGCCGACACCATTGTGGTAGGAAACATAGTCTATGATGATCTTGCATCTGCTCTGTCCACCGTGAAGGCAGTCAAAAAATAACATGGCAGAACATAGTCAAACAGGATATAATATAAATATACGAACATACGTTTTTAGGTGGTGTTTTTTATGCAGCGTCAGATTATTGAAAGAATGCTCTCCGGCATGAATCCGGAGCAGAAGGAAGCGGTACAGCTTACAGAAGGTCCGCTGCTCGTAATGGCCGGAGCAGGAAGCGGGAAAACCAGAGTCCTGACCCACCGGATTGCTTATTTAATTCGGGAAAAAGCAGTGCCACCTTATTCCATATTGGCGATTACATTTACGAATAAAGCCGCGCGGGAAATGAAAGGCCGGGTTGCGAAGCTCGTTGGTCCGGTAGCAGAAGACATCTGGATGTCCACATTTCATTCGATGTGTGTAAGAATTCTGCGCCGCGACATAGACAGGATCGGATACAACCGTAATTTTTCCATCCTTGATTCTACTGATCAGCTCTCTGTTATCAAACAGATCTTAAAAGATCAAAATATTGATTCCAAGAAATTTGAACCACGCAGTATTCTTGGTATTATTTCTTCTAATAAGAACATCCTGCTGACACCAAAGAAGTTTGCAGAAAAAGCATACGGCCCATTTGAAGAAACTGCTGCTGATGTTTACAAGGAATATCAACGCAGGCTCCGGACCAATCACGCGCTTGATTTTGATGATTTAATTATGATGACGATCCGGCTTTTCCGTGAAGTCCCTGAGGTTCTCGAGTTTTATCAGCGTAAATTCCAATATATACATGTGGACGAATACCAGGATACAAATAAAGCTCAATATACTTTAGTGAATCTGCTTGCTGAAAAGCACCGGAACATCTGTGTAGTTGGGGATTCTGATCAATCAATCTATAAATGGCGCGGTGCCGATATCCAGAATATACTTTCCTTCGAAGGTGATTATGAAGAAGCGGTGACGATTCTGCTCGAACAGAACTACCGCTCAACGAAGAATATCCTGCGTGCGGCCAATGAAGTTATAAAGAACAACGGCGGGCGCAAGCCGAAGAATTTATGGACGGATAATGAGGAGGGTTCCAATTTATACTACTATCAGGCAGCGGATGAACGGGACGAAGCATTTTATATTGTGGAAAAGATCAAAGAAGTCGTCGCCGCCGGCAACAATGATTATTCAGATATCGCTGTACTGTACCGGACAAATGCCCAGTCCCGTATTATTGAAGAAATGTTTTTAAAATCAAACATTAATTACAACATGATCGGCGGAACGAAATTCTACGACCGTAAAGAAATAAAAGATGTACTTGCCTATTTGCGGGTTATTGCAAATCCAGATGATGATATCAGCCTCGGACGGATCATAAATGTTCCCAAACGGGGAATCGGAGCGACAACGGTTGATAAGATTGCAGCTTTTGCAACCAGCCAGAATATTTCCATGTTTGCTGCACTGCAGGAGGCCGATCAAATCGGCCTGAATGGGAGAACAGCGGCTAAGCTTCAAGATTTTACAGCTCAGCTCGGGCACTGGATTCAAATGCAGGACTACTTATCGGTCACAGAGCTGGTGGAGGAGCTTCTTGAAAAAACCGGCTACCGGGATGCACTGAAAGCGGACAAGTCTCTAGAGTCTCAGAGCCGGCTTGAAAACATCGATGAATTTTTGTCCGTTACAAAAGATTTCGAGAAGAAAAACGATGATAAATCCTTGATCGCTTTTTTAACTGATTTGGCGCTGGTCGCTGATATTAATCAATCCGATGAAGAAGACGAGGACAGCGCTGTAATTATGATGACTCTCCACTCTGCAAAAGGTCTTGAATTCCCAATTGTTTTTCTTGTCGGAATGGAAGAAGGTATTTTTCCGCACAGCCGCTCGCTGTTTGAAGCAGAGGAAATGGAAGAGGAACGCCGGCTTGCCTATGTCGGTATTACCCGCTCAGAAAAAGAACTTCATTTAACACATGCACGCATGAGACAGCTTTATGGCAGAACTCAGGCCAACCCTGTTTCCAGATTTATTGAAGAGCTGCCTCAGGAGCTTCTGGAAGGAAAGGAAGAAACTCAGCAGCCTAACTGGATGGACTCAGGGAGCAGGACGACAGGGAAGATATCTCCGTATGAAAGAAAGCGGCAGGCTGCCACTGCCCCATCGCAGGGCAGAAGTATAGCAGCAAACACCGGCGGCAGTAATTTCGATTGGAGCGTTGGTGATAAAGCCGAGCATAAGAAATGGGGAACAGGAACGGTTGTGAGCACGAAAGGCGAAGGAGAAAACCTTGAACTGGATGTAGCATTCCCGACAGAGGGAATCAAGCGGCTGTTCGCCAAATTTGCCCCGATTACTAAGGTGTAATGGAAAGGAAGAACGTTGATGGAGCGGGATCAAGCTCATATAAAACTGGAGGAATTGCGCAACCTTCTTGAAAAATACGGGTATCATTACTACGTGCTGGACAAACCACTCGTGCCGGACGCGGAATATGATGAAAAAATGCAGGAGCTGATCAAACTGGAGGAAGAATTTCCAGACCTTCAGACTGCCGATTCTCCAAGTATCCGTATCGGCGGGGCTCCATTGGATGCTTTTGTAAAGGTCCAGCATGAAATTCCAATGATGAGTCTCGGCAACGCATTTAATGAACAGGATCTTCATGACTTTGACCGGAGAGTCCAGCAGGGAACCGGAGAGCCGGTGGAGTACATGTGTGAGCTTAAAATTGATGGCCTGGCCGTGTCTCTGCTCTACGAGAAAGGTTCCTTCGTGCGCGGTGCCACACGGGGGGACGGAACCACCGGCGAGGATATTACGAATAATTTAAAAACTGTCGGATCAATTCCACTCCGCTTAAATAAAAAGGCAGATATCGAAGTGCGTGGCGAAGTATTTATGCCGGAGCGTTCCTTCGAAAATCTAAATGAAGAGAAAGAGAAGAACGGGGAAATGCTGTTTGCCAATCCTCGCAACGCCGCAGCCGGATCATTGCGCCAGCTTGATCCCAAAATTGCTGCAAGCCGGAACCTTGACATTTTTCTATATGCCATCGCCGATGATAAAGGATTGGGGCTGCCTTCTCACAGTAAATCCCTGGAATACATGAAAGAGCTCGGCTTTAAAACAAATCCTGAAAACAGGCTTTGTACTTCCATGGATGAAGTCATCGATTATGTAAACAGCTGGCTGGACCGCCGTAATGATCTGAGCTATGAAATCGACGGCATTGTGGTGAAAGTAGATGACATTGACCATCAAGAGGACCTTGGTTTTACTTCGAAAAGCCCGCGCTGGGCGATTGCCTACAAATTTCCGGCGGAAGAAAAGGTGACTACGCTTGAAGGGATCACTCTATCTGTCGGCCGAACCGGTGTTGTTACCCCGAATGCGCAATTAAAAGAAGTACAGCTTGCAGGAACTACTGTAAAACGCGCTACTCTTCATAATGAAGATCTCATTCGTGAAAAGGATTTGAAGATCGGTGATCAGGTCGTCGTTAAAAAAGCCGGAGATATTATTCCGAAAGTGGTCCGGGTCCTCGATGAACTTCGTACTGGGGAGGAAAAGGACTTTCAGATGCCGGAAACATGCCCTTCATGTGAAAGCCGCTTGGTCCGGCTGGAGGACGAAGTTGCGCTTCGCTGCATAAATCCGCATTGTCCTGCTCAACTGCAGGAAGCTTTGATACATTTTGTCTCCCGAAATGCTATGAATATCGATGGTTTAGGGGAAAAAGTTATATTGCAGCTTTTCAGCCATGATTTGATTTCGAACATGACTGATCTTTATAAGCTGGAAAGAGAAGAACTGATCGAGCTTGAGCGCATGGGAGAAAAATCAGTTCAAAATCTTCTGGACGCAATCGAAGCTTCAAAGCAGAATTCTCTCGAACGATTATTGTTCGGCCTCGGTATCCGGTTTGTCGGTTCGAAAGCAGCCCGCACACTTGCAGAATACTTTGAGACGATGGAAAAAATTCGATCTGCAGGCATAGAAGATCTCATCGCAATCAATGAAATAGGGGAAAAGATGGCAGATTCTATAGTGAATTATTTCGATCAGCCTGAAGTAAATAAGCTTCTGGATGAATTAAAGGAACTCGGCCTGAACATGGAATATAAAGGTCCTAAACGAAAGGAAGCTGCTGAGGATTCTCTGCTTTCAGGAAAGACAGTCGTACTCACCGGCAGGCTTGAAACGCTTTCTAGAAAAGAAGCAAAAGAGATGGTTGAAATGCTCGGCGGTAAAGTGACCGGCAGTGTCAGTAAAAAGACAGACGTCGTCGTGGCTGGTGAAGAGGCAGGTTCAAAGCTTGATAAGGCAAGGGAACTGGGGATCGAGGTATGGAATGAAGGAAATTTAACAGAAGCAGCCTCCTCATTAACCTAATACAACTAACCGGACTGGAACCGCTGCCCGGCTCCGGTCCAATTATCTGTCGTCAAAGAGCGGATGGCTGAGATTACTAACTTTGCCCTCTTGAGAATTACAAAAAGAATCTCTAACATGAAAAATAACACGTGTATTTGGAAAAAGTAAGCAGGGATAAATAATCGAAACAGCTTTTCAGCACTGGCACAGTGGTCCAGGGAGTAGAAGGAGTTGGGGAAGATGATAAAAAAGGCATGGTTCGCATCCATGTCCGTGCTGATTCTTTTAGGCGGCTGCCTGCCCGGTATGCAGCCGGATGATGAAGGTGTCGATATCGAACAAGATGAAGCAAACGAGGACGAAACGGACGTCGAGGTCAGTCCTGAAGTTCCGAGCCTTAAAAATAATTACAGAAGCATACTGGAAGATGACGAATACATACATGGCAGCACCCGCGGCTACAGCCCGGATATTGTGTATAACCGGCTTGACCTGGAACGCATGGAAATTGGGCTCCAGGAAATTGCCTCAGATGATTTTCCGACAGAGGACTATTTCTTCCGGGAAGGCCAGTTTATCACAAGAGAAGAAATAGATAACTGGCTGAGAAGGGAAGCAGATCCGAATGAAGAAGGAGAAGGCGGCAATCCAAACGGACTTAACCCTCCTCTAGGAGAGGGAGACTCCTTTGAAGAACGGGAAAGGTCCGCTCCGCGGCCGCTTTCGACGATTTTAGAGCATAACTATGTTGTCGAGAATGATAATGGAAACCTGCAGTTAGGCGGAATTGTTATTGGACTATCGATGAACAGTATTTATTATTTCCGTGAACAGGAAGAAGACGGGGCATATGGGCCGTGGCTGGAGCAGCAGATTGATGAGGAGACCAGCCTCGAGGAAGGGAAGGCACTGGCGCAGGAAATACTTCAGAGGCTGAGGGATGAAGAGCGCGAGGACGGAGAGCTCAGCCAGGTTCCATTAACGTTTGCTCTATTTCGGGAAGCACCAAGAGATTCACCGGTACCTGGTGAATTTATTGCAACCGGTCATGCGGACCCTGGAGAAGATGTTGGCAATTGGGAAACATTAAACGAATCTCATTATTTATTTCCTTCCGATGCTGCAAATGAAGACCAGCGCGCAGACAATGAAGCCTTTAACCAATTTCGTGAGGATGTAAATCAATTTTTTGAAAATTACATTGGAGTAGTAGGGAGAGGCTATTATCAAAACGATGAACTGCGCTCGTTGAAAATTGACGTTCCAATTCGGTATTATAGTGAAACAGAAGTGATTGCACTAACGCAGCATATCACCGACCGTTTAGAGCAGCGCTTTCCTTCGGAACTGGAAATTGAAGTGAAAATTAAATCCACAAATGGCCAGGAAGCATTGATAGTAAAAGAAGCGAACGAAGATCCGTTTGTTCATGTTTATTAACTCAGTCGCAACTGGGGCGGCCATACGTTGCCCCGGCTATGCGAATTTGGTATTATCAAGATATTGTGCGAGAACGATTATTTCGGAGGTGACCCATTGTGGCACGTATTACAGAAGATCAAGTGAAGCACGTAGCTCATCTTGCCCGACTTTCCTTTACAGAAAAAGAAATCAGTACGTATACAGAGCAGCTGGATGCTATTATCAGTTTTGCTGAACAGCTGAATGAACTCGATACAGAAAATGTGGAACCTACCACGCACGTTCTGGATGTTCATAACGTTATGCGTGAAGATGTAAGAAAGCCGTCTATTAAACGCAAGGATGCTTTAAAAAATGCACCTGACGAGCAGGACGGCCAAATAAAAGTTCCATCCGTTTTGGAGTAAGGAGGAAAATGATGACATCGATTCTTGAAGAAAGCTTTTCATCGATACATAAAAAGCTTCAGTCTAAAGAAGTAAAGGTATCCGAATTAGTCGACGCATCTTTTAAGAGAATACATGAAGTCGACAGCAAAGTAGGAGCATTTTTAACACTGAATGAAGAACAAGCGAAAGAGCATGCAAATAAGCTGGATGACGCGATTAACAGCAGTGAGGCTCCCGGGCTTCTTTTTGGCCTTCCGGCAGGTATTAAAGATAATATCGTAACAAATAATCTGCGCACAACCTGTGCGAGTAAGCTGCTCGAGAATTTTTCGCCGGTGCATCAGGCAACCGTAGTAAACGGACTCGAGCGTGCTGAATCTGTAACCATAGGAAAGCTTAATATGGACGAATTTGCGATGGGCTCTTCAACGGAGAATTCCGGCCTGCAGACAACCCGTAACCCCTGGAATACGGAGCACGTACCAGGAGGTTCCAGTGGAGGCTCCGCAGCAGCAGTTGCAGCCGGAGAAGTGGTGTTTTCCCTTGGCTCTGACACAGGCGGCTCCATTCGACAGCCGGCTTCCTATTGCGGCGTAGTCGGCTTGAAACCTACCTATGGAAGGGTATCCCGTTTCGGACTCGTTGCTTTTGCTTCCTCTCTTGACCAAATCGGGCCACTGACCCGAACCGTCGAGGATAATGCCCGCGTGCTGCAGCAGATAGCAGGTCATTGTGAAAAAGATTCTACATCTGCGAATGTCGATGTGCCGGATTACTCAGCTTCACTCACTGGTGATGTGAAAGGAATGCGCATTGCTGTGCCTAAGGAATACTTGGCAGAGGGTGTCGATGAAAATGTAAAGCAGCGCGTGCTTGATGCTCTTGACGTACTCAAACAGCAGGGTGCCACCTGGGAAGAGGTATCGCTTCCGCACTCTAAATATGCACTGGCTGCTTATTACCTGCTTGCATCTTCCGAGGCTTCGGCCAACCTCGCCCGCTTTGACGGTGTCCGTTACGGGGTTCGCTCAGAAAATGCAGCCAACCTGATTGAAATGTACAAGGATACTAGAAGCAGGGGCTTCGGGGACGAAGTAAAACGCAGAATTATGCTCGGAACATTCGCACTCAGCTCCGGGTATTACGATGCGTACTATAAGAAGGCTCAAAAAGTACGGACCCTCATTAAGCGGGACTTTGATGAAATCTTAAAAAGCTACGATGTAATTATAGGCCCGACAGCTCCGACAACAGCATTTAAAGTCGGCGAGCAGATGGACGATCCTCTCACTATGTATGCTAACGACATCCTGACGATACCAGTCAACCTTGCCGGTGTGCCTGCGATCTCTGTGCCGTGCGGATTATCAGAAGGTCTGCCGGTTGGTCTGCAGATCATTTCCAGACCATTTGAAGAAGGCACCATTTACCGTGCAGCCCATGCGTTTGAACAAGCCACTGACTATCATAAAGCGAAGCCGGAACTGTAAGGGGGGAAAGAAAGATGAAATTTGATACAGTCATTGGACTTGAGGTCCACTCGGAATTGAAAACAGACACGAAAATTTTCTGCAATTGCTCCACTGAATTCGGCGCTCCGCCAAATACGAATACGTGTCCGGTCTGCCTTGGACATCCCGGTGTCCTGCCTGTCCTGAATAAACGAGCAGTCGAATACGCAATGAAGGCAGCGCTCGCGCTGAACTGTAAAGTTGCGGAAGAAACGAAGTTTGACCGCAAAAACTATTTTTATCCGGATAATCCAAAAGCATATCAAATCTCCCAGTTTGACAAACCAATTGGAGAACACGGCTGGATTGAAATTGAAGTCGACGGCTATAAAAAGAAAATCGGCATTACCCGCATCCATATGGAGGAAGACGCCGGTAAATTGACGCATGATGAATACGGAGATCATTCACTCGTTGATTTTAACCGTGTCGGCACCCCGTTGATTGAAATCGTGTCAGAGCCTGATATCCGAACACCAGCAGAGGCATACGCCTATTTAGAAAAGCTCAAAGCGATTCTTCAGTACACGGAAGTATCTGATTGTAAAATGGAGGAAGGCTCTCTCCGCTGCGATGCGAATATTTCTCTGCGCCCGGCCGGCCAGGAGGAATTCGGCACGAAGGCGGAGCTGAAGAATTTAAATTCCTTTGCAAACGTACAGAAAGGTCTGGAATACGAAGAAAAGAGGCAGGAGCAGGTCCTGCTTTCCGGAGGAGAGATACTTCAGGAAACGCTGCGCTGGGATGATGCGAAGAAAGAAACGATCCTCATGCGGGTAAAGGAAGGTTCTGATGATTACCGCTATTTTCCAGAACCGGACCTTGTCTCCCTGTATATTAATGAAGATTGGAAAAGTGAAATCAAAGCACAGATTCCAGAACTGCCGGATGCTCGAAAAGAACGGTATGTGAGCGAATACGGCCTGCCGGAATATGATGCCGCTGTTATCACCCAGTCCAAAGAGATGTCCGATTTCTTCCAGGAAGCAGTTAATGCCGGTGCAGATCCAAAACAGGCTTCAAACTGGCTCATGGGAGAAGTAAACGCTTATTTGAATGCAAATGGTAAAGAGCTGAAGGATACAGCGTTAAGCGCCCAGTCTCTTGGCAAACTGATTTCTTTAATTGAAAAAGGAACTATTTCCAGTAAGATTGCCAAGAAAGTCTTTGCAGATCTGATGGAAAAGGGCGGAGATCCGGAGACGATTGTAAAGGATAAAGGACTTGTACAGATCTCAGATGAAGGGGAATTGAAGAAAATTGTCGACGGTATCCTTGATAACAACCCACAGTCCATTGAAGATTTTAAAAACGGAAAAGACAAAGCACTTGGTTTTCTTGTCGGTCAGGTGATGAAAGAAACGAAAGGAAAAGCTAATCCGCAGCTTGTAAATAAGTTGATTAAAGAAGGCATGGAAGCCCGCTGATTTTTAACACCCAACCCTCTGTACTTCCTTTTTGGAAATGCAGAGGGTCTTTGATTTATTAATCGGGGGAGCGGGGGAATATTTCATGGAAAGGAAGAGGAATACAAAAAAGCCCGGTGTCAGCCGGGCCAGGGCGGAGGAAGCCCTTCATAACATGTTTATCGAAAATAGAAGCAGATCGTAAAGAGAGGGGGAAAACCGCTGCTTCTGGAATTAGACACTAGCTAATGGTGCCATATTCATTAGTTGATGTTTCATATATTTGAAATCCTGTTCCGAGGCATTCTCCAATATCTCAACGAGTAATTCAAAGGACATCGGCTCAGTTTTAGCTGCCTCGCGAAGAATATCAGCATCCTTCTCCCATATCAAAGACATCATCTCAATAAATGGGACATTTCCAGATAAAACAGGAGCATAAGTATAAACATAATCTCTTACTTCGCTTAGTTGTAAGCTGCCTTCGGCCTTAGAGAACTTTTCCCAGAACGTATAGACAAATTGATCCATTTCCATTCTTTTTTTCATTAAGAAGTCCTCCTTTTCAGGTGGTGCTGGGAAAAAGGAGTCCCTTACAAATTGTAAGGGACCAAAAACAGGGGTAAGCTTGGTTAGTGGTGTGAAAATAGAATATAATCCAAAGTAATATTAGTGAATATGAGGTAAAGTTACATCCAGTGTCGAAAAGTCGCCTGTAGCTGCTGCAAAAGCAAAAGCAAACCCTAACAGGCCGATTGTTTTGATCAATTTCATGAATTTACCTCCTTCAACTAATTTAACTTTCGATAGATTCATTGTTACATAGATTAAAAAGCTTCGCATTAAAGGTTAATTACGAAAATCGTAAATTAACTAGGAAATATCTACTGCTATCTGTTATATTTAAAAGTAGTGAGAAATATAGTACTCAATTTGGGGAGGGCTGTAAATGGCTATTGAAATCGGTGCAAAGTTAAAAGATTTAAGAGAATATTACAATGTGAGTCAAAGAGAATTGGCAAAAGATATTTGCTCCCAAAAGATGATTTCGAAAATTGAAAGAGGCGAATCCCAGCCCACCGCTGAAATATTATATGAAATAGCTATAAGGTTGGGGGTAGAAATTACTTATTTTTTCGCAGACAACGAAGCGCCGCGATTTAATTATGTCGAAGAAACAAAACAAAAAATAGAAGAGCTTGTTACAGCAACGGAATACCAAGAAGCTGTAAATATAGTAAAACAAGAACTTAAGAATCCATTGTTCCGCAAACCGATGCACACAAAATTTTTACTGTGGAAGAGAGCGATCTGCCATTTTCATTTAACCGATGAAAAGCATGAAGCACTTGAGCTAATTGAGCTGGCGATGGATATTGAAACGAACTCTAAAAAAACGATTACGTTAACAGACATTGAACTAAACATTACACTCGGCATTATGCATTCAGATTTGAAAGATTTTGATTCTGCTATTATATACTACCAAAAAGCGAGACGAATGATTGAAAAATTGCCAAAATTAAGTACAAACTCACAATTAGTGAAACTTCACTATAATTTAAGCCTGACTCAGTTTAGAATGCAGATTTATAAAGAATCAATCGAGGTAGCTTCTCAAGGAATAGAGTTATGTATAAAAACTGACTCTACTTTTTTACTTGGTAATTTATATTATCAAAAAGGAGTATCTTTATATTATGATGATAACTCAAGAGAAGGTTTACAATATATGAAGAAAGCAATTTACCTATTTGAAGAAAAAGATCAGCAGGTTTTCAAAGAATTCGTAGAAGCAAATTTTTTAAGATATCAACGATTGGCAGTCGGCAAAGCAATAAGCTGACAATCATGTAATTCGCCAGCCTTATATTATTCGTGTAAAATATAAAGAAAGCAATTTATATTGAAAACGGGAGAAATCTAATGAAAAAAGCGAGAGTTATTTATAACCCAACGTCGGGAAAAGAGCAGATGAAAAAGCAGCTTCCTTACATTCTTAACCGCTTGGAAGAACAGGGCTATGAAGCATCAGCCCATATGACAAAGAGGGAGGGCTGTGCGAAAGAGGAAGCGAACCGCGCAGGTAGAAATGGTTTTGATGTTGTCATTGCTGCAGGAGGTGACGGCACGATATTTGAAGTGATAAACGGCCTGGCAGAACTCAAGAAACGGCCGAAGCTTGGTTTAATACCTGCTGGAACGACAAATGATCTCGCGCGGGCTCTCGGCATACGCGGCAACAGCATTGAAAGAGTGTGTGATATTCTCAGCACCGGCAACAGTAATCCGATTGATATTGGAAAAGTCAATAATCAATATTTTATTAATATAGCAGCAGGCGGTAAATTAACAGAATTAACGTATGATACCCCCAGTAAGCTGAAAACGATGATGGGTCACTTGGCATACTATGTGAAAGGAGTAGAAAAACTTGGCTCTCTCAAGCCAAAAAAAGTAAAGATTGAATACGACGGAAAGCTCTTCGAAGGAGAAATAATGATGTTTTTAATCGCCAATACCAATTCTGTAGGCGGTTTTGAAAAGCTTCTTCCGAATGCTTCTTACAATGATGGTATGTTTGACATGATCATAATTAAGAAGACAAATGTTGCGGAGATTGTAAGAATTGGCACACAGGCATTGAATGGTGAGCATCTTCATCACAATAAGGTTATGTATGTGCAGGCGAACCGAATTAAAATCGAAGCAGATAGTGATATGCAGCTTAATCTCGACGGCGAGTATGGGGGCAAACTCCCGGCAGAATTTGTGAACCTGCATCGCCATGTGGAAATGTTCTGCCCGTAAACTTTCCTTGATGAAAACTCAGTGGGATGGTCCAGTCTGCTGAGTTTTTTTAGTTCTCCATTTGATTTTCATCCTGCTGGTTGAAAGTATCCTCCCACTCCTTATCAAAATCTTCCCACTGTTTATCGAAGTTTTCCCAGTCGTTCTCGGTTTGTCCGGTGTCTGATAGCTCAGAGTTTTCCAGATGGTTATCCGGGATAGAGAATTTATCGGAAATACTGGCGTCCGGGGATTCTACGGTAATATTTTTACTGTTCCAAAGCTGTGCCCGCATTTCTCTCATAGCTCCAAACGTCATTCCGAATTTGTCCCAGGTGCTTTGAAAAGATGAGTCTTGTCTGGTTTCCTCTAAAAATAAAGAATGGCTGTCGTTTTCTAATTCCTGAAATGACTGATTGACATCAGCGAGTCGTTCTTCTTCAGAACGAATTTCTTCGTCAGCTTCCTCTACTTCATTTTGGGCATCAGTCCAGCGCTCTTCGAAGGTTTCTTCATCAATTTCTTCAGGTTCTTTCTGCGGCTGAAACGGCCAGAAGCTGCTTGCATCAACGAGATGGGGCTGCATGAAAAACATAAAGCAGATGCCCAATATAAAAATGGCTTTCTTCGTCATCGCTGCGGCTCCTTCAATTATGTAAGATGTTGCTAATAAAATTATAGCATAGAAAATAATTGAAAGAAGATAAATTTGTTACTCCTTTTGACTCCGGTAATTACGTTGTGAGGAGAGAAATATGACAAAATAAAAAATCCGAGTAGAAATTCTACTCCGAAAAAAGTCTACCTCTTTGATGCAGTCTTACCATTAAGGAGTACCTTCTTCTTTAATCCTTCCAAAAAAAATTTAATCTCAATAAAAGGAATAAAATATTAAAAAAACTTGGCGGGAAGCCAAGTTTTTCTTTACTGGGTTTGTCCCACCCTCTATCTTTTAGTGGCCTTTTCGAATATTGAACATAGACCAGATTCCTGTCACCACAGAAATCAGGATGGTGAAAATAATAAACCAATGCATGCAGTATGTACCCCTTTCGCTGCGGAGATGTTTTCTTTAATGTCAGTGTACTCTATTAAAAATAATATTATTCTTTTACGAAAAAATCAATATAGAAAGCCTTTTCAATGAAAATACCGCAACTAAATCCAGTAAAAAAAGAAACCCCTTATACAAAGAGGTTACATCTTCATTCTACGTGTTTTAAGATTGAGTCTGAGCTTCTTCTTCCTGGAGAGACTTTCGTTCTTCCTCGGTAAATACGCGTGAGCGAGATAAAAATCGTTTGCCCTCTGGACCTTCAAGGGAAAACATTCCTCCGCGTCCGTCCACCACGTCTATGATAATCTGTGTGTGCTTCCAGTATTCATATTGATCCTTTGACACATAAAACGGGGCACCGCCTATATCTCCAAGGTGGACATCACTATCACCGGTGCGGAAATCGCCTTTTGGATAACACATTGGCGAACTTCCATCGCAGCAGCCTCCGGATTGATGAAACATCAGCTCTCCGTGGCGTTCTTTTAATTTTTCCATCAATTCAAGGGCTGCATCTGTGGCAGTAACTTTTTCCACTTTCATCAGTTATCACCCTTTCATTAATTCTACTTATATTGTACCCGATTATAAGGTAAGCATAACATTTTTAAAAAAGCAGGAAAGACATGAGCCTGTCTTCCTGCCTGATGTTTTGATTTTAGAAAAAACCAAGGGGATCATCGCCGTAACTGACGAGAAGATTCTTCGTCTGCTGGTAGTGGCCAAGCATCATCTTATGGTTTTCCCGGCCGATCCCGGATTTCTTATATCCGCCGAATGCTGCGTGAGCCGGGTAGTCATGATAGCAGTTTGTCCATACACGACCTGCCTGAATTTCACGTCCGAACCGATAAGCTGTGTTGATATCGCGGGACCACACTCCGGCACCAAGTCCATAGAGAGTGTCATTTGCAATTTCCAGTGCTTCCTGATTTGTTTTAAAAGTAGTGGCTGCAAGCACCGGCCCGAATATTTCCTCCTGGAAAATTCTCATCTTATTGTGCCCTTTAAATACAGTCGGTTGAATATAATAACCATTGGCGAGTTCGCCTTCAAGCTGATTGCGGCCGCCGCCGGCTAGCACTTCAGCGCCTTCTTCTTTACCGATCTCTAAATAAGACGTAATCTTTTCCATCTGCTCCTGTGAAGCCTGGGCTCCCATCATGGTTTCGGTATCTAGCGGGTGGCCGACCTTAATGGATTCTACCCGCTGGAGAGCACGCTCCATAAAGCGGTCATAAATTGACTCATGAATTAAGGCACGGGACGGACATGTACATACTTCACCCTGGTTCAACGCAAACATGACCATGCCTTCGATGGCTTTATCAAGGAATTTGTCATCCTCACGCATCACGTCCTCGAAGAAAATATTCGGGGATTTTCCGCCGAGCTCGAGTGTGACAGGGATTATATTTTCAGACGCATACTGCATAATTAAACGTCCAGTTGTTGTTTCACCGGTGAAAGCGACTTTGTTAATACGACTGTTGGTGGCAAGCGGTTTGCCGGCTTCCACGCCAAACCCACTCACGATATTCACCACGCCGGGCGGAAGCAGATCATGAATCAGATCCATCAGCACAAAGATTGATGCCGGTGTCTGTTCTGCCGGCTTTAATACAACGCAGTTCCCGGCCGCAAGTGCAGGAGCCAGCTTCCATGTAGCCATTAAAATTGGAAAGTTCCAGGGAATAATCTGGCCTACCACGCCGAGGGGCTCATTAAAATGATAAGCAACCGTGTTATCATTAATCTGGCTGATGGAACCCTCTTCAGCGCGGATGACACCTGCGAAGTATCGGAAATGGTCTACAGCAAGCGGAATGTCAGCATTCAGTGTTTCGCGTACTGCTTTTCCGTTATCCCACGTTTCTGCAACCGCAAGCCTTTCCAGGTTTTCTTCGATTCTGTCTGCAATTTTATTTAAGATATTTGCTCTTTCTGCTGCGGAGGTTCTTCCCCAGGAATCTTTTGCCTGGTGTGCTGCATCAATCGCCAGCTCTACGTCTTCTGACGAGGAGCGAGCCACTTGACAAAATACTTCGCCGGTAACAGTTGTGATATTGTCAAAATATTCACCTTTTACAGGTGGTTTATATTCCCCACCAATAAAATTGTCGTAGCGGTCTTTAAATTGTACGGGACTTCCAGAAGTATTTGGTGCATCATAACGCATTTTTTTCCATCTCCTTTCGGGTGTAAAAACGTGCTTTCATGATTCTTCAGGCACCTGCCTGTATTTTTCCAGACACGTAAAGTGGCTTGCCCTCCTTTTCTTGTATTCGCTTACATTAGTATATTCTACCATTTGTGACATACTATTTAAAATATAAGACTTTTAAAATCCAAAAAATATTTTCCAAGAAAATGAAAAAGCCTGATAGAATTGGATTCTACCAGGCGGCTGTCAAATTATCACAGTTTCACGTGCTTTAATTCTTCTAGAATGCTGTCGATTTCTCCGCTCACATCGTCTGTTAATTCTACTTCGGCCGCTTTGAGGTTCTCTTCTAGCTGAGAGGGGCGGCTTGCGCCGACGATTGCAGAGCTGACACCGGGCTTTCGCAGAATCCAGGCAAGGGCAAGCTGAGAGAGTTTAATGCCCAGTTCGTTTTGAGCAAGATCCTCGAGTCGGATGACCTGCTGCAGTACGTCATCATTTAAATATTGCTTCATGAATCGGTTAATGTCTTCATTTGCTGCCCGGCTGTCCTTTGGAACCTCCTGGCCGGGACGGTACTTTCCGGTCAATATCCCCTGAGCCAGCGGGGAAAAGACGACCTGGCCAATCCCATTGGCTTCGCTGACAGGCATAACATCTTTTTCAATATAGCGGACAAGCATGTTATAGATCGGCTGATTGGAGACCATCGGATTCAGGTTGCGCTCTTTTGCGACATGTACAGCATCGGCAATCTGTGCGGCTGACCACTCGCTTACACCATAGTATAAAATTTTCCCCTGCTTTACGAGATCATCAAGGGCCATTAAGGTTTCTTCCACCGGCGTCTCCGGATCAAAGCGGTGGCATTGATACAGGTCCACGTAATCAACGCCTAAGCGCTGCAGGCTTGCCTCACACTGCTCGACAATATGCTTTCGGGATAAGCCGCGGTCATTCGGTCCTTCTCCCATTGGAAAGTAAACTTTGGTGGCAAGAACGTAACTGTCCCGGGCATAATCACTCAATGCACGCCCGACGACTTTTTCTGCTTCTCCGCGGTTGTAAACATTTGCGGTGTCGAAGAAGTTAATTCCATTGTTGTAGGCGTGATGAATAATATCAATCGAGTTATTATCTTCGACGGATTCTCCATAGGTAAGCCAGCTGCCGAGTCCGATTTCGCTTATTTTCATTCCACTGCTTCCTAAGCGGCGATAATTCATTTCCAAATCACTCCAGTATTTTTTTTATTTCATTTCTCCACGAGTATTGAGGCTCCCAGCCGAGCAATTGTTTTGCTTTTTTATTGCTGAAGAGTGTGCGATAGTTATCAAGCGGTTCACGAAAATCAGTGACCTCTGGAAAAGCAGCTTTCATTAACTCTTCCCCGGTCATGTCCATGCTCGAATCATCATTTGCAATATTCAGCTCTACTGCTCCCAGACCGTCCTTTTCTACCGCACAGCGGTAGGCAGCGCCAGCATCACGGGCATCAATATAGCTCCATAAAATGGATTTTCGTTCGAGTGGTTTGTGGATAAAGGAAGGGAAATTCTCATATTTTTCAGGTGTAATCACATTTCCCAGCCTCATGGAGACCACTTGCATACCCGTACGGCGGTGGATAGCCTTTGCAGTCTCTTCATTGGCAATCTTTGATAATCCGTAGCTGTCTTCCGGCAGCTGTGGATGATCTTCATCAAGCGGCACATATTGAGGGGCGAGCCCCTGCTTGGAGAAAACGAGCCCGTAAGAGGATTCACTGGAGGTAATAGCGGCTTTTTTTATGCCGAGCTGGGCAGCTGCCTCCAGTACGTTATAAGTAGACAGTACATTGTTGACAAAAGTGACTTCATTCGGGTGAGAATATGCGACCGGAATAGCTGCCAGGTGAACGACGGCATCCGCTCCAGCCAGCCCGCTGAAAACTTCACCAAGGTTAGTTAAATCTGTAATGATTGTCGGACAAAGAGGGTTGTCCGGTTTTTTTGAGTCCAGGTTTATTACCTCATAGCTGTGATTAACAAATTCCTGAATCACGGCGGGGCCCAGCAGACCGCTTCCCCCGGTGATTACGACTTTTTTCATCGTGTACCTCCTTTGTATTATGAAGCTGATGTGTACTGTACCTATCATATATGGTAAACGCTTGCATTTGAAGAAGTGAAATATTTTTCATATACTATATAGAATAGAAGTTAGTATAAAAAAGATAGTAAGTACAAATTTGATAGAAAAGGGAGGGGATTGACAGTGGAAACAACAGATCAGGAATTAAAAAATGTCGAATGCTCGATTGAAAAGGCGCTTGATGTCATCGGTGGGAAATGGTCTTTTCTTGTGTTAAAAGAGTTATTCGAAGGAACCCGACGATTCGGCGAGCTGAAGAAATCTATCTCTCATATCAGTCCGAAGGCGTTAACAGATACACTCCGGCATCTGGAAGAAAGTGAAATTCTTACACGGACCGTCTATCCAACTGTTCCGCCAAAGGTAGAATATACGCTGACACAAAAAGGACAGGAACTGCATAAAATCACCAAAGAAATGAAGCTTTGGGGAGCAAAGTGGACATAAGCTTTTTTGGGGCCAGGCCCCGCCGAAAATTACACAATTCAAATTAAAAAGAGGGGCTACGATGGAACATACGGTTGAACGATTACAGAAGATGCACTGGCCGCAGGTCGAAGAAATATATAAAATGGGAATTGCAACCGGAAGCGCGACTTTTGAAACGAAAGCACCCTCCTGGGAGATTTGGTCCGCGACACATGATCTTGTCTGCAGGATGGTTGTGGTAGATGACAGCAATGGCCGTGTGCTTGGCTGGGCAGCGATTTCCCCTGTTTCCAATCGCGAGGTCTACAACGGGGTCGGGGAAACAAGCATCTATATCCGCGATGAAGTAAGAGGGCGCGGAGTCGGCACTCTTCTGCTGCAGGAAATGATCCGCGTGACGGAAAAGGAAGGTTATTGGACACTGCAGGCAGGAATATTTCCGGAAAATAAGAACAGCATAAAAATCCATAAAGCAGCCGGGTTCCGCAGGGTTGGTGTCAGAGAGCGGATCGGCCAGCTGAAGGGGAGCTGGAAGGATGTCGAGCTGTATGAACGCCGCAGTGATGTAGTCGGCATGGACAGCGCCGAGGTGGACTTAGAACGAAAGCGGATTTGACAGCAGTTAGTGGATGATGGAAAAATGTGCTGTCAGTGATGGAGAGATTAAGGATGAACATTCGAAATTTAAAAACATTTTTATCAGCAAGCAGCCACTTAAACTTTACCCGTACCGCAGAGGAGCTTAATTTTGCCCAGCCTACGGTAACCGCACAGATTCATTCGTTAGAAAAAGAGCTGAATCAAAAACTGTTTTACCGGATAAATAATAAAATTATTCTCACACCAGCCGGAGAAATTTTGAAAGAGAAGGCGGAAAAATTATTAGAGGTCATTGAAGAGATCAATGAGGATTTTGAGGCGTTATACGATCCATATGGGGAGGTGAGAGTGGCCGCCTCTGAATTTTACTGTACTCATTACTTTCCGCAGATCATTGCTAACTATAATGAGCTCCATTCTGCTAATTTTTTGGCGCTGCATTCCTGCCACAGCAATGACGTGATAGATGGTGTCTACAGCAATCACTACGATATTGGCATTATCAGCGGTGTGTTATCTTCCGAAGCAGTTCATAATATCATTTTAGAAGAAGAGGAACTGCTGCTTGTCTGTTCCCCTGCGCTACTTACTAATTCCACACCTATCAGTGAGCTTACATATATTCACTATAAAGTGGAGGGTCATTATAAACGGGAAATGGACAGATTTTTACACGATATAGATTTACAGCCTGCTACAAAAATCGAAATTGGCAGTGAAGAAGGAGTGAAGCGAGCGATCATCAATAAAATGGGACTAGGGCTGGTAAGTCAAAATTTAGTAAAGCATGAATTAAGGAAAGGTCTTCTCGTGAAAGTCCCCTTGGAAGCTCCACCCATTACTATAGAAACCTCTCTAATCTGTTTAAAAGATAAAGCAGAGGAACCAAACATCAAATCTTTAAAGAATTTAATCATCAATCATTGGCCTGAATCTTTTGAAGATTACAATTGAGCCTGTCCTGAGGCAGGCCCTTTTTTATTTTTCTTTAAAAAAATCAATTCCTCTCAGGGTTCCACCTGCCAATGTGAAGTGACTGTCTGCGGCCTATTTTATTGGGCTGCAGACATTTTTTCTTTGTACTTACATTTATTTTATAAGTGCTTTTCTTAATATAAAACAAGATCTTTATTAGGCGATAAGCCAGGCTTTTCTTTAAGAAGAAATTCTTCCATAGAAAAAATTAATGGGAGCCATTAAAGACATCTAGTTAACGTATCGCCTTTCTGCCTGTACGATTTAAGTAGATAGAGAAATCAGAAAATTTCATTAAAAGGAGAGAGTTAATTTTTAGAGAAGAGGTGGTTTTTTGTCGTTAGCTAACAAACAGGTGAATGCGGAACGTCCAGGGGAAAAGCAGGAGCAGTCATACTCTAAAAAGGGGTTGTGGATGTTTTTACTGCCATCTCTTGTTGGGGTTTTGCTGTTTTTAGTACCATACCCACAGGAAGAAGCTGTTACGATCGGGGTGGGTGCCCTGGCTAACTGGCTCGAAGGCTTTTTTGGAAACAGTCTTCCGGCGATTATGACGTACGCGATCTGTTTCTCCGCAGGGATAAGTATTCTTTTTAAGCTGTATCAGCCGGCCTGGTTCAAAAATAACCTGCAGCTACAGAGCATTTTCAAAGTAAGTATTTTTTCCATACTGCTCAGGACTGCCGGAGCTGTATTTGCGGTATTGACAATACTTGAGGCTGGTCCGGCTGTAATTCATTCGGAAGCGACCGGAGGAACGATTCTATTTAGCTTAATTACAGTGCTCGGCACATTTTTTCTCGCGGCCGGATTTTTCCTCCCGTTTCTCACAGAGTTTGGCCTGATGGAATTTGTCGGCAATCAATTTCGGAAAATTATGAAACCATTGTTTCGACTGCCCGGACGAGCCTCGATCGATACACTGGCATCCTGGGTGGGAAACGGTCCACTTGGGGTTTTAATTACGACGAAACAATATGAAGAAGGATATTATACGAAAAGAGAAGCTACTACAATTGCTACAACGTTTTCTGTTGCTTCCATTCCCTTTACAGTCATTATTATCAGCTTTGTTGAACTGCAGCATATATTTTTACAATTTTACTTCTGTGTCGTGCTGAGTGGGATTGCTGCGGCTGTCATCTGTCCGAGAATTCCGCCATTATCGCGGAAAGCGGACACCTATGACGAAGAAGCAGGTAAACAGATTATAGAAGAAAGGCCAGTTGGAATGAACTCTTTACAGTTTGGTCTTCAACAGGGAATAAAGAAAGCACAAAACGTGAAAGGACCAAAGGATATTTTCAGCAAAGGCGCTTTCATCGTGGCTGATATTTGGTTTGGTTTGATACCAGTTGTTATGGCTGTTGGTACCATTTTTTTAATCACTGCTGAGTATACGGAGATATTTACTTTCCTCTCCTACCCGCTCATTCCACTATTGACGGTACTCGGAGTGCCGGAAGCAAGTGCTGCGGCTCCAGCATTATTAGTCGGGTTCGCTGACATGTTCCTTCCCGTGATTTTTGCAGGCGGCATTGAAAGTGAACTGACCCGGTTTCTTATTGCGGTTATCTCTGTGAACCAGTTAATTTACATGTCAGAGATCGGTGTCCTGCTGCTACGTTCTAAAATTCCGGTCGGTATCGGCGAGCTGTTCGTGATCTTTCTCGAACGAACCATCATTACCCTGCTCGTGACAGTGCTTGCCGCGAATATGTTTTTCTATTAAATAGGAGGATGTATGAATGATTATTGCCACCCATGAAGATTTACTTGAATACAAGGCTGAGCTTGAGACAAGAACAGGTGAACATATAATCTGTAAAAAAATTAAGGATTTAACGAAGGAAGAAAAACACCGGGCAGAAGTAATTATCAGCTATGGAAATTATGATGATGAGCTGTACGAAAAGGAGTTAGCCGAGCTGCCGGCTTTAAAATACGTCCATATTATGAGCGCTGGCATTGAAACAGTACCGCTTGCTTACCTAAAAGGACGAGAGGTGGTGCTGACAAATTCCCATGGAGTTCATGCCAAGCCGATCAGTGAATATGTCATCGGCATGTTGCTTTATCATTTCAAAAAGATAGCGGTCTTGACGAAGGCTCAGTCAGAACAATCGTGGCTGAGTGAGGTAACCGCTTCCGAGCTCGAGGGTAAAACGATAGGTATACTCGGAACCGGCAGCATTGGAAAAGAAATCGCCAAAAAAGCCAGCATTTTTCAAATGACTACACTCGGTATGAACAGTAACGGCCAGGCAATTGAAGGTTTCGATCAAACCTATGCTTTAAAAGACAGAGGAGAGCTGTTCAGGCAGTCGGATATCGTCTGCTCTGTCCTGCCCTCCACCCCGAAGACAATAGGTATCTTTAACGATACTGCATTTCAGCAGATGAAGCGCGGTACGGTATTTATGAATGTTGGCCGTGGAGATGCGGTAGTAGAAAGTGCGCTTGCAGAGGCGTTAGACCAATCGATAATAGAGCTTGCCATACTTGACGTATTTGATAGCGAGCCGCTGCCGCGTGAGAATCCGTTATGGAAGCATAAAAAAGTGATCGTGACGCCGCATTTCTCTTCTAAAACCGATCAATATATTAATCGAACGCTGGCATTATTTTATAAGAATTATATGGCCTTCCGTAATGATCAGCATCAAAATTTAACAAATGTAATCTAAAAGGAGAGTACTAATGGATTTAAAATACACGCAGGATAATACATTCGCAACACCACGATTCAGTGGTGTCAGCACCTTTATGAGACTTCATCATGTAAATACACTCAATGATATAGATTTTATGATTACCGGAATTCCATTTGATACGGCCGCTACATTCCGGACGGGTACACGCTTTGGACCACAGGCTGTAAGGAATTTTTCTTCATTAGTACGGTCGTATTCATATTTTCATAAAATCGGCCTGTTTGAGTACCTTTCCGGTGTCGATTTCGGTGATGTTCCGGTCGTGCCCGGATCAATTCATGATACGTATGCCAATATTGAAAAGACACTAACGCCGGTATTTGAAAAAGGAATCATACCAATATCGGTCGGAGGAGATCATTCTATTACCCTCGGGGAACTGAGAGCTGCTGCCAAAAAATATGGTCCGCTTGCTTTAGTACAGTTTGATGCCCACTGTGATACGACAGATGAATATTTCGGCCAGAAATATACGCATGGAACCCCTTTTCGGCGGGCGGTAGAAGAAGGGCTGATTGATACTTCCCGTTCGATTCAGGTTGGAATCCGCGGCTCTGTGAATGATCCGGTGGACGTAGATGGAGCAAAAAACCTCGGCTATGAGGTTATCACCGGTGATGAGCTGCTGGAAATCGGCTGGGACGCGGCCATCGCAAGAATTAAAAGCCGTGTTGGAAACTATCCTGCCTTCTTGACATTTGATGTGGATTTCGTTGATCCTTCCTGTGCTCCTGGTACTGGGACCCCAGAGGTTGGCGGTCTTCTATCAAGGGAAGCTATATATATACTGAGGCGTTTAACCGGCATCCGGTTTATCGGTTTTGATGTGGTAGAAATTTTACCTTCCTATGACCACAGTGATATTACGTCTGCCCTTGGAGCAAACGTTGTTTTTGAGATGGCGGCGCTGATCGCCGTCATGAAAAAAGAAAAAATGGAATCCGTTGTGAAAGCAGGTGAGCACAGACATGGATAAAATTGCAGTTTCTCTGGAGGAAAGAGCAGATCAGGTTCTGCCTCCCATTGCAAAGCGGGCAACACGATTAGGTATTGTCAAAGCCAAAGGACATTACCTCATTTCAGAAGACGGAAAAGAATATCTCGATTTTGCCAGCGGTGTCGCTGTCACTAATGTCGGCCACAATCACCCGGAGGTGGTCGAGGCGGCGAAAAAACAAATGGAAGAGATGATACACGGCGGTCACAATGTCGTCTATTATCCTTCCTATATTGAGCTTGCTGAAAAGTTAAATGAACTGAACGGCGGCTCTCAGATGGTGTATTTCAGCAACAGCGGCGCAGAGGCAAATGAGGGGGCCATGAAGCTTGCCAAGAAAGTGACGAAGCGCCCGGCGATTATTTCCTTTAAGCGGAGCTTTCACGGCAGAACGATGGCGACTACCTCGATCACCGGATCGAGCGCCGCCCACCGCAAGGATTATGAGGGACTGCTTCCGAGTGTCTATTTTGCCGATTATCCGTATGCGTTTAAAAACAACCGCACTGAACAGGAAGAGGTCGACCACTGTCTTGAAACGATCCACGAGTTATTTTCTTATCAAATCGATCCGGAAAATGTCGCTGCGATGGTGATGGAGCCGGTACAGGGTGAAGGCGGCTATCTGCCGGCTCCGGTGCCATTTATGAAAGAAATCCGCCGTATTTGTGATGAACATGGTATTTTACTTATTTTTGATGAAATTCAAACCGGCTTTGGCAGGACCGGGAAAATGTTTGCTTATGAGCATTATGGAATCAGGCCGGACATTTTAACGCTGGCCAAGGGAATTGCCTCCGGTTTTCCATTAAGCGCGATTATCGCCCGCCGCGATTTGATGGAGCAGTGGCCGGCCGGTACGCATGGCGGCACATACGGTGGTAATCCAGTCGCATGCGCCGCTTCTCTTTCCACGATTCGTATTTTAGAACGAGAAGGCATAGCCAACGCAGCGGAACAGGGCTCTTATTTCCTTCAAGAATTGAAAAAGCTTGCCGGGCAGACAGGTCAGATCGGCGAAGTGCGGGGTCTTGGGCTGATGATTGGGATTGAACTGACAAATGAGAACGGGAATCCAGATTCTCAGCTCCTTCAATACATTCGGGATAAAGCTTTGGAAGAGGGTATTATTCTTCTGGGCTGCGGCGTAAATAAAAACGTGCTGCGTTTTATTGCTCCGACTACTGTGAAACGAAAAGAAATAGATCGTGTGATACACTTTTTGAAGGAAACATTACTTTCTAAGTAAGGAGTCGGTGGGAATGTTGTATATCAATGGATCGTGGACAGACGCAGAGAAAAAACAAACGATGGAGGTAATAAATCCAGCGACAAATGAACTTATCCAGGAGACGGCAAAAGCAGATGAAACAGATGCAGCAAAAGCGGTGGCGGCCGCATCCACTGCTTTTCCAGGGTGGAAAAAAACGACCGCAAAAGAGAGAAGTTCCTTTCTACTCCGGACAGCGGCTATTCTGCGTGAACAGACAGAAGAACTAGCTGAAATTTTAACGGCGGAAATGGGAAAGCCCCTTAAGGAAGCCAAAGGAGAAATCGGTTTAGGCATCGACTATTTAGAGTGGTACGCTGAAGAGGCAAAGCGAGCTTACGGAGAAATCATACCAGCCTCCTCTTCCTCGAAGCGGCTGATGGTTCTCAAAGAACCAGTCGGAGTCGTAGCAGCAGTGACTCCGTGGAATTTTCCGGTTGCCATGATCACGAGAAAGGTAGCTCCGGCACTTGCTGCAGGATGCCCGATCATCGTCAAGCCGGCTTCTGCAACGCCATTGTCGGCCATGAAAATTGTAGAAGCTTTTGATAAAGCAGGACTGCCTAAAGGTGTGCTTAACCTTTTGATTGGCTCCGCCTCTCCAATTGTTGGCGAGTTAATGCGCAGCCCGGAGGTACGTAAGATTACATTTACCGGCTCCACGGAAGTGGGCAAAAAGTTAATTGAACAATCAGCAGCCACTGTGAAAAAAATGTCAATGGAATTAGGCGGCCATGCGCCATTTATTGTGTTTGAAGATGCAGATATCGATGCTGCCGTTGAGGGCGTCGTGAACAGTAAGTTTCGCAATGCCGGTCAAACCTGCATATGTACTAATCGTATATATGTCCAGAAATCTATCGAAAAGACATTTTTAGAAAAATTCACCGCCCGCGTCAAAGAGCTTCAAATCGGAAACGGGCTGGAAGATGGAACAGATATCGGTCCCCTTATTGATGAAGGAGCTGTGAAAAAGGTTCAGGAGCATGTCGCGGATGCCGTGCAAAAAGGTGGAACAGTAATGTATGGAGGAGAGCAGGCTTCAGGCTGTACGAGTGATAAATTTTACACCCCGACCGTCATTGCTGACGCCAAAGACAGCATGCTGATTTCCACGGAGGAAACATTCGGTCCTGTCGCCCCGGTATTTACATTCACCACGGAAAAAGAAGCAGTGGAGCGGGCAAACCATAGTGACTACGGATTGGCTGCCTATTGCTTCACAAAGGATATCGGCCGTGCCAACCGGGTAATGGATGGTCTGGAATACGGCATTATCGGCATCAATGATCCTATCCCAACGACCGCACAAGCTCCATTCGGAGGCGTTAAAGAAAGCGGAATCGGAAGAGAAGGCGGCCGTCAGGGGATGGAGGAATATTTAGAAGATAAATTTGTTTCCATCGGAAATATCGAATAATTTAGGAACCTGCCGGAAAATCAATCTTCGGCAGGTTCATTATCTTTTACCAGCTTCCCATAATAATCCAGGTCTTCATACTGTCCCCATTTCAGAATATGATTACGCAGCGTCCCTTCGTAAAAAAGGCCGGCTTTCTGAAGCACCTTTGCAGAGGCTGTATTTTTTCTCATGATCGGTGCAAATATCCGCTGAAGCCTTAATTCATGGAAGCCAAAGTCCATTATGCGCCGGACCGCTTCAGTAGTAAATCCCTTCCCCCAATAATCAGTTCCTATCCAATATCCCAGCTCTCCATTATGGTGCGTTTGATCTACACGGATGGTAACGGTGCCCATCAATTCATTAGCAGCTTTTTTCACTATCGCATAAGGATAAGCCTCCCCGTTCTCTACTACAGCTGGATGCTGTTTAATCCAGCGTTCCGCATCCTCTAAATGGTAGGGATGAGGAATCGCAAGCGTAGTGGCCGCAATCCTTTCATCATTGGCAATCTTCGTAACGCGAGGTGCATCCTCGAGTCTGTATGGACGCAGAAGCAATCGCTCGGTCTGTAAAATCTTAACCATAACGGCCACCCCCTTTCAAAAGTAAACCAAATTATAACATAACCTTACGCAAACACTAGATGCTTTTTCAGAATGCATGAGAAGGATATAGCCGGGACAAAAACGAATTCTATTCTTAGGTTGGGAAAAAATCGTGGGGTTAATAATTCAGGAGGTAATCAGGATGAAAATCTTCAACAATAAAATTACGCCAAATCTCTGGTTCGATGAAGAGGCAGAGGAAGCAGCAGCTTTTTACATTTCTATCTTCAGTAATTCAATGGTCGTTGATATTTCACGCTACAGCGAAGCCGGACCAGGAAAAAAGGGAAGTGTCATGACGGTAACATTTGAACTTGAAGGGCAGTCCTTTGTTGCTATTAATGGTGGGCCGCATTTCTCTTTCACCCCTGCCATCTCCTTTTTGGTAGACTGCGAATCTCAAGAAGAGGTGGATGAGCTGTGGGAAAAGCTATCAGACGGCGGGGAGATCGAACAATGCGGCTGGCTCAGAGATAAGTTCGGCGTCTCGTGGCAGATCGTTCCCAATGTTTTATATACCCTTTTGAAGGATCCGGACCCTGTAAAAGCAGAACGGGTCATGCAGGCGATGCTGCAAATGAAAAAGATTAACATAGTAGATTTGAAAAAGGCTTATTCACAATAAAAATTAAAAACAAGACTATTTCTGGTGAAGAGTCGAATGCAGCTGCACCCGCTTAAATTGTATTTTTTGATATGTATTAAGTAGCGTGTCGAGTTCTTGGCTGCACGCAACTACTCTAGCATCCGTCAACCCGTATTGCTTGGCTTTTCTATACATTTCTCTTTTTTTCACTTGAATCTGACTCAAAAGTTTAAATTTGTTATAAATCATTTCCATTATTTCATTTCCTCCAATAAATGAGTAGTTGCGTAAAAGCACATCACCCATCATATCGGATGAAGATTAAATACCTTGTAGAAAATTGTCTCTAAATAAAATTGTCATCATTTTGTAAAATAAAGAAAAAATATTTTTTCTTTATTTAATAGAATTGTAGTTTAAGTATTATAAAAAATATGATTAATAAGATAACGAATTAGGAGAGCTTTATGAAATATTTGATAAACTCGTAAAAGTTTCATTCGGCGGCAGGAGGAAGCTTATGAATAGTAGGGAAAACAAAGCACTGAGCTGGTCATTAAAAGCTCTTGGGCCACAGGCAGAACTACTCTCAGTAAATCCACTCAAAGGAGGTATGTCCTCTCTTGTTCAGAAGCTGACGGTAAAGGAAGGAGAGAGGAAAAAAGATTATGTGCTCCGCCTGGTAAACAATAAAGATTGGCTGAAAATAGAGCCGGATCTTGCCCTTCATGAGGCAAGAGCATTACAGAAAGCGGAGGGTATAAAAGTTCCTGCTCCTTTGTTGGTAGACTTTGATGAAGATGGCAGCGGAGCCGGCATGCCTGCTTTGCTTATGACTAGGATAGAAGGAAAGGTAGAATTACGTCCTCTCGATATGAATCAATGGATTAAGGAGCTGGCAGGTTCTTTAATTTCAATTCACCATACAGATGCCGGTGATTTCAGATGGGATTATTTTACATATACTGATCTTCATACTCTTCAGCCGCCTGCCTGGTCTAATTTTACTGATGAATGGAAGCGTATTTTTCGAATAGTGAACGTTACGCGACCGGAAACGAAGCTTTGTTTTATTCATCGGGATTATCACCCGGCGAATGTACTGTGGAAAAACAATAAAGTGAGCGGAGTGGTGGACTGGGTGAATGCCTGCCGCGGACCTGCCGGGATAGATATTGGGCATTGCCGCTGGAACCTGGCAATGATGTATGGAGTCGAAACAGCGGACGCTTTTTTAGAAGCATATCAATCGGAAGCAGGGGAAGCTACTGATATTTATCATCCATACTGGGATATTTTATCGTTAATAAATGTTTATTCTGTCACCCCTCCTGCCGTTTATCCTGGATGGCCGGCCTTTGGTCTGGCGCACCTTACGGACCAACTGATGATAGAACGAATGGACCGCTATATGTTAAGTCTATTGGAACGATGGGAAGATACATAGAAAAGGAGGTTTTAGGTGTTGGTATATTTAATGATTGCCATTGCGATTGCCATTGCTGGTTTTCTATTTAGAAATAAGCTGAAGCAATATACGAAGCCGGATGCAGATACTTCAGACGACCTGGACGATGACAGATAGGAGAAAATGAGTGAACGAAATTCAGTGATGTAGGATATATCTTGCGGGCGAGCCCTTTACCAACAATAATATTAAAATGAGGTGAGTGAAATGATTTTAGGAATAAATCCATATTTTATCTTTGATGGCCGTGGACGAGAAGCAATTAATTTTTATAAAGAAGCACTTGATGCTGAGGTGTTGGGTGTACAAACGTACAGGGACCTGCCCGAAAATCCGGAAACTCCGATACCGGATGCTGTCAAAGATCATATTATTCACGCTTACTTAAAAATCGGAGAAACCGACCTGATGATATCGGATACATTTCCAGGACCGCATCAGCAGCCGTTGAAAGAAGGAAATCAAGTAACTGTCGCGGTGACAATGAACAGTGTGGAAAAATCAAAGGAAGTATTTGAGAAACTGAAAGAAGGCGGACACGTGACGATGGAACTCGACGAAACATTTTTCAGCCCGGCGTATGGGCAGGTCACAGATCAATTTAATGTCAGCTGGCACGTTTCTACTTACCAAGGAGAAAAAAATAATTGACACTCTGCAAGGAGGTGATGAAATGACCGATAACTTTATGACATTGATGCTTAAAGAGGAGCTGGTTAATGAAGCTGAATCAACTCGAAAGGTTCTTGAACGTCTCCCCGAAGAACGGTTGAGCTGGACTCCCCATGAGAAATCCATGACTCTCGGGCAGCTTGCATTGCATGTTGCAATCTTACCAGGGGAATTAAGCGAATTTTTTCGTGAATTATCCCGGGAAGTACCTGAGGTTCCACTTGAGGAAGCAGAATCCACTAAGGAAATTCTAAAGAGATTTGAAGAAAGTGTGACCAAAGCCGAGGAGATCCTGACTTCCTGGTCGGAAAAAGATTTAGCAGCGGAATGGCGAATGACTCATGAAGGGAAAACAATTATGTCAGGGCCAAGATATTCAATGGTCCGCACGATTATGTTAAACCACTGGTATCATCACCGCGCCCAGCTTACTGTGTACCTTCGTCTACTTGACGTTCCAGTACCCGGTATATACGGGCCGAGCGCTGACGAACAATAAATAATAGAAAGGTTGATTCGATTGACAGCAAAAGTAGACCAAATTTTTGTCAACTTACCCGTGAAGGATTTGAATGAGTCCATTGAATTTTTTACAAAGATAGGGTTTGAATTTGATCAGCAGTTTACCGATGAAAATGCAACATGCATGATTATAGGGGAAAATATTTATGCGATGCTGTTAAAAGAAGAATTCTTTCAAACGTTTACTGACAAAGAAATTGCCGACACATCACGGATGACAGAGGCAATTACTGCACTTTCGGTGAGCAGCAAGGAAGAGGTGGATGAATTGGTTAATAAAGCTCTTGCTGCTGGGGCTCAATCATCTAAAGCTCCGACAGATGCAGGCTTTATGTATGGAGGAAGCTTTCAGGACATCGATGGTCACCTTTGGGAAATATTCTACATGGATGCGCATGCAGCACCTCAGGAATAATGAAAAGTATGGAGACGGGAGGGAATAATTCCTGTCTCTATTTTTGCTTTAATAATAACAAAGAGGAGGAAGCAGAAAAATGTAGAAATTAATAGTGGAGGGGTGAGACGAAATGGATATTCAAAAATCAGCCGTCCGAAGGCTGCTGCTTGAAAAACAGCAGTTATTGCAGCGGGATACAAATGATGTTTTAATCATTATTAAGGAACTGGAATGTGTGCAGCTGGATCCCGTTGCTGCTGCGGCAAGAAACCATGACCTCGTCCTCTTCGCAAGAAATTCTCACTATTCTATTGGACAGATTGAACCATTGCTGGCAGAAGGTGACGTATTTGAGTACATGGCTAATGCCGCCTGTGTTATACCAGTGGAAGATTACCCAATTTTTGAGCCGGTCCGCAGGCGTTACCGCGAAAGACGTCAACCAGACGCCGCCTTAGAAAAGGTAATGGATATGATATTGACCCGTCTTGCAGAAGAAGGTCCGCTGCCATCACGTGCCTTTAAGTCCTCAAACCGAGTGAAAGGTTACTGGGATACGACAACTGCTACCACAAAAGATACGACATTGGCGCTTAATATTCTTTTCGATCTTGGGAAAATCACAATAGCTAAAAGAAACGGGAGCGAAAAATTTTTTACAATCCCAGAGCACAAAATACCTGCCCCGTACTTAATTAATGCAGAAGAAATCAGCCTTGAGGATGCGAAAGAAGCAATGTTGAATAAATATATGCGTGCCTACCGAGTGTTTGATTTTGAAGATCCCCGCTTTGGCTGGTTTAAGACGTCAGCCAAAGAAAGAAGAACCATCCGTGACAGGCTTCTTCAAGAGGATTTTATTGTGCCGTTACATATACCGGAAGTCAAAAAAGAGTATTTTATTTTGAGAGAAGATGTGTTGAGACTTGTTGAATTAAATGAAGAACAACGAAAGGAAACGACGAATACGACGGTTACTTTTCTCCCTCCGCTTGATAATCTGCTGTGGAGGAGACCGCGCCTAAAGGATATTTTTAATTTTGAGTATACGTGGGAAATTTATATGCCGGCTTCTAAGCGAATCTACGGCTATTACGCGATGCCGATATTATTTGGAGATTCTCTCATCGGCAGAATGAACCCTAAGCTGCTGAAACAGGAAAAAACATTAGTCGTAAAACTTCTGCAGATTGAGGAACACGTTACAATTGACCAAACACTTATTAATGAAACAGCTGCCTCTTTGCTCTCCTTTGCTAAATTTCATCATGCAGACCGCATTGTGATTGAGCAGACAGAACCTGATTTCCTGCTGCAGGAAATAGTATTTTAAGGAGGAGAGACGATATGCAATTATTTTTTCAATATAATTGGGAAGTGAGAGAAGAATGGTTTGCCTGGTGTGAAACTATTTCAGAAGAGGAGCTTCATCGCCGGCGCACCGGTGGAATGGGTACTATTCTGCATACTCTATTTCATATCGTCGATATAGAGCATGCCTGGATAAAAGGACTTCAGGGAGAACCCGAATTTCATTTTAATAAGGAGGACTTTCCTTCACTGAATGACGTGAAAAAATTATCAGAAGATTGCAAGGTTGAAATTCTCGATTATATAAATCGATGGACTGCTGCTGAGGAAGATAAAACATTGGCAGAGTTTACTCACGCTGAAGTGATTCGTCACGTTATAGCTCATGAGATCCATCATATCGGCCAGTTATCGGTTTGGTCGAGAGAGGTGGGAATGCCTCCCGTTTCAGCGAATCTCATTGGAAGAAATTTACGACAGTAAAAGGGTGTTTCCTTGTGAAATATAATATAACAATTAACCTTACAATCGAAAATAATGAAGTGCCTGATTTAAGAGAATCGGTAGGGTGGGGAAGGCGCGGGCAGGATTACCCTGAGTTATTTGAAAGGTGTAATTTTTGGGCCGGAGCCCGTGATGACCAAAACAGGCTGATTGCGTTTGGTTATGTGTGTGGAATGGGCCTTGAGCATGGTTATATGGAAGACATTATCGTAGATCCTGAATATCAGGGTCAAGGATTAGGGATGCAGATAGTTCAAGCGCTTCTTGAAGAATCTGAACGGTATGGTTTAGAAATAGTCACGGTGACCTTTGATTCACGGCATACCAGATTTTATCAATCATGCGGATTCACGGCTGGCTCTGGCGGAGTATGGGAGCGATCTACCTGACTAATTATTTCGTGTATTTATTTGCATAGCTAGAAGCCACAAATGAATCAGGCTTTACCCGCGCTTTCATCCCGTGCATGGTTAGGCGCTCCATCATTTCCTCTACATACACTTTCGTCTTGTTTCTAGTTCCATTTCCGACATCGAGATGCCCTTCAAAAGTAAAAGAGCTGCCTTCCTTAATATGCGGCAGAATCAACTGCACCAACCTCTGTTTTTTGGCTGCAGTAAAAAGCTGGGCGACTTCCTCTGTCAGGTGTGTTTCCATCGACATCTTTTCATGCAGATTCACAATTACCCGTCTGACTTCTTTTTTTCGTACACACGCCCACACTCCCCTTCCCTCACGTCGGATAACAACTCCGGTAATAAACCGGGTCGACCGACTATGAGTCTGGGAATCGGTGCCGATCATCAAACGGTAACGGCCTCTGGGCTCTGCTGCAATAAAGGATTCTATATGCTTGTAAACTTCCGAAAAAGTCATATCATCTTTGGATAGATTATAAAAACGCAGCTGCTTACTCATACTTTTCCCCCTTTATATGGATATAGAAAAAAGAGGAAAAACAGACCATTTATTTATTTGGAAAGGAAGAATAGTAATTTGCGTTTTCGCCGATGAATTTTGAAATTTCGCTGATGATTTTCGATTCTCCGCCGATGATTTTCAAAAATTCGCTGATCAATTTTAAAGTTTCGCCGATACATTGGTTAAAAGCGCTGATCGGGAGCCCGATCAGTTATAAGTCCTGCTCATAATCGCCCTTCTTACAGCACGTCTATTTTTTCCATAAAAGACTGAAGAGCCTTTGTAAATAACACATCACGTCTGTGTATGAATACGGTGGAGACTCGTTGATATGGAGCAGGAACAGTAAAGCATTGCAGTGTTTCCTTCATATGCATCTGAACAACATAGTGCCTGGATAAAAGAGATATTCCGAGCCCTGCTTTTAAGCATCCCAACAGCCCTTCCAGGGTAGAAAATTCCATCTTTCGTTTCGGAAAAATACCTTCCGCACTCAGCCAGGTTTCCAATTGTTTCCGATAAATACAGCCTTGTTTTAAAATAAGCAGAGTACGGTCATTCATATCCTGGAGCGATTGAATCTTCGTATGCTCCGTATCAGAAAGAAGGACAAGCTCTTCTTCTACGAATAAATGCCCTTGAAGCTCAGGATGGCCTACTGGACCGGCGACAAATGCCCCGTCCAGCTTGAATTCTAATATATCATTCAGCAATTCTTCAGTTGTTCCAGTTTTCAGGGAGAAATCAACAGCGGGAAAATCGCTCATGTATTTATTGATAATGACCGGTAGTCTTACAGCCGCAGTTGATTCAATAGAACCAACAGCCAAAGGGCCGCTCTCCGTGTGATCACTGACGGCTTTTTTAGCTTCATCTGTGAGGGCAGATATTTTCTCGGCATATGTAAGTAGTGTTTTTCCCGATGAAGTCAATGAAACGCCTCGCGAGTGCCTGTAAAATAATTCAGTATGAAGCTCATTTTCTAATCGCTTAATCCTCGCCGTTACATTTGACTGTACATAATTCAACCGTTTAGCCGCTTTAGAAATACTTCTTTCCTCGGCAATTACGCTGAATACCTCTAGATCTCCAAGCTCCATCCTTTTATCAACCCTTCCCCATCATTTTAATTGATGCCTTGCATTTAAAGTATTCATTATTAATGATGTCATATTGATAGTACCATAAAAACAAAAAGGGTTTGTTATCAGGAGAAGGAGAATGAAAAATGAATTTGTTTTTTTTATTGTTCAGCCTGGTTGGCGGAGCAGCTCTTGCTTTTCAAGCGGGTGTTAACGGGGAAATCGGGAAAAAAGTAGGCACTGTGGAGGCATCCTTTCTCGCTTATGGAACAGGAACGGTCGTACTGTTTATCTTTGTTTTATTTTTAGGGAAGGGGGATTTGTCAGCAGCCTTATCCCTTTCATGGTGGAAATTATTTATAGGAACATTAGGGGCGTCCTACATATTTATCATGGTGTGGAGTGTTCCAAACATTGGAGCAGGCTCAGCACTAATAGCGGCCATACTTGGACAGGTCATTATTGGAATGATACTTGATCATTTTGGAATGTTTGGTAGCGTCTCCTATCCGATTACCATTCGCCGCCTGTGTGGAGTGGTTTTTATGGGACTATCTCTGCTGTTGTTTTATAAAGGATAATTGCAGAAAAGTAAAGAAAGATGACACTTTGTTTTTACGTGAATCGGCGAAAAGTGATGGCTCACCAGCGAAATTTTGAAATTCATCAGCGGAAAATTCAAATTGATCAGCGAAATCTCGAAAATCATCGGCGGAAATTCGAAAATCATCAGCGGAATGCTCCAGCACCCTACATCTGCCGCTCTCAGCACAGACGGCACGCCGAGAATATCCAGCATTTCAGTAAAAAAAACACTGTTCAATAAGAATGGTGTTTTTTAATATTGACTGTCATTAAGTATTAGTGTACTATTTTATTAGTACACAGATACTTAAAGGAGAGATGAAGAAATGCATGCTTGGACAAATTTAGTTAAAAAGGAAATACGCTTAGGGCAGCCGGCGTTCTGGATTGCAATAGGGCTGTTCCTGTTCGTCGGTGCTATTGCTGGATTTTTTGGAAATAGATCCGGCTATTTATCAGAAACGTTACTTGCTTTTAGTGCAGTCTCGTTAGTGGCGATGGTATTGTACCTGGCTTATTATTTAATTTTCAGTTTTGGATCAGACACGAAACGGCTACACATCTGGATGCATCAGCCTGCTTCCGGTAAGAGCCTCATTTCTGCAAAGCTGGCTTCCGGCTTACTGAATCAGATTGTAACGATTGCAGTTATTCTACTGGTATTAACAATCTCGGTCTCTTTCACTCCGGAAGTGCTGATGGGAAGAAACTGGGCTGACTGGTGGAGCGCTGTCGGTTTTATCGGTATCCATGTAGTACTGCTATCTATCAGCATCAGCATGTGGCTCGTATTTTTCTGGATGATCTTTTTATTCATCAAACGCTCCATGCCAACAATTTTGAGTATATTTTTAACCATTGTGCTCGGAATCATTACGTTAACATTAATCGGCTGGTTCGCGGACACTCAGGTATACAGCTTTCTAACCCAATGGGGTGCCTTTCAAATCACAGATGTCCTCTTTTGGCTTGATCATGGAAATACTGGCTCCTTTCAAAGCGGCGGGTTTTCTATGGATGCGGCTCCCACCAACGAAAATGGAATGTTTTATGCAGGAAACTACGTGTATGAAACAATTGTGACGATCCTGTTGTTTGTGTTTTCATGCTGGATCTTGGATAGAAAAGTTGAGGTGTAGGCGATGAGCGAGGATTTTCAATCAACGAGTCCAATTTATATGCAATTAGCTGATCGTATCAACCGGCAGATTCTGCGAGGGGATTTGAAGCCCGGCGAAAAGCTGCCCTCAGTGCGTGAGATGGGCATGCAGTCAAATGTGAATCCAAATACTGTTCAAAGGACGTATCAGGTACTGGAGGGATCAAATATCGTGGAAAGCAGACGAGGCCAGGGAACATTTGTGACTGAGGATCCGGCCATATTGGAATCGATGCGGGAGCGTTTAAAGCAGGAGGAAATCTCGTATTTTATAGGAGTTATGCGTGATATGGGGTATACAGCAGAGGAAATTAAAGCAGGAATTGCTGATTTTTTTAAGCAGACGAAGGAGGACTTAAGATGATAAAAATGGAAGGTGTAACAAAGCGTTTTTTATCGAAGAAGGCATTGGATAATGTTGATCTAACACTTGAAACTGGGAAAATTATTGGCCTCGTCGGTGAAAATGGTAGTGGGAAATCTACAACATTGAAGCTGATTGCCGGGCTTAATCAGCCGACCCGAGGAAAAGTATTAGTAAATGGCAGACGTGTCGATCGCCGAATTGCCTCTCAAGTGTCTTATTTATCCGAGTTGGATGAATACTACCGATTTTATACTGTTGGAGGCATGATGGACTTTTATGCCTCGCAGTTCCCAGATTTTGATAAACAGAAGGCTATGGCCATGCTGTCTTTCATGAAGCTGGAGAAAAAAGACAAATTAAGAAATTTGTCAAAAGGTAATCGTGGCCGGTTTAAAATTGTTTTAGCTCTGTCGCGGGATGTTCCAATTATTTTGATGGATGAGCCGCTTTCAGGGCTGGATCCAATGGTGCGAGATTCAATTGTGAAAAGCCTGATTTCATACATTGATTTAGAACGGCAGATCGTATTGATCACCACTCATGAAATAAAAGAGATTGAGATGATATTAGATGAAGTAATCGGCATTAAGGATGGGAAAATCATCGGTCATCATAATGTGGAAGAACTGCGTTCAGAAAAAGGGCAGGGCATCGTCGAATGGATGACGGAGGTGTATCAGTAAAAATGAGGCATTATGAAAAATGTACTCATCATAGGAGGCAGTGGAATGCAAAGCAGTGCAGCTGCCTATTTTCTTGCTCTACAATATACTGTTATTGTTGTCGGTAGAAATAAACGCAAGTTATCCTCACTTCAGCAGAAATATGAGCACTTACAGGGCACCTTTGTTCCACTTTCTCTTAACTACAACGACGAGCAGGACTTTATTGAAGCTATAAAAAAAATAAACAGGGAGTAGGGTGAGATTTCTTTATATATCACAGGGATTCATGGAAGAACTCAGCCTTCTTTCTATAACCAGGCAGCTTATTTTAACAATAACAAACATATAGAAATAATAAGAGTTCTCGGAAGCAGTGCCGAAAACCCTACTGTTAAAACAGAGGACAGGGCATATTTCAAGTAAAATTTCTCAAAAGTAACTTATAAAGAGGTTTTCCTCGGATTTAAATTATCAGACAGCCGTTCGAGACGGCTGACAAAACAGGAAATCAGTGACAACGTAATCTCCGCCTACCATCAAAAAAATGGCCGAACGATTGTCGGGATCGTTGAACCGTGGTCCCAAAAACCATAGAGGGGACTTAAACAATGAATAGGGGATACTCATTTGAAATGGAAAAAAAGATTGAAATGGTTCGTGACAGGGCTGCTGCTTCTAATTATCTTTATCTATGTAAATAACAGCTCATTTTTTGCAGAGGAGCGCAACGAAGATCCATTACTGCTGGCGCATCGCGGACTTGGGCAACCATTCTCTATGGAAAATATAGAGTCTGATACATGTACGGCAGAGCGTATATTTCAACCGGAACACTCTTATTTGGAAAACACAATTCCGTCGATGGAGGCAGCATTTGAGCTTGGAGCTGATATTGTAGAGTTTGATATTATGCCGACAAAGGATGGCCAGTTTGCAGTTTTTCATGATGCCGGGCTCGATTGCCGCACGGACTCAGGAGGTACGACGCAGGATTATACGATGGATGAGTTGAGAAAGCTCGATGTCGGCTACGGATATACAGCAGATGATGGAAAGACCTATCCGTTTCGTGGAAAAGGGATTGGAATGATGCCTTCGCTTGATGAGGTAGTATCGAGTTTTCCGGACGAATCCTTTTTGATACATATAAAAAGTAATGAAAGAGAAGAAGGACATCAGCTCGCAGAATATTTGAAAGAGCTGCCAGAAAGCCGTACGAAGCAGCTTGCAGTTTATGGGGGGGACAAGCCGATTGCAGCATTGAATGAGGACATGCCGGACATGCGCGTTATGTCGATGGAATCTTTGAAAAGCTGTATGCTGCCTTACATTGGAGTGGGGTGGTCCGGTTACGTCCCTGATTCATGCCATAATACGCAGATCCATCTTCCAGAAAAATTTGCTCCCTGGATATGGGGATGGCCGGATAAGTTTTTAAATCGTATGGAGGCCGCCGGCACCAGGGTAATTGTTGTTGCAGGAGATGGCGGCTGGTCAGAAGGCTTTGATTCTGCGAAGGATATGGAACGGCTGCCTGATGATTTTTCTGGGGGGATCTGGACGAACCGTATTGATATTATCGCTCCGTCAATTCGTGATTAAATGAAGCAGCAGGCAGGGGTTCATCGGCGAAAACTCGAAATTGATCAGCGAGTTTTTTAAATTGATCGGCGAAAACTCGAAATTGATCAGCGAGTTTTTTAAATTGATCGGCGGTAAATCGAAATTGATCAGCGAAATTTTGAAAATCATCAGCGATCTATAATAACTCGACAACACATGACGCAAGCTCATCAGCACAATAATCAAAATATGGCTGCCTCCCAAAAGGGAGACTGCCATGTACATTTTATTTTAGCCGATACAACGACAGGACTTTGGCAGATTGGGCACGAGTCGCTGTGTTATTCGGCTTAAACTCATCTCCGTCATAGCCGTCAATGTAACCTAGCTCATACGCAGATTCTACGGCAGCGGCCATTTCTTCATCTAAATGATCGGTATCTTTAAACACCTCGGAAGCAGGCTCGTGGGCTTCTCCATTTTCATATTCATAGGCACGCATGAGCATCGTCACCATCTGAGAGCGTTTAATCTGCTTATGCGGCTCGAATGTGTCGGATGATGTTCCGATGACAAGACCTGCTTCATATGCCGCTGCAATTTCATCCTGTGATTCCTGGGCAAGATGGGTGATGTCGTCAAATGGAGCATCGCCGGAAGCTTCGAGACCAAGAGATCTTGTGAGCATATACGCAAACTGAGCACGTGTTATTTTCGTCCGGGGAGAAAACATTGATTCGGATGTACCTTTTGCCAGACCGTTAAATGACATGTCAAACACATATGGGTTTGCCCAGTTATCGAGTGGGACATCATTGAAACGTTCTCCGACCTGCATGATACGGCCTTCCGGCTTCATGTCAATTGTCTTCACTTCATTTTTTACGTAATCCCGAAGTACATCAGAGTCAATATCGCCAACCTCGCTGTCACCAATTGCGTAATCATCCATATTGTCTGCGAGGAAACTGTAGTCATTTGTAGTCACGGTGTAGGTTTCGTCGTCTTCAATCGGGGTTCCGTCCGGCAGCATAATATCGACAACCTCGCCCTGCTGGGCATCATGATCATAGCGATATGTGTACTGAAAGCCGGCAATTGAATAATCAAGGCCGTAGCTCGTAATTTGATTATTCATAATTTCGCGGAGCCCTGTGCCGTCCACTGTGAATTTCTGAAGCATATTCTGAAATGGCTGAATCGTATATAAATCGCCGAAGGTAACTTCCCCGGCATTCAGCCCGGCCCGGACACCGCCTCCGTTCATGATTCCAAAGTCAGATTCCATCGACCAAACCATCGAATCAGCGATCAAATTGCCGATAGCATGATCTGAATAAGCACGGTCGTTGAATGGATAGCGGTTTGATTCGTAGTCATAAAGGCTTTCGCCGACTACTTCATTTTGAATTGGTTCAATCAGCTCATCGTATTCAGCGATGATTTCCGCTACTTCCGGGTCTTGTTCGACGTCGTGTGTGTTGTACACCACTTCCGCTTCCGTAGCCTCTCTCACGATATCGCCTGAGTCTGGATCAATCTCGATATCGACTGCTCCGAAGGCGTATCCGTATTCCCATGCCTGAACGACCTGCACATCATCTTTAATGGTGGAGTTTACGGTTTCGTGGTTGTGTCCTGCGAAAATGACATCCACTTCATCATGGAGCTCCTCCTCCCATTCGCCGACATCTTCAATCATTGTTCCGCCTTCTGCCTTCGCGATCGTTTTTCCATCTACAACTTCGTTGGAAAACTCGGCATCCTGCTGCGAGGCAGGATTATGGGCAAGAACGACGATCGCGCTTATACCCTCATCGACCAGCTCATCCGCATATGTATTAATAGCATCGAGCTCATCACGGACTTCGAGATTCTCGTTGCCCTGCACCTTTACCATACCCGGCGTATCTGTAGTGGCAACTCCGATAAAACCGATTCTAGCTCCATCAATTTCTTCGATATGATAAGGATTAAGCAGTAATTCATCGGTGGAGGAATCATATACATTTGCAGCGATGTTTGGAAAATTCATGCCATCGTAGCCTTCCGTTTCCGGAACATCCGGATGATCTCCGCCTTCCACCATGCGCTGAAATTCTTCGATGCCTTCATCAAATTCATGATTTCCGACTGTGCCGATATCTACTTCCATCGCTTCCATAATTTCTACGACCGGCTGATCCTGAAAAGCGGAAGCAATAATCGGAGAGCCTCCGATCATATCGCCGGCATGCACTGTCAACGTATTTTCGTTATCTGCTTCATACTCCTTTAAATGGGTGGCCAGGTAATCAGCACCTCCGACCATGACCTCGTCCTCGCCGACATCAATGGCTGTTTCCTTTGTAATCTGGCCATGCCAATCATTCAGGCTGAGAAGCTGCACATCAATATTTTCCGCATCAGCCTTCGCTGCAAAAGAACCGAATGCTCCAACTGATAATGCCAGCCCAAAACCAATAATTCCCTTTGAGCGTTTCCGCATCGAACCACCTCATCTTTAGTAAATTTGTCTTTCTTCATCCTCTCTCAATCTATCAGACTACTATTAATGGAGTGTAAAGCTATGGAAAAAATATTATGTAGAATAGAAGAGAAGTTCTGAAGTAAAGACCGAGAGCTGTTTATACTCCCTATGAAACCATTCTTTACATTTTGGCAATATCCCCTTTCTTTTTACAAATTGTAAAAATCATGAGTAAAGATGCAGGATAAAATCCCTTAAGTCTACCGGGCTGACTAACGTTCGTTTCGCCTATGTTACGAAAGTTTCCGCTGATGATTTTCGATTTTTCGCCCATAATTTTCGAAAACCCGCTGATCAATTCGAGTCATTCGCTGATGGAAAAGAGATTTTCGCTGAACAACCTGAGATTTCTGCCGATAAAATGGAAACAAGCTCCACTTCTATTCAAAATAATCCTGAATTCTTTTGACCGATGGCAATGAATAAAGAGATAATGGAACAACATACCATTAGGATCGGAGGAGAAAAAATATGAAGGTGGAAGCGGCAAAATCGATAGCACAAAAGTGGGTGGAAGAAGAGGTGGGCGGCGAGTCATGGTTTCGTGGAGCTTTTTTCAGCGGTTCAGTAATGGATCTGGAAGCAGAGGAGGAGCTTCCGGCAGACTCAGATCTCGATATTATGGTTGTTACCAGCTTTGCAGACCCGCCATTAAAGCCTGGAAAATTTGTTTACGAAGGAGTGCTGCTTGAAGTCTCTTATCTGGCCGCTTCCCAATTTCGGACAACAGAAGAGGTACTGAACAATTATCATTTAGCGAACAGCCTCCGCGTAAATAACATTATCACAGACCCCCAAGGAAAGCTTCGACCGCTGCAGAAAGAAGTCGAACAAAAATTCTACACTATATCCTCGGTAAGACAACGTTGCGAGATAGTAAAAGAACGAATTGAACTCGGCCTGCGTTCTAATAATCTCTCCAAACCGTTTCATGAACAAGTAACAGGGTGGCTTTTTCCGACAGGTATCACTACACATCTACTTCTGGTCGCAGCACTCCGAAATCCTACAGTCCGCCTCCGCTATCTAAAGGTACAGGAGGTCCTGCAGGACTACAATCAGCTCGATCTATACCCTGAGCTCTTGTCATTACTCGGGTGTGTGGATTTTACCAGGGAACAAGTGGAGTACCACTTGGGCGAACTGGCCCGAACCTATGACACCGCAGCTGAACTATCTGAGACGCCATTCTTTTTCAGCAGTGACATATCAGTACAATCGCGACCGATCGCGATTGACGGCAGCCGGAAGTTGATAGAAGCTGGTTTTCACCGAGAAGCGATCTTCTGGATGGTTGCTACCTTTGCACGCTGCCACATGATCTTGGCAGCTGATGCCACCGAGGAGCAACAGCAGCAACACTTGCCCGCATTTAAAGCCATCGTCTCCGATCTTGGCATCCATACAAGTGAAGATATGAAGGCCCGAAGCTATAAAATGGTGGATTTTCTGCCGCGGTTGTGGAAATCAGCAGAAAAAATTATGAAAGAGAATTCTCGTATAATGTAAGGACAAGGCTGAAAACAGAGGAATGAAACCAAACGAGAAGGAAATACGAACTATTTTGTTGATTCTCATGTAACAGTAGTGAGGGTATTCAAGGACATCGACTTTTATTCTTTACTATCTAATGTCGCCATATGTACAAGGAAGAAATGGAGAATTATCTTCAGGTTTACAAAACAAGTTGAGTCAAAGAGTTTGGTTGTGAAAAAATATTCAAAGAAAAAATTAGTGGTCGTTCAATGGACCAACGAAAGCAATTTAATAAGCTGCTGGATACCGTAAGTGATGGAGACACCATTGTGGTTACGAAGTTAGATCGATTTGCCAGAAGTACCAAAGATGCGCTTAACACCATTGATTTTTTAAATAATAAAGGGGTTTTCCTCGTGGTGCTGAATATGGGTGGGGAGAAAGTAGACACACAAACCCCGATTGGAAAGTTCATGATAACGATGCTTGCAGGTGTCGCAGAATTTGAAGCAGACATGATTCGAGAAAGGCAATTAGAAGGGATTGAAAAAGCTAAAGAAAGAGGGGTATACAAAGGGAGACCGAAAACGTACACAAAAAACCATAAGGGTTTAGAATCAGCCTTAGATGATTTTCAGAACAGGGATAAAAATGAACTAACCGTAAACCAAATTTGTGAGACATATAAAATAAGCAGAGCTACACTTTACAGAGAGGCTAGAAAACAGTGAAAATAACAGAGTACAACAATATGAGAACATTGTACAATTCCTATAGTTTTTACTAACATTCTTTTTGGTTGGGCGCTCCCGTGTTGTTTCTCCTATCAAACATTCATTCAATAAACGACGATGATAAGGAATAAATAAACCTTCTGAAATCATATGGACGATCTCATACTTTGAGACCCATTTTACTTACTTAACTTCTTCAGTCGGTAGTAAAAGATTTGAGATGTTTACATCGGTTTTCATAAGATACTAATCAACAAATCCATTTTCGAAGTTAACCGTTAGATAAGGGTGTCTATTTCGAAGGTTTAGTGTATTCGGGTGTGCGATTAACTTCTTCTTTGAAGGAACCGGAGTGTCTATAAAGACTGATCCATCGATCAAATGAAGAAGACGTCCATTCATATTCTTTGATAATCTTTTATTAGATTTACCGTGTTTCTTAAAACGGCACAATCTGTTTCTTATTGTCTCCGTTTTATGGCATCTATTCCTAATAGTAAAAGCGAACCGCCTATTTATAGTAGGAAGTTCGCTTGTTATTAACTAATAATATAAATGTCAATGACTTGGTGGACTCGTCAGAGAGTCATCTATGAAGGATTTACTGCTCCCCAAAAAGGGGCCGACCCGAAAGGGATCATTATAATCTACATCAATCTCGTTTGGTAAAGGATTTGTTCCTACACCAAGTGGTTGGGAGCTTACCGCAGTTGTATCAATGACCGTTTTAGTAGATCCAACAATTACTGGTACATTATCACTTCCTGAGTTTGCTGGTTAACAGCTATTTTCCAGCAATACTTCTTTTTTCATTTCTCCTCGAGGTTATGAACGGTCCAACGAGTAAGTGGTGAGGTGGCAAGAAATAGCCACAAACTTCTTATTGGGAAACGAACTATAATAAAGCCTAATTAAAAGAAAATGTGCGAAAATCTACGAGCGTTCTATATATATGTCCTTATTAATAGTTCGTAAATTTTATAGAGTGGAGCATTGAACAATTTGATAGGTGTAAACCAATATGTATCTAAAATTATAAGAGGAAGAGACACATATTTATTTACCTCTGCTCTTCTATGAGTATATTAGTGGGTATCGTTGATCACTTCCTCACTAATGCAGTTATCAGGTTATAGGAAGGCTCTGTTATTGTTCCAACCAATAATGCTAAAATGGTTTGAGGTAGTAATTAAATATAAAAATATATCAAAAATAAGACTACTTGCGACGGGGAGATGTCAAAAACGGTAATTTATGCTCTAGGTTTTTCTATCACCGATGGCGTTAAATAGGTTATTCAGCATGGGGCAGTATCAAAAGGTTAAAGACAGTTGAGGTCATCCCAAAAATAATGGGGTTGTATCAAAAGCCCTTAACGTAAAATACCATGGACGCCATCCCTCCAGATGGTGACCATGGTATTTTTTTCAAACCAGCTTATGCAGCTGGTTTCTTTTTACGGTGTTTCGCCGCCGCTATCTTTCGTATGTTGTGGGCGAGAGCCACCCAACCGAACTCCACCTGAACTTTTTCCTGCCCTCTCAGGTGGAATCGCTGAAAGCCGAGATTCTGTTTGACATGTCCAAATACACTCTCCACGTCCGTTTTCCGGCGCGCGTAGAGTGTTCGTCCGAACTCGCTTTGCAGTTTGATTGCTTCTTTGGCCTTGAGTTCCTCGTAGACCGGATTGTAATAAACTTTCCGGTTGCCTTTGGCGGTGGTGCAGTCCGCTTTGAACGGGCATCCCTCACAGGATTCACATTCATAGATTTTAAAGTCCCGTCTGTATCCGTACTTGTCTGTGCGTCGGCGGTAGTGGCGGAACGTGACTTTCCGCTGATTCGGACACCAGTAAAGGTCGTCTTTCTCCTCATACGTCCAGTGATGCGGATGATAGGCTTTTTTCGAGAACGACCGTTTCTGTTCCTGGTCGTACGTGTTATATGGGATCAGCGTGTGAAGATCTTGTTGTTCGGTGAGATACATGTAGTTTGGTTCACTTCCATAACCGGCGTCGGCCACCAGGTGCTTGGGCAGCTTGCGTCCGGTTTCCTTGAGGCTTTCCCAATGGGGCGCAAGCAGCCGGGCGTCCGTCGGACTCTGGTGGATCGAATAATGGAGGATAAACTGGTCCTGCGTACCGGCCTGGATGTTATACCCTGCTTTGAGCTGGCCGTTCATCATGTGATCGTCTTTCATGCGCATAAACGTGGCATCCACATCCGTCTTCGAATAACTGTTGCGCTCTCCAAATAAACCCATGTGGGTTTCGTATGTCTCCAGCCGGAGAAGGTAATCATTCGTTACCGCACGATGAAACTCACGCAGAGGTTTGGCCGCTTGTTTTTTCGCCCGTTTTTCTTCGGCTGTGTCCGCAGCTTCGATAGCGTTCTCTTGGGCCCGTAGCTCCTGTTCGACTTTTTCAGCGACCTCTTCGAGGGCTCTCCGGGAGATTCGTTCCCGTTGAAACCTCTCGTCTTCTTGTTTTAGGGTCTCGATATCCACCTCGATCGCCTCTTCAATCGCACGCAGGTTGTCCTCGATTTTCTTCTGGAGTTTTTCTTCATAGCCCTCGATACTTTTGCGCCAGACAAACGTGTATTTGTTGGCGTTGGCTTCCACCTTGGTTCCATCTAGAAAATAGTGCCTTCCATCCACATACCCTTTTTTATCGCAATAGCGGACAGCTTCTTCCACCATCCTCTGAGCGGCGTACACTTTTTTTCCTTTGTATACAAGGGGGACACACCGTCCGCCGTTCTGGCTGCTGTAACAATTAGAATATCTCCGTACTGAACCTGTTCGCTTAATCCTCCAAAGTAGACGGTCTGGATAAATTTTTCTGTTCCCACTAAAGCAAATTGATGGACAAGCATTCCTGCCATAGATCCGCCGAACACATTTGAAAAACCAACATTTTTTCCTTGAAAATCTCCGGTCACCATATTCCAATGGGGAAGGTATTGATCCCTAATCAAAATATCCTTCCAATGATTCAAATTCCACTCGTGCTCAAATTCCCCTCGTGCTCAAATTCCCCATGCAGATTAAGAGAGACAGGCACGTTCTCTTCTTTTATCCGTAATGCATGAAGCCATTCCTGCTTAGACAATTCTCCCTATAATTTTTTCATTGTCGATCTCCTTGAAAAATAGATTGCCAGCCTTTATAATATATCGCTGGTTTGTGTAATAAATTACGCTTGGGAGTTTTCCATATGTATCCAATGTTACTAGCTAAAGAAGAAAGTACCAAGGACCCGTCTGAATTAAAAGAAGAGCTTGATAACCTTGAATTCAGCATGCTCCGCATGCAGGACAATGTCCAGAAAATAGCGAAGAAAAGCCGCGTTCTCGGTGTCGATCAGACGAAGGACGATAAACTTGTCGTAGTCTATACACCGGAGGAGCCCGGCACATGCAAAATAATGCTGAATGACAGTGACAGTGCCTACCAGGGAAAGTGGGATTTTTCGATTCAGGCGACCTACGCCGATGAAGAAACGATCCATATTGGGGACATCAAGGGTCCGGCAGACAAAGGCTATGGCTCGGTCTGTATGAAGTATTTGAAAAGCCTTGCCGCTGATCAAAATATCCCGTTCATTACAGGCGATATCGCCGAACGGGATTACGGCCACGTTGATCGACTTATTCACTTCTATGAAAAGCACGGATTTGATGTTACTGTCAATCATGCACAGAAAACTGGAGACATCATGTGGAGCGCTGATCTTAACAGATAAGCAGAGCCTGCCCCACGCAGAGAACCAGGTCTATTTTTTGCTTTGCGATTGCGTCTGCGGCTCTGATGTTTTGATTTTCGCCGATGATTTCTCGAATTTCGCTGATCAAATTCAAATTTTCGCTCATGAAATCGAAGAAAGTGCTGATGAAAGTCGAATTATCGCCCATTCATAGCAGAATATCACAGCTCACAACACGTAATTAGTGAAAAACAAAACTATTATTACTAAACTTTGACAATTTCGTTGTCTCCGGCAATAATAATATCATTCCAGCAAGAAAGCGAAGTGATGTCTTGATTGTCAAACCCCGCACTACTCCCCTCTATCTGCAGCAGCTTCAGGCACTGGAGCGAAGGCTGCCATCCCCGCATCCGAAGCGTCAAATGGTGGAAAATACGATGGCGCGCTGGTCCGCTGGTTTTAAAGGAGAGCAGTCTCTTGATTATCCCCTTACCTTCCTGCCTAAAGATAAGTTTCTCATTCTTCATGATGTCCGTCTTCACGACGGGACCCACTATTTCCAGATGGATACCCTCATCCTCTCTGAGCATTTTCTAGTTATTCTTGAAGTGAAAAGCATTTCGGGAACTCTCATTTTTAATACAGACTTTAACCAATTAATCCGATACGACGGGGAAAAAGAAGAAGCTTTTTCTGATCCTTTGATTCAAGTGAGGCGGCACCAGGCACAGCTTACACTTTGGCTTCAGCAGGTGGGGCTTTCGATTCCAGTAGAAGGCTTTGTCGTCATGGGAAACTATCGGACAGTGTTAAAAAAAACGCCGGACAGCTTAGAAACGTTCGAAAATGTAATACAAGGCCATGTGGCTTCCGAAAAGGTGCTGGATCTCTTAAAGCTGTATCCTACAACCACTGTTACACAATCCCAATTAAAGGCTTTATCGAAAAAGTTAATGCACCAGCATAAAGAAGGGAAACGGGACATTTTAAAACAATTCAGTATCAGCCCGGACGAAATTATCCGGGGAGTGTACTGCCCAGATTGTCCGGCTTCCGTGATGCAGCGAAAGCATGGGAGCTGGAATTGTCCGGCCTGTCAAAAACATTGGAAAAAAGCCCATATGGAGGCGCTCTCCGATTTCAGTCTGCTTTTCTCCCATACCATTTCAAACAAACAGGCTCGTGAGTTCTTAAAAATTCCTTCCCGCGACGCTGTCAAGCGTTTATTGCAGTCGATAAAGGTTTCCCAGAGCGGGGAATACAGCAGGCGAAGATACAAACTGCCTTTTCGCTGATGATTTCTCGATTTTCGCTGATGAAATCGAAGAAAGCGCTGATGAATTTCCAATTTTCGCTCATGAATTCGAAAAAATCGCCGATCCACAATCAAAAATCGCCCAACACTCCCACAAAAAAGTTCGAGCTGATACTTACCAGTCGCTGAACGTTGCACCGCCGAACAACAAAAAAGAGCTGGCCCACGGGCACCACCCGAAAACCAGCACGTTCCACCTATTATTCCTCAAACAAATTTTTTACTTTCTCGACAGTATACGCACTGCCGCCCCGCCCCTTGACATCCTCAATCATCATAGAGATCAACATATCTTCATTTTCGTAGTCATAGGCGACAAACCAGCCATTTTCGCTGCCATCTTCATCATCCTGAGATTGCTTCAGCTCTGCAGTGCCGGTCTTTCCGGCAATCGTCAGCTCGTCGCGGACTGGCTCGTACGCGGAGCCTCGTTCATTCTCGACGATGCCGCGCAGGCCGGCTGTAATTATCTCCGTGTCTTCCGGGGGTACAATTTCCTCGCGCCACACGTCGCCTGGATCATCCTTTCGTTCGAGTGTCGGAGCAAGCATATTGCCGTCATTTAGAAAGGGAGTGTACGCAACGGCTAAATGCACGGGCGACATCATCATCTGCCCCTGGCCGTAAGCGGTGTCAGCCAGCAGAATTTCTTCATCGAGTCCATCGTTGGCAATAGTTGAGGCGCTTACTGGAAATTCATACGGAACATCCTCTTCGAAACCGAAGCTCCGCAGTCCCTCAGTAAACGCTTCATTTCCGGTATCAAGCGCTGCCCGGGTAAAATAAATATTGTCGGACGAAATCAGCGCATCTTCGAGATTTACCTCAGATAAACGCTCGGAAACTCTTGTAACTTCATAGCCTCCCCAGCTCTCATTCGGCTGCCAGCTTCTTCCTTCAATCGTCTTTGCTTCCTCGGCGTCCAGGCTTCCATCCTGCAGTGCAATGGATGCAGAAATTGGTTTTATGGTGGAACCCGGTGCGTAGCGGTTATTGAATTTGGCAGAGAATGGGGCGTCTTCATTCTCGTTTGCTTCCTCGAACTCACCGTCCGGCCACCCGAAAATAAAGTTATTTGGATTATAGGCAGGTGTACTGACAATCCCGATGGTTTCGCCGGTCTGTGGTTGGAGCGCTACGCCGGCTCCGGTATCTTCCTTCAGCTCGTCATACATATTTTCCTGAAATTCCGCATCAATGGTAGTTATTACATCCGTCCCGTTTTCGACCTCTTTTTCAGCGATCGTTTCATCGCTTTCCGGGATAAAAACCCGCCATCCCATCGTTCCGCGAAGCTTTTCTTCATACACACTTTCCAGCCCCGTGCTCCCGACCATCGACGACCCGCTGTATTCACCGTCCGGCAATTCTTCGAGATCGTCTGCATTCACACTGCGGATGTAACCGGTGAGGTGAGCCGCTTTTTCGGCAAGTGGATAATAACGGGAGGTAGTCTCCTGAGTAGTAACACCGGCAATCGTTGTCACTTCCTCGACCAGCTCATCCTCGCCAGGTTCCAGTACCGTGAGGGGAACGAAGGACTCGTCAGTAACCCAGCCGGCATCTAATGCTTCTTCTATTTCTTCTTCTGACATATCAAGGTTCTCTGCTAGCTCCCCAATCGAACTGTCTTCCAGCTGACCGGGTACCACTCCGACTTCATCCACCGGCGAATTCATTGCGAGCTGCTCCCTGTCGCGGTCGAGAATCTCTCCGCGCACCGGTTCCTCGGAAGCTACGCGTACCGATTCATCCTCTCCAAGCTCCGGAAAAATAAAGGAAGAATCCCAGTTTACCTTCCACGTATTTCCTTCCTCCGTTTCTTGCTTAACGAGTTCTGCTTCTCCGTCAAATGCGACTTCCCCGGCTACCGTTTCCATTGCCACCGAATATGGATAGGGATCTTCATCATCCGCATCCTCGTCCGGATCGCCGGCCTGCACGGAAAGCTCTTCCGCTTCAACACCCTCATAAATTGTTTCATAACGGTCTACGAAGGATTTTCTATTTAAGTTCTCTTTGCTCTCTTCAGATAAGTATGTATACACGGTTTGAAAGTCCTGCTCATTCCAGGCGGTTACAAATTCATCCATGACTTCTTCCTGGGTCGGCCCGCTCGAACACGCCGCCAGACCAATTAACAAAAACGGGAGTATTAATTTTTTCATGTCTGTTCCTCCGCACAGCAAATTTTGACATATTTCTATTGTACTAGGAAGCTCTCAAAGATGCACCTGTGATACAATGTCTTTTAGCAAATAAGTACGGAGAAAGAAAGGACTTTATAACATGAAAAAGAAACAACAGCCAGTGGCACCGGTGCAAAAAAACGATGTCATTACAGCTTCCTTTGAAGACATGACACACGAAGGGGCAGGAGTGGCGAAGGTCGATGGTTACGCACTGTTTGTACCTTATGGACTCCCGGGGGAGACAGCGAGAATAAAAGTGATCAAAACGAAAAAAGGCTACGGCTTCGGCCGGCTTGTTGAAAAAATAGACGAAAGCAGCGAACGCACGGAACCGCCGTGTCCGATCTATTATCGCTGCGGAGGCTGTCAGTTGCAGCATATGACCTACGAAGGACAGCTTCGTTTCAAACAAAATCAAGTTAAGAATGCGATTACCAGGCTCGGTGGACTTGAAAAAGTACCCGTTCATGCCACTATCGGCATGGACGACCCGTGGCGCTACCGCAACAAAGCTCAGGTTCCGGTCGGTTCCCGTGAAGATGGACACTTGAAGGCAGGCTTCTACCAGCAGCGCACCCACCGCATCATCGACATGGAAAGCTGCATTATTCAGCAGCAATCAAACGATGACGCTGTTCAAATTGTTAAAAATATTGCGGATAAGCATGGCATTAAAGCGTATGACGAAGAAAAACACCGCGGCGTTCTGCGCCATATCGTCACCCGTCACGCCCGCAGTACCGACGAGCTCATGATTGTCCTGATTACGAATGGGGAAGAGCTTCCGCACAAAAATAAATTAATAGAAGACATCCATAAGTCCATGCCGAATGCAGCTTCCATCGTTCAAAACATTAACACGAAACGAACGAATGTTATATTTGGAGAAAAAACGAAGGTGCTGGCCGGAGAAGAATACATTTACGATCATATCGGCGGCGTAAAATTCGCTATTTCCGCCCGCTCCTTTTATCAAGTAAACCCTATGCAGACAAAGGTGCTTTACGAAAAAGCACTGGAATATGCTGACCTGCGCGGTCACGAAACCGTTATCGACGCCTACTGCGGCATCGGTACAATTTCTCTGTTTCTCGCCCAGAAAGCAAAGCACGTATACGGTGTCGAAATTGTGCCGGAAGCCGTTTCCGATGCCAAGCGAAACGCCAGGCTCAACAAAATGGATAACGTCACCTTTGCTGTCGGACAGGCCGAAGAAGTAATCCCCTGGTGGCACCAAGCAAACGGCATCAAGCCTGACGTGATCGTCGTCGACCCGCCGCGAAAAGGCTGCGACCAGGCACTGCTCGAAACAATGCTGGCTATGAAGCCAGAAAAGATCGTCTACGTTTCCTGTAACCCGGCCACACTCGCCCGTGATCTCAAGATCCTGGAAGAGGGCGGTTATGAAACGAAAGAAGTACAACCAGTTGATATGTTTCCGCAGACGACTCACGTGGAGTGTGTGACATGGCTAGCAAAGAAGTAGTGGGGACGGTCCATGACATCTACCCACTCCATTAACACTAAGGTGATTTAAGAAAAGGCTATCATATAGTCATTTTCTTCATATTTATATACTTCATTTACGGCTGCTACTATAGCAGCTGTTTTCTAATACATTAATGGTGAGTAAGTCAGAAAGAAAGATAACCTGTACCTTAAAATAACTTTCCATAAAATTTTCTGAAATATATAATAAAAGTACAGACCGTTTAAGAAAGGGGCAATTGAATGATATCTCCAAAATTGAAAAATTCGATACCCGTTTTCCGTATCTTTGATGTAGCCAAGGCAAAAGAGTTTTATTTGAACTTTTTAGGATTTGAAGTGGATTGGGAGCACAAGTTTGAAGAGGATCTTCCTCTATATATGCAAATATCTCATGGCAGCTGTAAAATCCATCTTTCTGAGAATCATGGGGATGCCTGCCCAGGATCGTCTGTGAGAATTGAAGTAGAAAACCTGTCTTCCTTTCATGAAAACCTATGGGCAAAGCAATACAAATTCGCCCGCCCTGGCATGGAATCTACTCCTTGGGATACTCGAGAGGTAAGAGTGGGAGATCCCTTTGGCAATCGAATTATTTTTTATGAATTCATAAAATAAGGAAAAACTATCATTTAAGAGAGAGAAAGGTTCATTTAGGTGTACATATTCTCGCTTAAATTCGTTTGGACAAAAAGGCAGAGAAGTTAGGGTTTCAAGAAGAAGGTAGAATTAGAGAAGACTTATTTTACAATGGAAAATATCATGACTCAATATTAATGGGTGTTTTGAAGCGAGAATTTCAACAGTCTGAATAAGATTGTTTCACTGTCTGTATGGAAAGCTTTTTGCTTGTTTCATTATTGGGTGGCTGAAGATTTTTGTTGAGCTATCCAGTTTTGGTTGTGTGTTAAATTTATGAACAAAAAAACAGTCGTGATGGATATACCATTACGACTGTTTTTATTTAAGGAATACGATGTCAGCAAGCAGTGATTATGCTACTTATATTTAATGTGTCATACTCTTTTCTTAACACCTACCCATTTAATACTTTTACTTTTTGGCGGGTCATGGACAGCAGGCTGTAACGCACACCCTGAACTCCGAGACCTGAATTTTTCACTCCGAGGAATGGAAAATGGTCAGGACCGCGGGAAGTTTTCCCATTGAGTTGGACACTTCCGACTTCGAGTTGATCTGCAATGCGGTGTGCTGCATCAATGTCCTGGGTGAAAACACTTGCCTGGAGTCCGTATTCAGAATCATTGGCAATCTTGATCGCTTCTTCTTCTGATGTGACACGGATGATCGGAAGGACCGGGCCGAATGGCTCTTCCCAGGCAATACGGGCATCAGTGCTTACATGATCGAGCAAAGTAGGGGAGATAAGGTTTTCCTTTCTTTCATCCCCGGTCACAACTTTCGCTTTTTTATCGATTGCGTCATCAATCAGTCCCTGAACGTAGTCGGCTCCCTTGTCGTTGATAAGAGGTGTAACGTCAGCATCATCTTCCGGCAGCCCTACAGACAGCTCTTCTACTTTTTCCTTCAGCTTGTCCACTAATTCGTCTGCTGCTTCTTCTTTTACCAGTACTCTCTTGATAGCCGTGCAGCGTTGGCCGGAGTAGGAAAAGGCACCCCCGGTGATTTCCTTGGCTGCTTTGTCGAGATCCGCGTCTTCAAGTACAATAGCTGGATCTTTGCCGCCCAGTTCAAGGACGAGCGGGATCATTCCTGCTTTCTTGGACAGGGAAAGTCCCGTCTCGGACCCTCCAGTAAAGGAAATTTGGTCTATACCTTTATGAGTTACCAGCGTATCGCCAATTTCCGAGCCCCGGCCGGTTGTAATGTTGACGAGCCCTTTCGGAAGGCCGGCCTGATCCAAAGCTTCCATCATCATAATGCCGCTCAGGGACCCTTGAGTAGCTGGTTTGAACACCACGCCGTTACCTGTCATCAACGCAGGTGCTATTTTAGAAGCGGAGAGGTTCAGTGGATAATTAAATGGAGCAATGGCAAGTACGACTCCCAGCGGCACGTGGCTGACCTGTGCTGTTTTACTGGCCGGTCCACCATTATAACTGTCGCCGGTGAGAAGTTCACCGTTCAGCCGCACTCCTTCTTCTGCGGTATGACGGATGAAATCAGCCGTGCGGACGACTTCATCTACAGCTGAAGATTTCTTTTTTGCCACTTCCTTCATGATCATGGTGCCGATGACTTCTTTATGTTCTTCCAGGTTGTCTGCCCAGCGGTATAACAATTGCTTCCGTTCGTGCAGCGGTGTTTTCGCCCACTTTCTCTGAGCTTCCTTGGCTGCATTTACAGCCGTACCCACTTCGCTCTCCGAAAGGGCTGGTACACTTCCGATCTCTTCTCTGGTGGAAGGGGAAGTAAGAGTGATACGCTCCCCGTTTTCATTCTCTCTCCATTCTCCATTCAAGAGAACGTTTTTCTGACTGAATGTTTCGACTTTTTTCGTTATCATCATAAAAAACCTCCTCTTTTTTCTATCTGTATTAATAGATGAATACAACCTGTATCAATTCAAGGTTCTTTATACCTTACCAAATCTGACTTCAAATGTTAATTTTTCTGCCTGAAGAAGCTTGGAGGTTGATATAAAGGGAATGAAAGCGTTTTACTACGTATAAAATATTAATTGTTTTTTCAAAAAATTTAAAATTAATAGATAAGACTCAGGCATTATTGCCTATTTTTTATATAAAATTGTTCGAATTTCTAGTTTTATTAATAATTCTTGCTGCCAGTAATCAATAATTCTGCAAGACGGCTGAAATTGGTATGGCAGAGGTTTTACATTAGATATAACACATATAACAAAGGAACAGGATAATATATTACAGTTATAATTTAAATAGTATAACAGATTAAGATAATAGGTATAACGGTTTCGTGGATATATCGAACAATGGCATAGTGTGTTGAAAAAGAGGGTTACGATCCAGGAAAATCGGATAATAGAAATAGGTAGTTTTCAGTCAGAGGTGAAGGCATTGGGTAAAAAAGAAATTACGGTAGGGCTTGCCGCATCACATGGTTATCCGAAAAGCATTGTAGAAGATTTACAAAAAGAACTTCCCGAACTGTTCAGCTTCTATGTCAATGATGAATGTGAGTGGATCGTGGAATACATCGTTGATCCAGTGACCGGAATAACCGAGAAATCAGAGGAAGTTCTCGAGTCAGCCGGAGAGAAAAGACAGGAGAAGGGCTGGGATTTTGTTATATGCATAACGGATCTTCCATTGCTTAGTGGTCGGAAACCAATTGTGGCAGAAGCCAGCGAAGGGGAGAGAGCGGCAGCCATCAGCCTTCCTGGTCTGGGATCCATCCCGATGGTTAAACGAATCAAGGAATCCGTTCTTCAGCTCATAAATGAAATGTATTACGGAACATCTGAAAAAGATAGAGAGCAGGCGGAAAATAGAATTCAATCTAAAGATGAAGGGGAGCATAAAGAGTTAAGAAATAAAAGCTCAAAGAAACTGGTAGGAAATAGGGTAGTAGAGCGACTAAGTCCAATACACCGGGAAGTACCCGGAACGAATACGGTAGAAAACACCATTATTGATGTTCGTTTTTTCATAAAGTCGCGATTCAGCGGGGCGCTGCGTATGTTAACAGGAATGGTCAGAGCCAATCGGCCGTGGTCGATGTTTCCGGCATTTATGAAGGTTATTATGATAGCATTTACGACAGGAAGCTATGCCTTGATATTTCCGACACTATGGATGCTCAGCACCGATTATGGCCTCTGGCGTATGGCTATGCTCACCGTCATTTCCATTTCAGCTATGGTTGCATGGATTATTCTCGCGCACAGCCTGTGGGAAAAAACAATGGAGGACCGGTCCAATTATTTACGAAAATTATATAATATTGCGACAGTATTGACTCTTTTCTTTACCGTGTGTTTGTATTATTTATTACTATTCTTTCTATTTTCGGTAGCAGTTATAGTATTAATACCCACTGGTATGCTGGAATCACAATTATCCAAACCTCCGCAGTTTATGGATTATTTTAATATAGCATGGACGGCCACAAGTATTTCCACCATTATAGGAGCTCTCGGTTCGGCGCTCGAAAAAGAAAATGTAGTGCTTTCAGCCACATATGGCTATCGGCAGCGCCAGCGCTATGAGCTTATGAAAAATGAAAACAGTAACACTGAAAACGAAGAAGGTTTCCAATAATGCCTTAGTGATTCAAGTGGTGTCATAAAAGCAGAGTCCATTTTGAGAACAGCTCGCTCAAAATGGACTCTGCTTATTTGTGAGTTTACTTAGTCATTAGTTTAGATTTCACTCCCCAAAAGCTTCCGGAAGTATTTTAAATCCGTCAATTTCCGCATCCTCTTCCACTTCAATCATTATACAGCGTTTTCCATGATAGTTGATCTGCCTTACATACTGCAGATCCTGAGGACTGATGGAGATGTTGGCGATTTTAGTGTTGATTTTAATTGATTTCGATTTATATTTTGGGACGATGCTGCTTGCTTTGAATTCATAGGAATCGTCATTAGCGGCTCTTTGAAAAGCTGTTTTGACTTTTTCAGAATCAACTTGTTCCCCGCTCTGACTTAGAACGCGCTCGACGTCTTTGTAATCGAGTGTTGGAGGGATGTCCTCTTCATTATCTTCCACCACCCGGTTGATTTCTCCATATACATTGGCGAGTGTGGAAGGATTGAGCTGATTGCCTACAACATCTTTTATGACTTCCTCGAATACCGCTTTGTCCTCTTTCGCTGTCATGAATTCTTCTCCGTTTAATACGTCTTCGATAAATCGGTAGTCAGGTTCATTTGCCTTTCCTGCAGAATAGAGAATATGGTTTACATCAGAGGCTCCGTCTGTAATGGTAGGGAATAAAAATCCTGACATCGGGTTTTTCAGATCAATGACTGGATCTGATTCAATCTTGTATTTGAACTCTTTTTCGATATAGTCGAACTGTATCTCTTTTCTGGGCTCCTCTGTTTTGTTGATGCTGCACAAAATAAAGGGATGGGAGTAAACGGCGTCCCGTAGATTTTCCTCCGACTCATCATTCCGGTGTTTTGTTGGTTTCCAGTACTCTGCTCGAATAAAGGAGATAACGATATCCTTTTCATACGGTTGGTCTTCGATCATTTTTGATGTCATAAGCAGCATTTGTTCCTTCCAGTCCTCGACATCGCTGCTCAATAGCCCTTTATGAAGAATGAGCTGACTATGATTCTCTGCATCCCGCTGGAATTTCAGCTCAAATAATTTTTCATCGAGCCGGCCTGTAAGTACTTTTTTGAAGTTGTTCATGAAAAGCTCCTGTTGATCCTTATCGATCATTTCGAACGGCTGACTCTGATGATGATAAATTTCCGTTGACTCTTTCATAATATAAACGTTGAAAATATCAGTAATCTTCAATAAATCATTGTCTACTTTTAAATGTCTGCGGATACCAGCTATATCTTTTTTGTCCATCTATTGTTCCCTCCTGAACTGCGTAATGTATGAGCATTCATTCTATCAGTCTATTATTTTAACACACGGTACGAGTCTTTCCGTGGAGAATATAATGTATGAACGATCTATCAATTCTATTCGAAGTTCATACAAAAAAATGCAATAAAAAGAATCCATTAAGATGTTTCTCGAAATGGATTCTCAAAAGCTATTCTGCTGAAGATAAACATATTGCTAGACCTGCTTCGCCCCTAAATATTTTGATTTCCAGTAAGTATTATCCATATCTGTGATAGTGACTCCAGTAGAAGAACCTGAATGAATAAACTTATTGTTCCCGACATACATCCCTACGTGGGAGGCACCGGTGCGTGTTTCAAAGAAGACGAGATCACCTTTTGAAGGGCTGGCCACATTCGTGCCGGCATCCCATAGTTGAGAGGTGGTTCTTGGAAGCTGTTTCCCATTTTCAGAGAACACGTTCTGGATAAAGCCGCTGCAGTCAAATCCTGTGGATGTCGTTCCACCCCATTGATACGGGGTACCAATATGGCGTTTGGCAGAAGTAATAAGACGGTCAGCATGGCCCGGTGTCCTGGGTTCAGAGGAGGAATCGTTGGTAGCAGCTAGGCCGAGAGAACCAAGAGTCTGCGGACCGGCCACACCGTAATAATTCCCGCGCGGGCTGGAGATATTGTTGGATAATTGATACGCCTGTACAGCCTCAAGAGTTCTCGGACCGAAAATGCCATCGACATTTGACGAAGCGTTATATCCAGTTTCTACAAGAGTTTTTTGCAGCTGTTCCACAAAGCTTCCTCTGCTGCCGACTTTTACTGCCGAGTTTATTGCGGCCGGGTTCTGAAGGGATACCCCATTCATTGATACGGTTGTCATGATTTTCATACCTCTCTATACATAGTGAAAAAAATGTCTCTATTTGTCCGTGTTCAGCAGAAGAAGGATAATATGTTTCTAAAGATATCCTCATAGTTGCAGATGATAAAAGTAATTCTTTAGTATGATATAAGTATAATGGAAGAAACCAGCATAAATCAATCAAAAGTAACAGAAACGAGGATATAAGAGGGGATAAAATAAATGATAAAGAAAGCGGAATTCTATCCGCTTTAGCCTTTTTTCTGCGGTGTAAATTTCTCAAAATTTAATTTATCTTAGAGGTTTATCTTTATTTATTTTGCGTCGACGTTTTATGCGTTTTTTCTTCACGGTTATTCCGTCCTGATTAGCATTTTGGCCTTTTTTTCCTGTGATTTGGCCACCTTGATTGGCATTTTTCCCTTTTTTTCCTGAAGAATTCTGCCCGCCTTGTGTTGCTTTTTGTTTAACGCCAGCACTGCTTCCTTGGTTTGCGTTATTGTTTGTATTATAGATGTTAATCGATATTCTGAATCCATCCAGATCATGTTTATAGGTTAGGTTTTTTCTGGTTTTTTTTCTTTTACTCTTCATCCTTTACACCTCCCTTCCCATATCAATACAATAGCTTATTCATAGAAGGAGGGAGTGCTTGTGCCATGTCCCTTTTATCCAGAGAACAACTGGACCACTGCAACAGTAAAATACAATTTTATTGAAGATTAAGGGGCTGTAGCAAAAGCCCCTTTTTATAGAAAAAGTAGTATCCTAAATAGAAGATAGCAGAGGACAAGTCCGAAGACTCCAGTGGGAAGAGCAGCGGCTGAAGATCCGCCGGGCGTGGGTTTCGCCCGGTTAGCTGAAGCGCTGCCCACGGAAAGCGAAGGACTTGTCCACTGCATTTTTACCATGTAAAAGGGGGCGAGTATCATTTATGATACAGCCCCAATAAAAGGGAAAAGAAAGAATTTGAAGAATTAAGCCTGCTGCGTTACCATCTTATTTAAGATAAAAGAAAGAATTTTTCAATAAGTGAACAGCTGTCTGCTTCTTCTATGTATATCCTTGCTCAGACTGTGTAAGTTTCTTATATCTCTAATCAGAAGGAGAATTTACTAATGAGTGAAGAGAGTCTGTATAAACAATCATATTTTGAGAGGCTAAAAGAATTCGAAACTTTGGTCCCGGATGCATTCAATGAGTTTGGCAGATTTGATAAAAAGACAATGGAGACAAATACGCTGACCCATAAGGAGAAAGAGTTAATTGCAATAGCTGTAGCTCATACCACTGGTTGTCCGTATTGCATTGATGTTCATACAAAGGGAGCTAAGAAAGCGGAAGCATCAAAAGAAGAAGTGGCAGAAGCAATTATGGTGGCTGTAGCATTAAAAGCCGGGTCTGCTCTCGCACATGGTGTAAATGCACTCAACGCTTATGATCAACAAAAGGATGACGAATTGTATAAAACCGCCTATTTTAATAGACTTAAAGAATTTTCCCAGTTAAATGGGAAGGCTTTTGAAGCATTTATAGACTTTGATAATGAAACAATGAAACCTGGTTTGTTAGGAATAAAAGAAAAAGAGTTAATTGCAATTGCTGTAGCTCATACCACCGGATGCCCGTATTGCATTAATGTTCATACAAAGGGAGCTAAAAAAGCGGAGGCATCAAAAGAAGAAGTGGCAGAAGCAATCATGGTGGCTGCGTCATTAAAAGCCGGCTCCGCTCTTGCACATGGTGTTAACGCTTTAAATGCTTTTGATGACTTATCGTAATTTATTTTCTATCGTTGTAATCATTAAATAAACAAAGAGAACCGGCTCCAGCTTCGGCTGTCCGGTTTCTTTGTTATACTAATAAGATATACGCAGAACGGATTAAAAGTGCAGGCGATATGAGATGAAGAAGAATAGATTCAAGTTCTTAGGCGGTCGTATAGTAAAAACAGGCATAGCAGTCTTTTTAACAGCGCTTATCTGCCAGCAGGCTGATCTTCCAGTTGCTTTTGCAGTAATCACGGCGATTGTGACACTGGAACCGACCGCAGCAGATTCAATAAAAAAGGGGATGCAGCGTTTTCCAGCATCTTTGATTGGCGCAGGCCTTGCAGTTACTTCGGTTTACTTTCTCGGGCATAATGCGATGGCATATGCGGTGGCTACGGTGTTTACAATATATATTTGTCATTTACTGCGGCTCGAAGCAGGAATGCTAGTTGCCACGCTTACTGCGGTTGCGATGATGCCGGGCACCAATGAGGCATTTCTTCTCGCATTTCTAGAGCGGGCAGGCACCACAACAATTGGCCTCGTCATATCTACGCTGGTCAATCTTACAATTATTCCACCGCACTTTTCTGAAATGATTGCATCCCGGAACAAACAGTTTTTTCTACATACGGCGGATGTTCTTGAAAAACGTTCAAGAGAACTTTTTACTAAAGATGAGCAGATCTCAAAAACTTCAAAGCAGGAATATCGGAGCTGCAGCGAGAAATAGATAAATCCATGCAGCTGGCTTATTATCAGCGGGAAGAATGGAAATATCACCGTTACAGCCGGGAAAATGTACGGTATTTTGAGTACGAGCAAAAGCGGCTGCACGCCATTGAGCGGATGGTTTATCATTTAAATAGTCTCTATATGATAGAAGAAGAGGACCGATGTGCCTTTACGAACGAAGAAAATGAAATACTCCAACGGTCCGTGCAATCGATTACCTCTATATTAAGAAGTTCGAGTCTTTTAATACCTACACCGCACTATACATTAATTTCTGAGCTTGATAATCATTTTTGGCACATCCAGGAGCATCATCCTGAAGCTGTACCGCGTAAGTATCACCATCACTTCCCGAAAGAAGTAATCGTGTTTTATGTCGTGTTGTCGATTCATGATACTCTTGAAGAGCTGGCGCTGCTCTCCGATCATTATCACCGCAGCGGATAACGTCACATACAAGCTCTCTGATTGAACTAGTAGAAAAAACATATTAATTGAGTTTCTGTTCTTATATATGTTCCAATCATAGGAAAGGTCCCTTGGAAAATCATTCGAGAAATATTCTATTTCATTTAGTTGCTATAACAACTAATAGCATGAAAGGAGATATCATATGGCAGAAGGTGAATATCAATTTCAGAGAAATGTTAAAGATCATTGGTATGTAAAATATCAGGAAGCCCAATTCCCATTTATTCAGAAGGGCTGGGTGCTTCCTGTTGAGAGATGGGCTGACTTTGATCCATTTATTTTAATGGCGGAGGATTGGTTTAAGAGAGGTGCGTTTTCCGATCATCCACACCGTGGCTTTCAAACAATTACGTATGTTATTGATGGCAGGCTCGAGCACATTGATAATGGCGGCGGCCGCGACATTTTAGAGCCGGGGGATCTGCAGTACATGAACGCCGGCTGGGCAGCGCGTCATGCAGAAGAAGGTGTAGGTGATGACATTGCCCATACGCTTCAGCTTTGGGTTAATCTGCCAAAGGACCTTCGAAATTCCAATACCACCTATCAAAATGTGTACTCGGAGCAGGCACCAGTTGTTCCAATTGACGGAGGTGCGATAAAAGTCTTTTCCGGTGATATCGCAGGTGCGAAAGGGCCGTTGGATGCGGCGGTACCGGTCACGATTTCAGAAATTTCTCTTTCAGAGGGAGCATCTTACACCATTCAGCTGCCTGAAACTCATAACGCGATTTTTTATGTATTATCGGGTGACCTGGATATAGGTGAAGAAACAGTTACTGTAAAAAAAAATGGAGCAGGAACCTTAACATTCCCTGAGGATGGGGACATGAATAAGAAAAGCGAACTGAAGCTTCATTCCAACAGCCGCCGCTCCAGAGTTCTCATTTACTCGGGAGCGCCGATTAAAGAACAGATTGTCCCTCACGGTCCATTTGTAATGAGTTCAATGGAAGAGATTAAACGGGCATTCCAGGATTTTCGCGATGGAAAATTCGGACCGCCGGCTGTTTAATAATAGTTTTAATGAAAAGGAGCCATGCTTCATAACCGAAGTCAATGGTTCCTTTATTTTGTACTACTCCTTTATTTTGTACTACAAGGAAGTTTAAAATCTCCGCCTGCGGAACATAGCGACTTTCCAGACAACCCGGCTGGTTCTCCGGACATGAGTTCCGCATTTGCTTTTAAAAGAGCACAGTTTAATGGATTTGCCGTGTCTCCAACAATGAAAATTAGATGATCTAGAGAGAATACGGATCTCATGTTCCGCACACAGCTCGTCGACTACTCAACCGGCGAAAAAAGAAACTGCTGAAGATGCCTCAGCGAGCGTATAGGCAGGTTAAAGAAAGATGAACAATCTATGTAAAGCAGATATCTTCATTTTTCGCCTCCTATTCTACACGATGCAACGATGTTATACTTTTCATGTAGCTTTGCGTGGAAAGGAGTCCGCTATTGCTGAATAAAGTAAATTATTATAATGACACGTACCGAAAAAATGAGAACCTCGTGCTCATTCATCAGATGGGAAAGGTCGGTTCTACCTCCATTACAAACTCATTGAAGGATGAAGGGTTCCTTCCGATACATATTCACAGCTTTTTTTCACCGATTTCGTACCAGATGTATAAAAACTATCACTCTATTAAATATTACCGTTCTTTTTTTCACCGGCTGAAGTTTAATATCCGCAATCGGTTAATATTAAAGCTGTTAAAAAGCCGAAAAAAAGTAAAGATCATTTCAATTGTGCGTGAGCCGGTCTCGCCCGAACGTATCGATGTATTTCCAGGCATTTCATGTTCCTTTGATGGATGTTAACAGTCAAACTGATAACCGCCAGGAAGCGAATACGAATCTAGCTGCCTTCCGGAAGGATTTCTTTAATAAATTTAATCATTACTACGGCGTGAACTGGTTTCATGAGGAATTTAAGAAGGCGTGGAATGTCGATATATATGCCTATCCTTTTAATAAAGAGGAGGGCCATGCGGTGATTGAGAAAGATAACATGGAAATTCTTCTTTTGAAGATGGAGAAGCTCGATGATTCGGAGGAAGTGCTGAGGGAGTTTCTCGAATTGGATCACTTCTCGTTGATAAAAGATAATATGAGTGAGAAAAAATGGTACCATTCAGTATATAAAGAATTTAAAAGCATGATTAAGCCAAGTGAAGAATATATTAATAAGCTCTACAGCACGAGCTATATGAAACATTTTTATTCCAATGAGGAACAAAAATACTATAAAAATAATATTTAAGTCGTTCTCCGCAGAAATCGTCTAAAAGCATTGGAGCATACTATGAAAAAAGCAGTCATTATCTTGATGATGTTGACCATCATCTCAAAAATAATCGGATTTTTTCGGGATGTTACACTCGCCTTTTTCTACGGCGCTTCCGGCATCAGTGATGCATATTTAATATCGATTACGGTCCCGACGGTCGTTTTTGGGGTTGTTGCTAAAGGCATATCCACCGGGTATATCCCGATGTACAGCCGCATTGCAGAGAAAAATGGCCACCGCGACGCGGTGCGGTTTACGAACAATCTAATAAATACTCTTATTGTTTTTAGTACGCTGATTGTGCTGACAGGTCTGCTGTTTACAGAACAGCTCGTAAAAATATTTGCGGGTGGGTTCGAAGGAGAAACGCTTGCGACGGCAGTACTATTTACGAGAATCAGTCTCGTCGGTATTTATTTTACCGTACTTATCCGTATATTAAGCAGCTATTTAAATTATAAAAGATATTTTGCTGTACCGAATCTCCTTGGAATTCCAGGCCTTTTTCTATTATTCTATCGGCATGATTGGGATGGGGCTGCGGGTGATTTTGTCGCGGGCATTTTATTCCCTTCAGGATACAAAAACACCCATGATCAACGCTGCGATTGCGATGGCTCTCAATATCGTGCTGAATTTTATCCTCTCGAGGTATTTAGGTATTGGAGGGCTTGCGCTTGCCACGAGTATTCGGTATATTCTGCACGCTGCTTCTTTTCTATGATTTACGAAAAAAAATTGGCGTGATGCAGTATAAACGAATGGCTGTTTCCTTTATGAAAATTGGCGCCGCCTCTGTCTTAATGGGCATTGCTGCGAAATTCGTTTATGATTATTTGTCTTCGATTACCGGCTTTCAGCCCGCCCTTCTGACAGCCATCACGATTGCCGGAGCAGTATATTTCATTCTCGTTTACCTTATGAAAATTGAAGGAGTAAACAGCATGATCGAAGAGATTAGAAGTAAATTTTCCAGTTAAATAATCCTCCCTCTTATATTTCAATCTGATTACTTAAAGGTGGAGGAGGATGCCTACAGCGGAAACGGCTGTTACAATAGAGGGAGAACAAGGCAGCTGAGAAGGAGAGAGAACATGGACACGATTCTCGAATATCATTTCGGTAATCTACAATCGAAGAATCGAAATGAACAATATGAAGCATTCCAGGCCATTATGACGGCTACAGAAAATAAAGTGGACTGGGCCTATGAAGTATGGGACGAGCTTAAAGAAGACCTCACCCACAAGGACCAGCACCGCCGTGCGAGAGCGGCTCAGTTTTTAAGTAACCTCGCTCTCAGTGATCCGGAAAATCGGATCATGGAGGATTTCCCTGCCATCGAGGCAGTTACGAGAGACGATAAATTTGTTACGGCGCGCCACAGCCTGCAGGCAATCTGGAGAATCGGCCTGGCGGGAGACGAACAGAAGCAGATGGTGGTGGACAGCCTTGAGAACCGTTACTTACAAAGCGGAGAGGAAGCAAATTATACTTTAATTCGTTATGACATTATTAAAGACCTTCGCAACCTTTACCGGGCCACGAATGATGAAAGCATTAAAGAAAAAGCAGAGACGCTGATAGAGAAAGAAGAAGATCCAAAATACCGGAAGAAATACGCAAGCGTCTGGAAGGCAAAACAATAGTAAAACTATTACAAAGCCCTGAAGAAAGCAAAAACACTTCAGGGCTTTAGTCTGCCGAATTTTATTTGACAATGATAATCATTATCATTTAACATTGACAATGTAATGGAAGAAGGGGGAGGAAAACGGTGGCTAAGATTATTATTTTGTTTGCAAGCATGTCCGGAAATACGGAGGAAATGGCTGAAATTATCGAGGAGAACGTAACCTCCTGCGGTCATTCGGTTACGAAATATCACATAGATATGGATGAGGTTCAGCCCAAAGAGCTTCTTTCATATGATGGGATTCTGCTTGGAACTTACACATGGGGAGACGGAGACATACCGTATGAATTTGAAGAATTTTATGATGATCTGGAGGAGATTGATTTAACGGGGAAAACAGCAGGAGTATTTGGTTCCTGCGATTCGATGTACCCGATATATGGAGGAGCAATTGACACCTTCGGAGAGCGTTTTCAATCATGCGGAGCAAGACTTGTTTTAGAGAATTTAAAGGTGGAGCTGACTCCTGAAGAGCAGGACGTGAAACGGTGCCGGGAGTTTGCAGTAGCCTTTGCATCGCAGCTCTCAACATAAACATAGCTACCATCTTCAAAAGCGTCCTGCTGTGGCGTTCGTGTTTCACATGTATAAGTTTATGCTGCTTACACAGCTGATTGAAGAGGAACTACCTCTTAGAAAGTGCTGCGAGGCAGCCGTGGCTGGTTCTCTGCACAATGCGTCCGCTATTTGCTCCAAACAACCTGGTTTAATGACTCTCCCGGCCATGAGTGTTTCGTTATCGGTTGAAAAGTAAGCCCAATTTTCCGTCATTCAGGCAAATAACTTACCTGATGTCCGCAAGCCATTCAATAAGAGTAAAATTTGATGGAATAACGGATCTCCTGCACGCACACCGCTGCTTGGGAGAATTAACTTAAAGCCATAGTTATGCCTTGCATGACTTCACTATAGCTTGCAGAATGAAGACATTCAAAATCAGAAATTCAGAGAAATGAGTACGGGCCTCTCTTCCATCTCTGATTTATTCTCCTGCATATATTTCTGCAGGTGCCTGCGAAAAAAGTACATAACTAACAAGTGCACCCTTGCCTGAGTATATTTATAAATAAACCATGGCAGAGACGGCATGTAGTCATGGATGGCAACAATACATTCCTGCCTGCCTGGAATCTGCCGGAATTCTAAGCGGCCGCGCTCATTTTTTTGTTTGTTCTCAAAAGCTCCGCCGGTGATATAAAATAGTGTTCGGCTGCTGCTGCTTCGTTCTGTAGCGTATTGCAGGGAAAGCAGTGGAATGTTACCGAAAGAAATAGTAACCAGCCCCTCTTTTACCGGAGCGGTGTGAATCGTAAGAAATGGTGCTGTAAGTTTTTCGAGCCAGTTTATATAATGATGCGCGAGCCATTCGGCAGATTTCCCTTTCGGAAGTGGGATGCGCTGAACAGAGCGGACGTCCTGCTGTATATCTGGTGGTGCTGCGGCTGAAATAGGAGATTTTTTGCTGCTCTGTTCCTTCTTTCCGGTTTCCAGTGACTGGCGGGCTGCTTGTTTAAAGGGAATTTTGCCATAGCTGATCTCTTTATCCATGTTTTTGTGTTTAGCGGTCATCGGATGAATCAGACTTTCAATGAGAGGATATACGGTTTCCTTCGGAGAATTCGACACGAGGCTCACCCACAGTCTGGAAAGATTGATCGTTAAAAGTGGGAGATTTATCATTTTTGTTTTTTTTCCCATGACCTCGGCCGTTTGTTTCATCATCTCTTTATACGTTAATATGTCCGGTCCGCCTACATCAATGGAGCGACTGAATACCGATTGATTGCCGATACTTTTTCTGAGAGCGATAAGAACGTCCTCCAGGGCGATTGGGTGAGTGTTCGTACGGGTCCACTTTGGGAGAGCCATCACCGGCAGGCGTTTTACCAGCCGGGCAAGTATAGGAAAAGAAGAACCTTTTGGGCCGACGATAAGGCCGGCACGGATGGTGGTAACGGGAATCTGATATGACTTAAGGATCTCCTCGACCTCTAAGCGGCTCCGCAAATGCCGGGATAAGTCAGGCGTTTCTGGAATCAGCCCGCTTAAATAAATGAGCTGCTGCACTCTGTTTTTTTTCGCCGCCTGGGCAAAATTATCGGCCAGTATGACATCCATATCTTCAAAGCTTCCCTGTGTCAATCTGGCGGATGGCTTCATGGAATGGACAAGATAAATAGCAATATCAGCTCCTTCCAGTCCTTTTTCAGCATCGGCCATTGAAAATAAATCACAGGAACGCCACTCAACATGCGCTGTATTATTACGAGCTTCACCATGGCGGGAAAGTGCAATCACATCTGCAAAATCAGTTATTTGTTCTAATAGATTCTTTCCGATATATCCGCTTGCCCCGGTTAACGCGATGACCGGGCGCTTCTTGGTCTTTGTTTCCATCTTGTCTCACTCCCATAATTGATGTTCCAGACATATACCCTTTTTTGTTTAGTTTAAAAGACCTCGACTTCTGTGATTTTTCGCTTTTCTTCACTTCCTGAATTGCCAGCCTTCCTCCCAGGGAGATCAGAGAATCGTCATGGCTGGAGGGTGATCTGTAGCTCAATTCTTTAATCCGCTGCTCCAAATATTTTAACAGCTCCTCGTGATCTGTCATTCTGATCTCCTGATATCGGCAATATGTTCAGCAATTATAAAGATCACTTCATCGTTCTTTTCGATATGAAGTAAACCCTGGGAAGAATTAATCCACGTGCAGCGGTCGGAAGTTTCAAGAAAATATCCATTTTTCCAAAACGTGAACGTTAATTCCAGGTCTGTGGTCATTGCTTCTTTCAGCAGCCATTCAAATTCCTGCCACTGCTGTTCATCGACAGACGGTTTCATTCTTTTCCTTTTAATTCCTAGAACATCCAACCATTTTTCCCTGTATTCAGGAAGAATCATCCTCATGCTTTCCCATCGTAAATTCGATTCAGCTGTTAGTTTATTCACCATAGAATCGACACCTCCATAATATAGAATGTTTGTTCCCGTTATAAACGAAAACTGAGTATTTAAAACTGGTATATATTGGGAAGTGGGAAGAGAATGCCTTTTCTCACACTATTAAGGACTGGAAAAAATTTTTAATGTGCCCTGACTATTTTCCTGCGATATTTATTTTTGTTCTCTATCAGCTTGGAAAGAGGTTTACAGAGCATTCATAAAAGGGAAAATTTTCATTGAAAGAATCAATGAAGGAGGCCATCATTCGTGGAATCCAACAGATATAACTTTGCGAAGCGCAATCTTTGGTCCGGCATATTATGCGGCCTTGGAATTGTGGCTTTTTTAGATGAAACACTCTTTCATCAGCTGCTGCACTGGCATCATTTTTATGATAAGTCGACCACAGAGATTGGCCTCGTTTCAGATGGTTTATTTCATGCGTTCAGCTGGTTTGCGACTGTGGGAGGATTCTTTTTATTTGCGGACCTCCGCCGGCGCAGAGGTTTTTGGCCCAGGCGGTGGGCTGGCGGCATCCTCCTTGGGGCAGGTATATTTCAGCTGTATGATGGAATCGTTCAGCATAAGCTTATGAGGATCCATCAAATCCGTTATGTCGAGAATGTCATTATCTATGACCTCGTATGGAATATCACTGCGGGCGCCATGATTATAGCCGGAGTTATCCTGTTGATGCAGACAAGGCGTCGGGTAAGGTTTAGTAAGGTCTCAAATGGCCGCTGACCACGGACCGGGGGCTGTTGTTCAATTGATGATGGCTCTGCCTTTCGCGCTGATGTTAGGGGTGTATGTTGCTGCAGCAGTCATGTCAATGCATCAGCAGAAACATTGGCCATGGTACCGGATCATTCTTTGGATTGTCGGGGTTTGCTGTGCAATTGCTGCAGTAGCAGGACCACTCGCACGTCAGGCGCATATGGACTTTACAATTCATATGCTTGGTCATCTGCTGCTTGGAATGCTTGCTCCACTTTTCATGGTGATGGCTGCACCGATGACTCTTTTTCTGAGAACACTTCCGGTAACTGCTGCCCGTAAACTGAGCCGGATGTTAAAGAGCATGCCTGTTCGTTTTTTTACACATCCAGCGGTTGCTGCTCTCCTCAACATAGGCGGATTATGGATTTTATATACGACCTCTCTTTACGAGGCAATGCACCAATATACAATACTTCATTTATTAATCCATATGCATGTGTTTACCGCAGGCCTGCTGTTTACTGCTTCAATTATTTATATTGACCCGGCGCCTCATCGGAAGAGCTTTGTTTACAGGGGAGTTGTTTTACTACTTGCACTTGCGGGACACGGAATATTATCTAAATTTGTGTACGCAAATCCTCCCGCGGGAGTGTCTTCCGCTCAGGCAGAAAATGGCGGTATGCTTATGTATTATGGCGGTGATGTTATTGATCTTGTTATAATTTTTATTCTTTGTCTTCACTGGTACCGTTCCGCGAAGCCGCGGGAACGGAATGTCCGCCATGGAATTGATTTACCGGCTCAAAAATAAACAATAGATGTTATAGTTAAGGAAAATGTGATAATCTAGTAAAAAGATCCTCAAAAATCTTTTTACTAGGTTTCAATGTGCAGTATTTTGGGTAACCACTATTTCTGAAGCTATTCCAAAATGTGTAGCTTTTACATAAGAATTGGTTTTTAAAATCGAATATGTATCCGGCGGAAATATGTAGACGATAGAGCTAATGTATGAGCTGGAAAGGGAATCCTGCCCTTTCCAGCTCTTTTTTGTATTTGTGCAAAATTTTTTCTTTAAAAAAGGAGACTGAGATATTGGCTCCTTTTGCAGCCGGTAACAGAGCTCATGTAGCCGAATAGATGGGAATCCGCCTTGCCCAGTGGGCATTTGAGATTTTCTGCCGAAGCAAAGCTTTTACATAAAGAGGATTTATGGGTGTTCAAAAGAGTGGGAGATAAGCCAGCCCTACATTTGAAGCTGGATTTATACATTGAATATCTTCCATATTGCTATCTATTCAGCATAAAAAATTGATACTTTACATGAACTAGGAAGGAAGAAGACAATGGTCGAAAAAGATTTTATTGATGACAATGTGATGAAGCAGCAGAAGCAGATCGCCTCTTATACAAGTAGAACATTAAGAGATCATTTTGGAAGAGGGCCGGAATCAGTATATGTGACGCTTGCTCCGTCTCATATTCTCATCCATATACGGAACTTCTTATCTCCAATTGAAGAGGTGCTGCTTGAAGAAGAAGGAAACGAGGCTTTAGCGTCGTTACGAAAAAGTATTATGGGGCCGGTTCTTGCTAAACTTGAACTCTGTCTTCAGGAGAAACTAGATACAGAGGGATTCTCATTTTATGTTGATTGGAATTTTGACCAAAAGTCGGGCCTCATTGTTGGATTGAATTGGGAGTCTTTGTTTCTTAAAACAGCTGATCAGCCTATTTATTCTTTGCTTGAAAAAGACATACAAAAACTGTGGGAGTATCCTCCGGCCGATCCTGAAGATGTATTCATCAAACGAGTAAATTCAAGAATCACGCTTGCCGGCAGAGCGGGGTATCAGGGAAATGAAAAAAATAACATTGCAAGTCAGGACATTACGAAAAACTATTTTTCAAAAATAATGGGAGCAGCAGTTCAAGATATTTTTAACATTTGGAATGAAGAAGGGACAAAAAATATTATCGTTTTTATGACCTCTCCATATCATTAATAAATAAAGTCGAGCTTTCCTCTTTTAAAAATATCTCGCCAGCGTTAGAGTAATGACTGGGAAAATGGATAAACACTTTTTCCACAAACAGGTATTGAATTAATAATGAAAGTTCTTGAGAATATAACGTAATAACATCTTGGAGATAATGAGCTGGACATTAGCGTCAGAATATGAGCCAAATTTGGAGCTTGATCCTTTTTTGGCTTTTTTTAGTGGAACGAAATTTGATAATACTGTGTTTAATAACGGAGCTTGAGTGGAAGTTGATTCATGACCGTAATAGATTGTACTTTTTTAGAAATCTAGGAAAAAGGAATGAAGCTAATGGAAAAGACGTCTGTTCAAGCTGAAATAGCAAGCTATACAGGAAAGCTGTTCCGGGATACGTTCGGGAAGGGACCATCTTCGGTATATGTATCCATTGAAGATCCATTTATCACGATTTATTTACGAGACTTTTTAGCACCTATGGAACAAGTGCTGATAAAACAAAATAAATTTATGAAAATTGAAGAGACCCGCGATTTATTAATGCAGGAGCTCATTCCGGAAATAAAAGCCACCCTGCGGGTTACCGCAGGCATTAACGTAGATAATCTTTATTATGATTGGTCTTTAAAAAACAGAACCGGCCTGCTTTTGGGAGTAATCAAAGAAGATAGTGAAGAAGAAAGAAATCACTCCTATGCGGATTATTCTCATAAAGAGGAAATTCACAAGGAAATCAACAAAGTAAGCAATGACGCAGAAAAAAACCGGAGCAGACTGATTCTCTTTATTTGAATTCACGAACGCTTGTGGTAGACAGGCAGGGAATACTTGTAGAAATTGAAAAAGAATTAATCCGTTCAGGGTTCAGTGAGCCGCTGCGGCTCAGTAAAAGAAGGCTCGAAAAGCGTCTGCTGGATCCTAAGGTGTTTGAAACTATTTTAAGTACACTTGTAATAGATATTTTCGTGGATTGGGATTTTACCCTCGATAAGAGCTATATTATTTTCATCCTAAAACCGAACCATTCATAGGGCAGAAATGAGCTGGACAATAGAGCCAGACATAAGCCGGAAAGGACATGGTCCTTTTCGGTTTTTTGTTGAAAAAAATTCCCCAATCTATTCTTGAAGAAAGGGTGAGCCTCCCATTACTCTTTTCACAAACTTTACCTTTTATTTGAAAATTAACTGTTATTAAAAGATAGAGAGTTTTTTATTTTCTACTAAAAAGAATCAATTTCATTAAGTTTAGGTAGATAGTCGATAGGAATTTTTAGGAAAACAGCGAACTTACTTTAATATACAATTACTTATGAAAGTATTTATGAGGTGAGCTGATTGAAAAAATGGTTGTACCTGTTGGCGTTCCTTCTGTTATTAGGCATTGCTAATGTAATAATTAATGGTCAGATTCCTGCGGCAGCAGGACCTGTGAATGAAAAAGTTAATATGAACAAACTTGATGTGGAGGAATTTTTTTATGAAAAGGACGGGACCTTTGTCTTACGAGATGTAAATAATGGAAAAACCTTTGTCTACGATGAGAAGAGAGCGCAGCAGGAATTTACTCCGGAATCGACATTCAAACCTGTGAATGCGCTGATCGGACTGCAGGTAGAGGCGGTGCGGGATGAATATCATATAAAAGAATGGGATAAAGTAGTGCGGGATTTTCCCATTTGGAATGAGGACCATACATTAGGCTCTGCGATGAAGCATTCTGTCGTCTGGTACTACCAGGATATGGCCAGACATATAGGAGAGGAGCGAATGCAGGAATGGATAGATAAAATCGAATACGGGAATCAGGATATCAGCGGCGGGATTGACAGATTCTGGCTCGACAGCTCCATGCAGATCACCCCACTTCAGCAGGCAGATTTTATGGAAGCTCTCCATAAAGAGAAACTTCCGTTTGATAATGATGTAATGAAAACAGTGAAACGTATGATGCTCGAAGAGGAAGGCGAGGGCTATACAATCTATGGAAAAACGGCTACTAGATTATCCGATTCCGGCTTAGGATGGTACACTGGCTTTATTGAAAGCGGCAAGCGCACATACGTATTTGTAACAAATATAGACGGATCTGGGGAGGAAGCAAAAGAAATCACAAGAAACATTTTGGACAATTATTACCGCATCAGCGGTGAATAAGTGAAGGCACCCTATTCTTCAAGGAACAGGGTGTTTATTCGTGTTTTGGGAAAGGACTTTGGGCAAACTCATTATGTGCTCAACAGGAAATGGAAATAGTTATCATAGAGGGCATCTTTCCTTTCCAACAGGTTTAAATCAATTGTCCTTCCTGCTTTACTGTAAGCGGAAATAGGATGATGAATGTAGTTCCTTTACCAGGCTCACTGTTTACATGAATGAAGCCTTTATGATTTGATACAATTTTATAGCTCACCATTAAACCGAGTCCGTTACCCCCTTCCTTCATCGTGAAGAAGGGGTCTCCGAGTTTATGAAGATACTCCTCTGGGATCCCGTCCCCTTCGTCAGTTACAGCCACTTCTGCGTTGCCATTGATTTTACGCAGGTGCACATATATGTTACCTCCATCAGGCATGGCTTCAATGCTGTTTTTAATGAGGTTTAGAAAAACCTGCTTGATTTGGTTTTCTTCACATTCAATCATCAAGTTTTCATCGTCAAAACGTTTATGAATACTGACATTTTTTAAATTGGCTTCCGATTCCATAAAGGAGATTACATAGCTTAGCAGCGATGCCAGTTGATTCGTTTTCAGTTTAAGTGCATGAGGTTTGGCAAGAAGCATAAATTCATTCACAATTAAGTTGATACGGTCGATTTCATCGAGCATAACCTGCTTGTATTGCGGATTGCCTTCCAGCAGCTGAGTGAACCCTTTGATCGCTGTTAGGGGATTGCGGATTTCATGCGCTACTCCAGCAGCAAGCTCGCCAATGGCAGTTAATTTTTCTGTGCGCTGCAGTAATTCTTCCGTTTTCTTTTCGCGAGTAATATCCTGTTGAATGATCATATAGCGGGAAGGCTTATTGTCTTTTTTTAATATTGGGACAACTGTTGTGTAGACCCAATACGTTGACTGATCTTTCGCTTTATTCTGACATTCACCTTTCCATATTTTCCCTTGTTCTGTCGTGAGCAAAAGATGTTTGTATTGACACTCATCCTCCTTAGTATTTCGTTTAAGCAGAGCCGGGGTATGGCCAAGCAATTCTTTACAGGAATACTTGGAAATCTCACTGAAGCGGTCGTTTACATAAGTAAATCGTTGGTTTTCATCAAGCACACCAAAAATCGAGGATTCATCAAGTGCCCTTGTGACATCTGCGATCTTATTTTCATAGTCAGTGATATCTTTCCAGGTTAAAATATAACCCTTCCCGTCCTCGAGTCCGTAGAAAACATCTATAGTAATGGTAAATTGGAAATAATCCATAAAAATTGTATGAATATCACGGGGAAAGTCTGTGTGTTCGAGCAATTTTTGGTCTGAGCGAGAAATAAAGAAGTGAAGACTTCTCCCAATAAGCTCTTCTTTTGACTGGAGATGGAGAGAATCCCGGAGCTTGTGAAAAAGATGATCGGTATAATCATTCATCCATATGAAGGTAAACTCATCATCAGTAATGATAATATTTTCACCGATATTATTTAACACCGGAGAAATACTATATTGATCGAAACGACTCATGTTTATCACCTCTGCGCTGTTTGAAGTCGGTGGCGGGGGAAGAAAATAGAGGAAGTATTTCCTATGCTGGTTTTCTAGAACTTTACCCCATCACTTCATCCTGCAAACAAAAAAACCGCTGAAAGCGGTCCTCTTTAAAGAATTATTTGCGCTGTTGATAAAGTGAAAGCATGGTACTGGACCCAGATGTGATTACATCGCGAAGAATTTCAGCCATTATACCGCTGTAAACGAGACCGTTGTCTCCATAAGCAAATAAAAAATAACAATTCGGAAACTCAGGATATTGTCCGATAACCGGAAATCCATCATGAGTACCTCCGTAAAAGGCACTAAGATAATAATCCGGTTTTACCTGAGTGATGGGAAACAGCAGATTAAATTCGGTAATTAATTTTTCTTTTTTATGGATGAGTTTTGCATCACGTTTCTCTGCATTATTAGTCTTTTCATCCAGACCGCCGATGATAATGCGGTTATCAGGAGTAGTGCGCATGTAAATATATGGCCTTGCCGTCTCCCAAATAAGCGTGCGCTTGTACCAGTCAGATAAATCCTCCACGGGAGTTGTAACGACCGCGTATGTGCTTGATAACACACTGTTTTTCTCTTTTTTCCATTCCAGCCCTTCATAACCAGCTGCAAAAATCGTATACTTAGCACGAATCGAATGGTGGTTTTCTGTGAAAAAAGTGATTTCGTCAGTATCTCGCTTTCTCCCATTGACTGGTGTATTTTCATATATGCGGACACCATACTTTTTTGCATACTGAAGAAGACCGTGTGTATATTTAAATGGATTAATTTCTCCATCATCATATAAATAAAGTGCAGACTGCTTCCGGAAAGGATAGTGCTGGATTATATTTTCCTCCGACCATAATTCAGATTTAAATCCGTGTTTTTTTAAATAAAAATTTTCGTGAAGAAGTTTGTTTGAACCAAAGCCGCCACTTGCAAAATAAAGACTATCGCGTCTCTTGAAATCCGGATCGATCGGAAGTATTTTGGAGACTTCTTCGATTTTGTCAATCGCTTTTTCGCAGAGCTTAGTGTGTAATATCGCTTTTTCTTCTCCAAAGCTGTTTACAAGCTCAAACAGCATCTTATCCCCAAGGTATTGAAGAAGCGCAGTATTAGCACTCGTGCTGCCGGAACCGATAAGATCTTTCTCCAGGACAACGATGTCCAGACCCGTTTGTGCCAGTTCAAAAGCGCACTGTGCACCAGACGATCCACCTCCGATAATAAGCACATCACAAGAAATATCTTCTTCTAGTACCGGATAGGAAGGGGGAGCAGGAAGAGTAGCCGGCCAATACAATTTTCCATGCAGTAAATCCATGATAAGCCTCCTTCTGCAAAAAATTTCTTTTTACAGTATTTCCTTCTCCAACTGACTTTATGTGACGGAGATAAAGGAGTAATCCGGCAGATTGGTGCACACATTGTCGGTTCTCTTCATGGTGTAGTTGCTAGTATGAAAGTGTTATGGGAGGTATGTTACTTGGATTCGCTGAAAGAAATGAATGAAGCACTCGTCTATATTGAAGAAAATCTTGAGGATGATATTAATTTTAAGGAGGTCGCGAGGCGCGCGCGCTGTTCAGAATATCATTTTAAAAGAATGTTTTCTTTTTTAGCCGGGGTCCCGCTGTCTGAGTACATTCGGCGCCGACGGCTCACACTCGCAGCATTTGATTTGAAAGATTACAGCATGAAGGTAATTGATGCTGCATTGAAATATGGATATCAATCACCGGATGCGTTCACAAGGGCATTTCAGCAAATGCATGGACTTACTCCAACCCAGGCCAGAAGTGACAGCACAACACTTAAGGCATATCCTCCCATGACCTTCCAGCTTTCAATCCAAGGAGGAGAAGAAATGAATTATCGAATCGTAAGCAAAGATGCATTTAAAATCGTCGGAAGGAAAAAAAGAGTTACATTATTATACCATGGAGTGAACCCCGAAATTGAAAATATGTGGAGAAATTTAAGCAAAAAGGAGCAGGACCAGATTAAGCAGTTGTCTAACATTGAGCCTGCGGGAATGATTAACGCTTCCACTAATTTCTCAGAGGGGAGAGAGGATAATCATGGAGAGCTGGATCACTATATCGGGGCAGCAACCACTATGGCAGCACCGGAAGTATTTGACCAACTCGAAGTTCCTGCTATGACCTGGGCAGTATTTGAAGCAATAGGACCATTCCCCGCCGCACTTCAGGAGATATGGGGCAGAATATATTCTGAATGGTTTCCTTCATCAGGCTATGAGCATGTAGATGGCCCTGAAATTCTCTGGAATGCACACAGTGATTATGAAGCGCCAGATTTTGAGAGCGAGATATGGATTCCTGTTAGTAAGAAACAATGATTGAAAAAGCTATTGTGATTTATCTGTCACAATAGCTTTTTTGAGCATATAGCAGAATCAATGTCCGGCATTACCGGTCGCAGCTGCTGGAGACAGGCTGACGCTTACGCCTTTTAAATCAGGTGCGAAACTTTTTAAATTCGTTTTACATTTTTCATTTTGAATCCGCTTTTCGGTATAGATGGCATTTTTCGGAGACTGTAACTGTAATCCTGCTTAGGCACTTCATACTCCATTTTATTTCCCAGGTAACGGAGACTTGCTTTCAATATTTCGATAGTGGCCTGTTCCCCAGGGCAGCGGTGACCTTTGTAATAATCCCCTCCCCCCTGTGGGATCAAGTCAAACATCCCACCGTTCCAGTCTTTAAATCGACCGGGACGGAAGAAATTCGGTTCCTCCCAAATTCGTGGGTCGTGGTTGGTTCCATAAATATCAATGAGTACGAGATGTCCCTTTTCAAACGGATACTCCTGCCATTTGAAATCATGGCGGCATCGGGCCCCCAGAAAAGGAACGAATGGAAAAAATCTCCGCACCTCCTGTACAAACATCATTAACTCTTCGTCTCCCTGAGAAAGGCAGGTTTTAGTTTCCGGGTATTTTTCCAGTGCTGTCGCACCAAATGTAATAAATTTTGCGATCGCGACGGCCGGGCGCACTGTATTAATGAGTTGAGTTCAATAGCTGCCATTCTTGGATTGAGAAGCTTATTTTGATGATCTCGGTGGCTTGACATCTCATAGATCGCAGTGCCTTTTTCGACCTGAAGTTTCCCGGCTCTTACATCCAGTATGAGACGCTCTATCCATTTTTCTGTACGAGAGCGTGCCCGTCTGCTTTCGAGATGCTTTAACCCGAGTACGCCGAACCCGTCAATCATTAAAAGAAAATCCCTCGTACGCATTGGCACTTCCTTTTCTAATATCGGCACACCTGCCCATTCACAAGCGGTGCGGGTAAGTATTTTTGAAGCTTCTTCATATAAGACGATATCTTTCTTTCCTTTCGCGGTGAAATCTTCCCAATGCTTGGTTGTGATCTCAGAAAGCCTTTCAAGCGCTTCAGCAGTCATAAGTGACATGAACAATAACTTCCGGTGTTCATGTGCAGTATCATCCATCGTTTGTATTGCATTTTCACCAAATAACGTTTTCAGGACAAAATTAGGAAGAAGCGCGCCACTGCGCTGCATTCGGTTGGTGTTATAAAATAGCCTTGCTCCCGCTTCTCCGCTCAAAAGGGCTGTCCGCTCACCTAGTACCTTCGTTTCGTATACATCAAAATGGTGCTTCTGCACACGGTTTGGTATAAATTCGTAGCCTTCCCTCCATAATGCCAGAGAATGATCCAGTCCCTTATCCTTAGGTACGTTAACTCTCATGAACTCTCTCCTCCTCTTTTCGCTGCTTCTTATGATACCTTCAATTTCCATGGATTAAACACGCGAAATGTGAGAAATAAAAAGGAATTTTGACAAAGAGTGCCTAAGTTACTAATTACATTTAGAAAAAAGGGGAAAAGACAATGAATGCTTTTGAAAAAAAAGAAATCATCAACGAAACCCCGGAAGAAGTATTTTCCTTTATTAGTGATCCGACAAATGCTCCGGATTATATCAAAGATATCGTAAAAATAGAAATTCTCACATCCAACGATATTTCTACGGGAACCCGCTATCGAGAAACTAGAAAAATTGGTAAAAGGCAGGCATCTGCAGTCATTGAGGTAAGCCATTATAAGCCGCCGCGGGAGGTAGCTTTCACTTCAAAGCTTACCGGGATGAAAATAACCTATTATTATCACACTGAAGCCCATGAAGAAGGGAGCGAGCTCACATTGACATGTTCTATAGAAAGCAGGGGGGTAATGAGACTATTTAACGGGATCATGAAAAAAATGCTTCTTCGCCAGGACGGTGACCATCTTAATGAGGTAAAAAAAGTAATAGAAGCAAAAGAAATTTAATTAATAATAAGAGAGTTTCTTCCCGGTGAAAAATCCACTGAAAAAACGATCAGCTAATAAATTTTTGACGGAAGATCTTTCTGTATAAAAACGGCGAGCTGTATTATTGCTATTACTGCTCCCGAATATATGTAATACTGAACTAACCATACTAATTATTATATTGGAACTATAAGAAATTCAGCTCTTATTTTAGAATTAAAGTAAAAGTAATGCTGAGTTTTTCTTATTGGAGAATTGCGCTGTTTAATACAGGAGGGTGATAACATGAGCCAATCACTGGAGTCTGAAATTCAAGAGCTTTATGAAGAGCTGATTAATGGGTGGAATAAACGGAACGCCTTCGGAATGGCGGCGCTTTACTCAGAGGATGGTATGCAGATCGGCTTCGATGGAAGTAAACTTGCCGGTCGTAAAGAAATTCTTTCTCACTTGGAGCTGATCTTCGCCGAACATCCGACACCACCTTATGTGACGAAAGTAAAAAGCCTCCGCAGTCTCGGAGAGGATGCTGCTGTGCTCCATGCTATTGCAGGAATGGTTCCGCCTGGGGAGACGAGTATTAATCCCGAATTAAATACTCATCATACGTTAATTGCGGTTCGAAATGAAGGAGTATGGAAGATTGTTTTATTCCAGAATACTCCGGCTCAATTTCACGGCCGCCCAGAACTGGCAGCTCAGATGACAGAAGAATTAAAAATGGAAATTTTAACGTAAAAAAACTTGAGCATCTTTAGATGCGTGAATTCAGTACAATTTTAATGACTTATTTTGAGCAACTTTTTGAAATAGAATCTCGTTGTTTCATCACGAACCCTAAACCGAAACAGGAAGAACATTCGAGGTAACCCTTTTGATGAAGTAATTGCTTCATTTTTCGTTCGTTATATACTCCTTCCCACTCCCTGACTGGAGGAGAGGTGTAACCAGGTGTACAGCCACTTCCTACGTATGAAGATTTGTGGACGGTTTTACCGGCATGGTCGACAAGATACTTAATATAACATCACCCTTTATTTTTAGTGTGTAGTAAAACTGAAAACTGCTCTTACTTGTGGTATGGCAGGGAAGTAAGACGAAAAAAAGCTGGGAAAGGCAAAGTGCCTTTCCCAGCTTATAGATTAGCTCAATAGTCTAACTATTACCGCCGGTTGTTGGTTTATTAATTTTTTACAATTCTAAAGCATGCATTAAACACAAGCTTTTTTACTCATGTTCTTAATTGCGACCTTACCGAATTCTACTTACTTTGTCAATGATTTGTGATGAAATAGCGCACAAAATACTAAGCTGTTCTAAGTTTTCCTTTAGCTGTACATTTTAGAAGTTGAAAATTATTTGGAAAATGTAACGATATGTTTTATGGGTGAATCGATACAGGAGTTCCGATGGGAACCGTTCTTGCCAGCTCCTCAACATCATTGTTATACATCCTGATACAGCCCCTCGAGACCGCCTGGCCGATCGAACCGGGATCGTTGGTTCCATGAATGCCGTAATGCTGTTTAGATAAACTCATCCACATGGTTCCGAATGGCCCTCCGGGATTTGGTGCTTTATTTATGATAATGTAGTTGCCGACCGGCGTGGAGGAAAGAATTCTGCCTACAGCAATTGGGTATTGTTTTTGGAGGACGCCGACTTTGAACAAACTTAGTGTCCGATTGTTTATAGAAACATCAATGTGATAAGGAATCGAAGCTGCTGGAGGAAATCCTGGAATCACAATAGATTGTCCTGGGTAAATTGCATTCGGGTTGATGGATGGGTTAGCGCTGATAATTGCCTGAAGCGGAGTGCGGTAATCTCTCGAAATTTGTGACAGTGTTTCTCCTGATTTTACCGTATGAATCATTAACTTCACCTCCACAGGCATCCGTCTTATTAACAGATTATGCTGACATCTGCCCAGCAGTGAGTTGTTGTTTAGCATTCTTATTGTGAAAAAAATAGTCAGTGATCTGGATTGTTATCTATCTGCATGTAAATTAGGAATAACGGTAACTGTTCTTGGACTCGGATGGCTTGGAAAGCCGACCGTCGCAAATAACGATAGTGGCTTTTGAGAGAGAGGGTCAACTCTCTCTTCCTGGAGCTTAAATCTTCTTGAACTAAATAAGTAAGACAAGATTGTACAGAGGCGGCTCTGTTTTTTTGTTTGAAGGTAAAATTTGATAAGAGTACTATAAGGATGAATAAAAGGAGGGGACATATGAAAAAGAAAGCAATTATCTTTGATATGGACGGTACGTTGTTTGACAGCAGGGACTTGTTGAGCCATGCAATAGAGAATACATTAATGTACGCAGTAGATAAAGGTATGTATCTGGATAAAGGCTGGACAAAGGAGGAACAGGTGGATATTATCGGCCTGCGTTTTCATGAAGGCTTCCAACGCCTTATGCCGGACGCTTCGGATGAAACTCTTCATAAGCTCGAACCGGTGATGGACGGATACATTTTATCAGAACTTAACAAGGGACAAGGACAGCTTTTACCAGGAGTAAAGGACAGTCTTACAAAACTCGCGGACATGGGTTATCCAATGTTTGTGGCAAGCAACGGCAACGCTGAGTATGTGCCGGCGGCATTAGAGCGGGAAAACCTTGCTTTGTTATTCGAAGGAATTTATTCAGCTCAGGAATATGAAACGAAAAGTAAAATTGACGTAGTGAAAATGATTGCCCAGCAAGCAGGCTCCGAAGCAGTGATGGTCGGAGACCGCTTCTCCGATATTGAAGCTGGAAAGGAAAATAAACTGTTTACTATTGGCTGCAGTTTCGGATATGCTAAAAGCGGGGAACTTGATGAGGCTGACATTCTCGTCGATCATTTTTCTGAGATTGTACACTTAATAAGTGAAACATGATCCACTCTTGAAATAAATGAAGTAGTTGAATAAAGCGGGAGTATATTAACTTTAAAATTAAAGGTATGTCAAAGCAGGATTTCACCCACAGATATGACAAGTGTCATATACTGCTCATTACATGTGTGACTTCTTTTGATGCATCACTTGCTCTATTGTTAGGGGTAAGGCATTACTAAGCATGATGATCAAGGGGGCTTACATGAGTAAAAAAAAGCAAGCAGAATTAAGAAAAAGCGTAGCAGCTTTCACGAACGCAGATAATAAGAAGAGTATAAAACAAATAGTGAATTCTATTTTGCCATTTTTCCTGCTTTGGTTTTTTGCCTATCAAAGCCTATCTGTATCCATATGGCTGACCCTTGGATTAGCAGTTGTCACAGCAGGTTTTTTGGTTCGAATATTTATTATCTTTCATGATTGTACGCATATGTCCTTTTTTAAAAACAATAAAGCAAATAAATGTCTTGGAATAATTACCGGGATTCTCACCCATTTTCCATTTGAGAAATGGAAAAGAGAACACGCTATCCACCACGCTACCAGCGGTAACCTTGATAAAAGAGGCACCGGAGATATATGGGTGATGACAGTAGATGAATATAATACATCATCTATATGGAAAAAATTAACTTACAGACTTTACCGTCATCCTTTAATAATGTTTGGGATAGGGCCGTTCTTTCTCTTTTTAATAGAGAACCGAATAAATCGAAAAGAAGCAAAGCGGAAGGAACGATGGAACACATACCTGATTAATGCTTCCATCGCCGCCATCTATACACTTCTAATTATCTCTATTGGCTGGGAAGCTTTTCTAATTGTTCAGCTTCCAATTGTATTCGTTTCTGGAGCAATAGGAATTTGGTTATTTTATGTACAGCATCAATTTGAGGATTCCTACTTTGAAAATGAAGATGAATGGGACTATGTTAAAGCTGCTATCGACGGAAGCTCCTACTATAAACTACCGAGGTGGATACAGTGGATAACGGGAAGTATTGGATTTCACCATGTCCATCATCTAAGCCCCAGAATTCCTAATTATCACCTTGAAAAAGCACACGAATCAACTCCGCCTTTACACAAAGCGACTACAATAACATTCGCATCCAGCCTGGATTCGATTCGTTTTCGACTGTATGATGAAAAAAACCAATCATTTGTCGGGTTTAATAAGAAAAATGGTTATACTTTTAAAGGAACATCCAAGGTAACGAGTTTTCAGGAGAAATAAAAGAAACCGAACGGGGCTGTATCAAAAGTCTTTTCAAAAAATTTTAGTCCCCACTTTGGTGGTTAAAATCAGACCAAAACAAGTTATGGGGCTGTAGCAAAAGCCCCTTTTTATAGAAAAAGTAGTATCCTAAATAGAAGATAGCAGGGGACAAGTCCGAGACTCCTGTGGGAAGAGCAGCGGCTGAAGATCCGCCGGGCGCGGGTTTCGCCCGGTTAGCTGAAGCGCTGCCCACGGAAAGCGAAGGACTTGTCCACTGCTTTTTTTTACCATGCAAAAGGGGCGAGTATCAGTTATGATACAGCCCCATTATTTTTGGAAGGACGTCAGCTGTTTAAAACCTTTTGATCCAGACCCTGTTTGTTATCTATGAGTTTTCATAATAAGCTCCGTCAAAACTCCGTCAGTAGCGGATTCATATTAATATTATACTATAAACATCTGAATAATCGGATTAATAACCAAAAAAACAGGTTGTTGCGAAGCCTATCTCAACAACCTGTCCCTCCCTACTGGGAAGGTTTTCTTATTGTAAAGGGCTTTTGATCCAGCCCCTTTCATCATAGCACGGAGGAATACATTTATTGGTATACTTAATGAAAAGTATAAGTCGATAAGGAGGATTACATTGCAGAAATGGTATCATATTATTCCTAAAACGACAGGACTCAGCTCTTATGTATGGGTAGTCTTTTGCATATTGCCCTTTTACTTTATATTTAGCTCTACCTCCGCTGCAGAATTTATTTTTGGAGTGCTGATGATTCTATTGTTTTTTGCGTCCTATTTACTTTCTTTTACCTCCAGAGGCTGGCCGGTTTATATATGGGCGAGTATACAGATGGCCATTAGTATTGCCATGTCGTTTCTATTTGGATTTATTTACTTTGCACTTTTTTTAGCATTTTTCATTGGCAGGATTCAAAATAAAATAATGTTTTTAACTTTATATATTGTACATCTCCTTAGTACGGTAACTTCCATTAGTTTCATGCTTATCAGGCAGAGTGAAATGATCAATTATCAGCTTCCTTTTATCTTCGTCACCTTCATTGGAGTAATATTGCTGCCTTTCACAATAAACTATAGATTAAAGCGCGAAAAACTCGAAGGTCAATTGGAAGAGGCTCATAAAAAAATTTCCAATTTGATGATTTTAGAGGAACGTCAGCGAATTGGACGTGATCTGCATGATACGTTGGGACAAAAGCTGTCATTAATCGGGTTAAAAAGTGACCTAGCAAGAAAACTGATGACTAAGAACCCCGCGAAAGCCAAAATAGAATTAGAGGATATCAATAAAACAGCAAGAACAGCACTTAAAGAGGTAAGAGAAATGGTTTCAGATATGAGAGGCACAAAACTGGCTGACGAAATCATCTATGTACAGCAAATACTGGATGCTGCAGAAATTGAGTATCATATTCAAGGCACCCCTGAATTTAACCGTATTCCTTTATTAGTCGAAAATGTTATAAGTATGTGTTTGAAAGAAGCCGTAACGAATGTTGTCAAACATAGTCAGGCTACCTCGTGCACCATTCTTTTTGAACAAGCATCGAGTGAAATTATCGTAAAAATCCAAGATAATGGCACGGGAATACCTCACTTTGAAGAACCCGTTGAGGGTCATGGTCTTCAAGGAATGAGAGAACGGCTGGAGTTTGTAAACGGGAGCTTAGACATAGAATCCACTTCTGGAACCACCCTTATTTTCCGAGTGCCGAATGTTATCCATCATATAAAAGAGGAGGGGTCCATGTGATACGAATTGTTATAGCCGAGGACCAACGAATGCTTCTAGGAGCTCTTGGTTCATTACTCGAACTGGAGGAAGACCTGGAAGTGGTCGGCATGGCAAGGGATGGAAAAGAAGCTTTGGATTTAGTAATGAAGCATAAGCCTGACGTCTGTATTATGGATATTGAAATGCCGGTAAAAACCGGACTTGAAGCAGCAGAAGAATTGAAGAATTATCCTTGCAAGGTTATTATATTAACAACATTTGCCCGTTCCGGATATTTTGAGAGGGCACGAAAAGCAGAAATAAGCGGCTATTTATTAAAAGACAGCCCGAGTGAGGATCTTGCGAATTCTATACGCATTATTATGGAAGGCAGGCGAGTTTATGCTCCGGAGCTTGTTGACCTTGCCTATGGTAATGAAAGTAAAAATCCTCTGACAGAGCGGGAAGAGCAGGTATTAAAACTAATATCAGATGGTAAAACAACCAAAGAAATTGCGGGCACTCTTCGATTAACTTCAGGAACCATCCGAAATTATGTCTCAGTCATACTCGATAAACTGGAAGTAAATAACCGCATAGAAGCAATTTCAAAGTATAAAGAGAAGGGCTGGTCAAAATAGCACATTTTGGACCAGCTAATCTTTTTTCAGCTTGCGCCATAATGTAGATCGATTTATCCCCAGCCGTTTTGCGGCCTGCGATTGGTTCATCTGCTCTTCGGCCAGCACCAGTTCAATGATCGTTTTTTCAATGTCTGCTAGAGGCTTCGTAAGATCTATATTCAGCCCACTTGTTTGTTTTTCGATGGATATATCTTTTTCTGTAATAAAAGATCCTTCAGCATTATAGACGCCGTGCTGCACAAAACTCTGCAGCTCCTCAAGATTTCCCGGCCACTTATATTCACGCCATTTAGTGAGAAGCGCTTTTTCTGCCCCCACTACTTGCTTTCCATATAAAGTATTATATCTTGCCGCGAAGGATCGGATATATTCTTCTAAATGCCCCACTCTTTCCCGCAAAGGAGGGAGGTGCAGAATTCTTTCTTCAGAAAAAAATGCACGCACTTTGTCAGCAGTGGCACTTGAAACGGAAGCAAATATACAGGTGGCTGGCGAGTGGTCTGCTGTCTTCAGCAATGATGCTGACCAGTCTTCTGGAAGATCTTCCCAATGCTTTATATAGTAAGTGCCGGAACTGCTGCCCAGGTGTTCTTTTAAACGATGAAAAGCAGTTTCATCAAAGTCGCTGCTGAGATGCACCATCCATTGATTCTCCGTATGATTTGTCTCAAAATGATGAAGAGCCACAGCAATCGAACGTTTGCCCGTACCATTTTCCCCCGTAATGAGAAGAATAGGAGAGGTGTGTGCTGATCGCTTTGCTTTTTCCACCGCGTCTTTTACTCTTTCATCAGCTGTTGAAATTTGTGAAAACGAAACAATATCGGATCGAAGCGGGTGGATGGATAACCCTTTTTGTTCAATGGCATAACGTGTTTCATCGCTGCATTTTAAAAAGAAATTCCGGACAGCCCCTTTAAAAAGGAGGGCTCCTTCGATGGATAGTTCACGACCTTGATGGATGAAATTTTTTTGGGCAAAAGAATGGGCCGCCAATTCATGATGGAAGGTTTCAAGTTCAGGTGCTGCTTCTGAAAGAAATGCTGATCGATGCTCCAACTGAAACAATCTTTGAAAAGCAGGATTGGTATATAGAATATATCCTGATTCGTCAAGAAGTGCCACGCCTTCAGGAAGAATATTCAATAAAGAATGGTATCCTTCAATCACCTGCTGGTGCTGATTAACTGAGCGTGCGGCTTCCTTTGCCTGCCATAAAGCCTGCTCAATTGATTCATGGCCTGAAGTTATCATGATTCCCCTCAAGCCGTACCTCTCTGCTGTTTTCATTGTAACAGTATCGCCTACGATAATTTGTACTCCGCGTTTCATCGCATCTCTTACCGTTTGTTCAACTTCTTCTTCCTTGTTGACCGTCTGATAAGAGATATGTGTATCTAACAGGCCAGCCACTTCTTTCACCCCACGACACACGTTCGGAAAACCAATTAACTCAATCGGTTCCTTCGAATCTTTTATGAGAAGCATAGTGCGGAGAATATCATATCCGGATACATCAACTTCAATTACCGGAAGGTTGATATTTTCGCGAAGAACACGCGCTGTACCCCCTCTGCTGACAAGGACATGGAAACCCTGCTGTTCAAGGGATTTAGCGGGTTTGACTGCTTCATATAAATCTGCTGTAATGATCTCCATTCCAATATCAGGATGTTTTTGCACAGCTTTTTCTGCTATTTCCTTTAATCCCCGGTAAGGTGCTATAAATCCAACCTTTATTTTCATCATTTTGCTCCCTTTTCAGACGGAAAAATTATTTATTTTCTATTCAGGTGCTAAATCTACCGCGGAAGCGATTGCTTCAATCAGACTTCTTGCGTCAGCAATATTTTTGCCTGCAATATCAAAAGCGGTTCCGTGATCGACAGAGGTACGGATTACCTCGTGGTTTAAGCCAACAGTAATGTTAACGCCTGCTTCGAGTCCGAGCACCTTCACAGGAGCATGGCCCTGATCATGATAGCAGGCGACGACGATATCAAAATCTCCGCGTACTGTTCTGTAAAACAGAGTATCTGCCGGATACGGTCCTTCCGCATGAATTCCTTCGCTTTTTGCCTTTTCGATACCCGGGATCAGCTGATTTTCTTCTTCACCATATCCAAAAAGACCGCTCTCTCCTGCATGAGGGTTAATTCCGCAGACAGCAATACGGGGGGTGTCGTATCCAGCTCTCAAAAGCGTATCATGAGCTAAACGAAGCACTCGATACGTACGTTCAGGTGTTATCGCTTCAATAGCATCCTTCAGTCCGAGGTGTGTTGTTAAATGAATAACCTTTAGGTTCGGGGCAGACAGCATCATGGAATAATTCTCGGTATTCGTTAAATCAGCCAATATTTCTGTATGCCCCGGGTATTTATAGCCGGCTCCCTGCAAGGCTTCTTTGTTTAATGGTGCAGTGCAGATTGCGTTGATTGATTTCTTCTTTGCTAATTCAACTGCTTTCTCAACATATAAATAAGCATGTTTTCCAGCCTCATACGACAGCTCGCCGAACGGAAGGTCAGCTGGCAGCTTGCCAACTTGGAGGCAGTTGATAATGTTTTTGTCAAATTCAGCTTCTTCAGGTGACTCAATTCTTTGGATCTTCAGTGGAATATTGCATAACAGAATAGCCTGTTTCAGCCGTTGTACATCACCGATCACGAGCGGCTTACACTCCTCATGAATTTTCGGGTCAGCCAAAGCTTTTACGATTATTTCCGGACCGACGCCTGCACCGTCTCCCATTGTAATGCCGATAATGGGCTGTTTTTTCATATGTGCACCTCTCCTTTGAAGGCGTGAAGCATGCGGACAAACGTATTTTTGCTTCCGAATGCTCCAGCTTTAGTAATTACAAGTGGTTCGTAATTTCCTTTTAATTTTCCTAATGGTATACCCTTTTCGAATTCATAGTGTAACTCGAATTCCGAACTTTCCAAAGCGGTACAAATAGCTTTTGCGATATCGCCGCCCGTCATTACCAGTCCATCGAACGGCCGGACGAGAAAAATGAGCTGAACCAGTTTTCCAATACAGGATGCAATCTGGCGCGTCGCTTCAGCCATGCTGATATTATTTGAGCGGCTGATTTCTTTAATACGAGTTACTGACTCTTCACTTGTGTCCGGATGAAGCAGAAGAAAAGGGGAGGATTCCTCGTGAATAGAATTAAGAATCCTGGTGATATTTTTGTTGTATTGCCAGTCCGCTTCAAAAAATACTGAAGGTTCCACCAAATATTCCTTTACTTCTCCAGTCTCTTTAAGGTTTTCCAGCTGCACGGCACTAATGTTATTCATACTGCCAATCACAAATAATGCGGAATCAATGTACAGTTTTTTCTTTTCACTTCTGGTTTCAATCGTGTCCTTGAGATGATAAACAGACGAAAGATATTGCGCAGCACCAGCGGAACCAGCAAGCATGATAGAGAACGCCGTATTTGAAAGCTTCTCTATTTGCCGCCGCAGATCCTCTTCACTTGAACTATCCAGGGAAATATATGAAACTCCGTCTTTTTTTAATTGTGCAAGTTTATGAGACAGGTGAGAGCTAAGCACTTCCTGGACGGAGAGGTGTACTGTCTGATTTTTGCTTTGTTCCTGAATAATCGCATCCGGCCTGGCTGTTTCAAAGTGATGGTCCGGGTGGGTAGATATATTTGTTTCGGTTAACAATACTCCGTCGACAAACAGTTCTCCATTTATCACAGTTCTTCCGTTAGAAGGATAGCCAGGAGCTACTGCGATAAAATCCGGCTTGAATGTATCAAAGACAGCATCCAGCTCTGCTCCGATGTTTCCACGCATGGTTGAATCGATTTTTTTATAGAGCACTTTTGGCGGATTTTTCACAAGAGGATTTAAAGCTTCCTTGACTTTTTTATATGCTTCTCCCGGCTCCAGGGCCCGGGAATCTGTATCAATGATTAGAGCTTTTCTATTTAACATGTTATTTAATTGCCCTGCATTCAACGCGACGGAGGGACGGTATCCAAATTGCGTACATTGAACACCCGAATCATTCGCTCCTGTTAAATCATCGGCGACTATGCATAAATCCATGTACTTTCACCTCGATCTAAAATTGGAGAGGAAAAGAAATTACCAGTCTCGCTGGGAACGATTATCTTGCTTTATATTCCTGCATTTTTCCGTTCTTCTCCAATCGTTTTACTAAAAATCCAATATATACAGGCAGTAAAATCGCAGTGGTTACAACACTTGCCGCCACCTGAACGGTCGCAATTGATTCCATACTGGCGAAAGCAGCATTAGCTGAAGCGATTGCTGCTGGGGTTGCGACAGCGTTTCCGGCAGTGGATCCCTCCGCAGCACCGACAACTGGATTCCAATTAAAAGATTTAAATACCCAATAGCCTGCTGTACCAGTTAATAGTACGGTCATTACTCCAAGAATGATGCCACCTAGTCCTCCGGCAATAATATCTGCGAAGTTAATTCCCATTCCAAGGGCAAAGGCGAAGAAAGGGATTAGCATATTGCTGCCACTATCTAAAAACTCCCTCATTTCTTCATCAAGATTACCGAGAACAGCACCTACTACAATAGGGAGAAGGACAGCGATAAAATCCACAAAGGAGAATAAGCCTTCAACAAATCCCATAGCTCCAAAAATGGATAGTGCGACCATTGTAAGAAATGGGCCGTCGTTTAAAGCCAGAATAGAATAAGCAGCACGGTCCTCTCCTTTTCCGTACTGGCCGACAAGGGCAACGTAAAGTCCACCATTGCTGTTTGTCATAGCAGCAATAATGGCAAGTGGTGCGAGCCCTAAAAAGAGTCCGCTGGGACCAGCAAATATATAAGCTATCAGACCGATGCTGGCACCGACAACCCATTTAACAGCAAGAAGGGTGGCTCCTTTTCCGATAGTCACACCAACATTCTTTACGTTAATCTGCGCTCCAGCGCAAAGTAGAAATAGAGCAATAAGTACGAGAGCTCCGTCTACAAAGAGCTCCTGGGTAAAACCACCAATTCGCAGCATCCCAGGGGCAAATGTATTTATAACTGCTCCGAGCAGCAATGGAACCACCATCATGCCTCCAGGTATTTTTTCAATATTAGCTTTTACACGCATTATACTTCCTCCTTTTTGTTATTGCAAATTGCAACATAATAAATATTACAAGCGCTTACAAGTTTAAATATAAAACACATCATAGTAGTGTGCAACTATTATTACGCAGTTTTTTGAAAACGTTTTAATTTGCAACACATTAAAAAACGGACACAGGAGGAAGGAGGGAGTGACCGTTTTTATGACCATTTGATAAATATTCAATCAAGGCATTTCTACATAAAATTTTCGTTAGATATTGACACAAGGGCAGGGATAAGTAAAATAGAAGTGGGAACTTTTAGCACTCGAATATATAGAGTGCTAATTATGACAGCTGAAAGGAGTTTTACTAATGGCAACTAAACAATTTCAAGCAGAGTCGAGACGTCTGTTAGAAATGATGATTAACTCGATTTATTCTCAAAAAGAAATTTTTCTGCGCGAGTTAATTTCAAATGCGAGCGATGCAATTGATAAAATGTATTACCGAGCTTTAACAGACGATACGCTGACTTTTAATAAAGACGATTACTACATAAAAGTTAGTGCGGATCCAGAAAACCGTGAGTTGAAAATCGTAGATACTGGAATTGGTATGACAGAGGAAGAGCTTGAATCTAATCTCGGGGTTATCGCAAAAAGTGGTTCACTTGCTTTTAAGAACGAAAATGAAATCAAGGACGGTCACGATATTATCGGACAGTTCGGAGTAGGCTTTTATTCTGCCTTTATGGTGGCAGAGAATGTTGTAGTTTATACGAAATCTGCAGACAGTAATCAAGCCTTTAAATGGGTTTCTAACGGACTGGATGGCTATACGATAGAGCCGGCCGAAAAAGCAGTAACCGGTACAGAAGTAATTATTAAGTTAAGAGAAAACACAGAAGATGAGAATTATGATGAATTTGTAGAAGAACATACATTAAAATCAATAATTAAAAAATACTCTGATTACATCCGCTATCCGATTAAAATGGATGTCAGCGTGCAAAAGCCAAAGGACAATGAAGAAGGCGAATACGAAGAAATTGAAGAAGAACAAACCATCAACAGCATGGTGCCCATTTGGAGAAAAAATAAAAACGAACTTACTGATGAGGACTACAAAGCATTTTATGCGGAAAAGCATTACGGCTTTGACGAGCCTTTAAAGCATATTCATATCAGTGTCGACGGCGCCGTCCGCTATCAAGCGATTCTATTTATACCAGAGAAAACACCATTTGATTTTTACACGAAGGAATACGAAAAAGGTCTCGAGCTTTATTCGAACGGCGTACTGATTATGGAAAAGTGCGGGGATTTGCTGCCTGATTACTTTGGTTTTGTAAAAGGTATCGTCGATTCTGAGGATCTATCGTTAAATATTTCCAGGGAAATGCTGCAGCACGACCGCCAGCTAAAATTGATCGCTAAAAATATTAAAAATAAAATCAAAGGCCAGCTGAAAACCATGCTGAAGGATGAACGGGAAGAGTATGAGAAATTTTTTGAAGCGTTTGGCCGCCAGCTGAAATTCGGCATTCAAATGGACTTTGGAGCTAACAAAGATGACCTCAAGGATTTACTGCTTTTCTATTCTTCAAAAGAAAAAAAATTAGTTTCACTCGCTGAGTATACGGACAGAATGCCGGAAGAACAGAAGTATATTTACTATGCCACTGGTGACTCGATTGACAGAATAGAAAAACTGCCGCAGACGGAAATGGTGCTCGATAAAGGCTACGAGATACTCTATTTTACTGAAGACATTGATGAATTTGCGATAAAAACAATTATGAGCTATGAAGATAAGCAGTTTAAATCTGTGGCAAGCGGAGATCTCGGCATCGAATCAGAAGAAGAGGAAGAGAAAGAAAAGAACGAAGCAGAGGATAACAAAGAACTATTTGAAGAAATCAAAACGCTGCTTTCCGGCAAGGTGAAAGATGTCCGGGCCTCCAAGCGTCTGAAGTCTCATCCCGTCTGCCTGACAGCGGATGGTGAAGTTTCCATTGAAATGGAGAAAATCCTCCAGCAGATGCCCGATCAGAATCAGCATGTCAAAGCTGATAAAGTACTAGAAGTAAATATTAACCACAGCATCTATCAATCGTTAAAAGGTGCTTATGATAACGACAAAGATAAGTTATCCCTATACACTAATATTTTGTATAATCAGGCTCTGCTTATTGAAGGCCTTCCGGTGGAAGACCCGGTGGCACTTACTAATGATATGTGTAAAGTGATGGCATAAAATAACGCGCCGTTTTAACGCCAATAAGTATCTAGAAAGGTAACAGGTCTACGTAAAAGACTCTGTTGCCTTTTTTATTATGTGCTTTGAATTAATTCTTCTTCATCCTTTGAGCAGCGCAGGCAGGTACAGCGGACTGACGGGACATGAGTTCCTCTATCTGCCAAAAAAGAAGCTGATTTTCCCACCCTTCAGGCAAATAGCTTATCTGATGTCCGTCAGCCATTCAAAATGAGATGCGAAAATTAATAAAATAACGGATCTCCTGTCCGCATACAGCCCGGTTAGAATTTTCGAAGTCTTCAACCAGCCCGCAAGTCATCCCTTATTAAAAATCATTTCGAAGATAAAATTTATCATTGTACGGATGAACATGGAGGTTATACAGAAAGTTTCATGAAAAAACGGAGAGAAAATTAATGGCAGAAAATTTATATTGACCAGTGTGGTCTACTGGTGCTATGATAATATCGACCACATTGGTCTAACAGCTGGTCCGGTAGGAGGGATGTCTTATTACTAAGTATTTTGAAAAGCTGGATGATGAAAAGAAAAAGCGAATTTTACAAGCAGCTCTGCAGGAATTCGCAGAGAATGGGTACGAGAAGGCTTCTACTAATCGAATTGTAAAAAATGCCGGCATCGGTAAAGGAATGCTGTTTTACTACTTTAAAAATAAAAATGTGTTATACCACTACCTGATTGACTACAGTCTTAAAATTGCCATAAATAATTATATACAGCATGTTGATGAGACAAATACTGATTTTATAGAACGAATGAGGCAGGCAACCTATATAAAGATGAAAGCCTTTGCGGAAAATCCGTGGGTATTTAATTTTCTAGGATCTTTCCTGCTGCTCGATGAAAAAGACATGCCGGAGAAAATACTGCCCGAATTTAAGAGACTGCAGAAGCTTGGTTACTCAAAGGTTTATGGAAACATTGATTATTCTCTTTTTCGTGAAGGCATTGACGTAACTAAAGCTTTTAACCTGATTCGCTGGTCTATCGAAGGGTACCAGGAGGAAATTAAAGCTAAGCTGAAGGGAAGAAATTTTGCGAAAGAAGATATAGAGCCTCTCTGGGAAGAATTTTTTGAGTACCTGGAGATTTTAAAGAAATGCTATTACAAGGATGAGGAGGGGAAAGGATGAGCGTACTACAGACGATTAATTTATCAAAAAACTTCGGTAAATTTACTGCTCTGGACGGGGTTAACATGGAAGTGAATAATGGGGAGGTTTACGGTTTTATTGGTCCAAACGGGGCAGGAAAATCGACTACCATCCGGGTGCTGCTCGGTATATTAAAAGCTTCAGAAGGCGAAGCGAAAATTTTCGGCAGGGACACATGGAAGGATGCAGTAGAAATTCATAAACGTGTCTCCTATGTACCGGGAGATGTGAATCTGTGGCCGAATTTAACCGGAGGAGAAGTGATTGATTTGTTTATGAAGCTCCGCGGTACGAACAATAAAAAACGTCGTGGAGAACTGATTAAGCTCTTTGATCTTGATCCATCCAAAAAATGCCGGACATATTCAAAAGGAAACCGTCAGAAAGTTGCGCTCGTCGCTGCTTTTTCATCCGATGCCGATCTTTTTATACTCGATGAGCCGACTTCCGGACTTGATCCTTTGATGGAACGCGTTTTTCAAGAGTGTGTAATGGAAGAAAAATCAGCTGGCAAGAGTATATTGCTTTCGAGTCATATTTTATCGGAAGTAGAAAGACTTTGTGACCGGGTTGGGATTATCCGGCAGGGAAAGATTATTGAATCCGGTTCACTCAATGAGCTGCGTCATTTAACGAGAACTACCCTGCTCGTTGAAACGAAGAGGCCGTTGACTGCACTTCGAGATATGAAAGGTGTACATGATGTTGAAGAAAAAGAGCAGGCGATTCGTTTTCAAGTGGACAGTGAAGAACTGGAAACTGTTATGAAGTATATCAGCGAATTTGGAGTTTTGAAGCTGGAAAGCGCTCCACCGACGCTTGAGGATTTGTTCATGCGCCACTATGAAGGAGTAGGAGGTGCATCCTGATGAACAGTCAATTGTTTCACAAAACTGGGGCTCTTATCCGGTTTAAGCTTCGTCAGGACCGGATCCGAATACCTGTCTGGCTCATAAGTTTTCTCGTTGCAAATGCAGCCGTGGCCCAGGCTTTTTCCGGGCTGTATGTAAGTGAGCAGGAAAGGGAGGCCATTGCGGAAACAATGAGAAATCCTGCGATGATAGCGATGGTTGGCCCTGGCTACGGACTCGATAATTACACGGATGGTGCGATGATGGCCCATCAAATGCTTCTCATGACAGCTGTAGTCGTAGGGATTATGAGTATTCTGCTTATGGCCCGTCATACGCGGGCAGAAGAAGAGGATGGGCGCGTCGAAATGGTGCGGGCTCTTCCTGCAGGTCGTTTATCGAGTCTTGCGGCAGCAAGTACAGTGCTTATTATCACAAATGTACTGCTTGCACTTCTTACAGGACTCGGATTATATGCATTAGGCATCGAAAGCATGGACCTGGAAGGATCACTCCTATATGGAGCGGCATTGGGAGCTGCTGGAATATTTTTCACTGCGGTTACCGCTTTATTTTCTCAGCTCTCTGAAAACTCCAGAGGGGTTATTGGTTTTTCGTTTGCGGTCCTTGGTATTTCTTATCTAATCAGGGCTGTCGGTGATGTGAGTAACGAAGGTTTATCCTGGGTTTCTCCGCTTGGATGGATAGTGGGGACGGAAACTTACGTTAATAATTACTGGTGGCCGATTCTGATGACCGCTGCGGTTTCGATAGCGATCCTTGTCGTCGCAGTTACGTTAAATGCCATCCGCGACCTTGGGTCCGGTTTTCTACCGAGCAGGCCTGGTAGGCATAATGCTTCAATATTGCTGCAGGGACCGGCAGGGCTTGGAATGAGGCTTCAGCGCACAGGATTTATTGCCTGGGGCGTAGGCATGGTTTTATTAGGTGCTTCCTACGGTTCTGTGTTCGGGGATTTAGAGTCCTTTTTTTCAGAAATTGAAATGATGGCTGAGCTATTTGAAACGGAGGAAGGCTTCACGCTGACTGAACAATTTTTGACTATGATAACTTCGATTATTGCGATTATCTGCTCAATTCCTCCATTATTAGCTGTGTTAAAGCTAAAAGGAGAAGAGAAGAAAGGCCGGAATGAGCAAGTGCTTAGTAAGTCCGTATCGCGTTCGCGCTTGCTTGGAAGCTACGTGATTATATCGGTGATCATAGGATTTATTATGCTTTCGCTTGCTTCACTCGCTCTAGGATTAATTGGAGTGTCGATGATGGACAACGATATGGTGGTCTCGACCTTTTATAAAGCAGCTCTCGTATATCTCCCTGCGATGTGGGTCATGATTGGTATCGCTGTCCTGCTTGTCGGCATACTGCCTCAGTTTACAGGCTTCATGTGGCTTTATTTAGTGTTTTCCTTTGTCGTCGTTTATATGGGTGGATTATTTCAATTTCCTGAGTGGGTAAGTACCCTTACACCATATGGTCATGTTTCTCAGCTTCCTGTGGAGGAGTTGGATTTTGTGAGCTTGGCAGCTCTCACTGCCGCTGCAGTGGGAGCATTGACAGCAGGCTTCATAGGGTATAATAAACGCGATTTACAGGGATAAACTATCAGAAGACTGTCTTGCATAAAATAAGCTAATTTCCTTACACTAAGTATTAATCTCACAAGGAAAGAGGAAGTTCGATGGGCAGAAAACCAAAAAAAGACGATAAGCAATTCAAAGAAAATAAACACCACGGTGAGCATCGTAATGGTCGTTTAAGTCAGTTTAAAAACCATAATGATCAAGGCGGCGAACGTCCAAATGAATACGTGAGTAAAAAAGATTAATGAGGAAACACCCTGGAAAATCATTTCCAGGGTGTTTTTTGTAATAAAATGCAAATCATTTCGAATATCTTACACCCTAGTTAATAAGACTTATTTAATCGGTATCCAAATTTCAGACCGTGAATCAGGACTGCTTGGGTCTTTATCTTTATACACCTCAAAGGACACAGTGCCCAGCTATATCTGCGGCTATCCAGTATTCCATTTCATTTTTTGCATCGTCCTGTCCTCAAATGCTCAGCAGGGAGCAGTTTCCTTTTAATATCATTATTATTGAATTATAAATTTAAAAATATCTATTTTACTGAATTCATTAATTACTCTAAGATGAAAGTACAGATTATCTAAAGAGGTGGGAGTGGCCATGAAGGTACTGACAATAGCAGCTCATCCTAGAAAGGATTCATTAACTTTTTCGACTTTACATCGCTTCGTGCAGGGATTGAAAGATGCAGGGCACGAGACGGAAGTGCTGGATTTATACCGCAGCGGCTTTGATCCTGTTCTGCGCGAAGCTGATGAACCAAATTGGACAGCGAGTAATCAGCATTTTTCTCCAGAAGTGGAACGAGAAATTAAGAGGATGAATCAGCATGACGCACTTGCTTTTATTTTTCCACTTTGGTGGTGGAGCATGCCGGCTATAATGAAGGGTTATATAGACCGCGTTTGGAATTATGGAGTAGCATATGGGCCGAATAAACTGGCCCATGAGCATGTGTTATGGATAAGCCTTGCTGGAGCACCGGTCGAGCGTTTCCAAAAAAGGAAATACGATAAAATGATGGAGCATTATTTTAATGTTGGGCTCGCTGATTATGTAGGAATTCCAAGTTCAAAATTTGAACTTTTTTATGAAACAATAAAAGGGGAGCCCGGAAATATAGACGAGATCCTGAAGCGCTCCTATGATCTTGGGCTGAATTATACCAAATACCAGGTTATGAACTAGTAAAAGTCGCTTTCGATTATCTATGTTAGTTGTCACCACGCACGGGCGGTATGAGGCAGCAGGCATTTCCTGTGGAATGCCGTACGCAGCAGAAAATGTATTTTTAAAGAATTAAAAATAAGGCTTGTCGTCATCTGATCTGGCGACAAGTCTTAGCTTTTTTTTACTGGTTTTGTTCCACAGCCTCATTTTTCTATATTAACGTTTTTACGAAGAACAGATATTGGGAATACGTTACAATAGAATTATATGAAAACGGTTACCCGGAGGGGGAGACGAGGAAATGATCACGAAGTTTATAGCACCAGAAATTATATTTGGGGAAAATGCACTCCGCCAGACTGGTGAAAGCTTTGTCAGGCTTGGTGCTCAGAATATTTTGGTTGTGAGCGACCGTGGAGTAGAGGAGGCAGGCTGGACAGAGAAAGTTATACATAGCCTGGAGGAATCCTCCCTTTCCTATGCGGAATATTTTGAATCTATCACTAACCCTACAATTGCTGAAGTAGAAAAGGGAGCGGAATTTTCAAGAGAAAATGAATGTGATGCGGTTCTGGGTATCGGCGGCGGCAGTGCGCTTGATGTAGCAAAGTCGATTGCCATTCTCATTAGTAATGGAGGCCGCATCGAAGAGTATGAGGGAGTCGATCGTATCCACAGTCCGCTTCCACCGACTATTATGGTATCCACAACCTCAGGTTCAGGGTCTGAGGTTTCCCAGTTTGCAATTATTGTAGATCCAGATAAGAAAAAGAAAATGACAATTGTCTCTAAATCACTCGTACCAGATATCGCTATTATTGACCCTTATACATTAATGACTAAGGATAGTATGCTAACCGCTGCCACGGGACTCGATGTCCTGACTCATGCGATTGAATCGTATGTGAGTGTAGCAGCTACACCGCTTACTGATGTACAGGCCGTCAATGCAATGAAATTAACGGAACGATATTTACGACCATCTGTGGCTTCACGCACAAATTTAGAGGCAAAAAAAGCGATGGCAATGGCTAGTATGCAGGCAGGCCTGGCATTTTCCAATGCTATTCTTGGTGCCGTTCATGCAATGTCGCATGCGATCGGAGGTCATTATGAACTCTCTCATGGAGAAATTAACAGTATTCTTCTTCCGCACGTGATGGAATTTAACTTAATAGCGAAGCCTGAGCGTTTTGCTGCCATTGGAGAAATCCTTCAGGCAGAAGCTGCGGGGTCAGATCATGTCTCAAAAGGACGAGCGGCAATCCAGGCAGTTCGTATGCTTGCAGACGATATAGGAGCTCCGAAAACACTCCGGGACGCAGGGCTGCGGAAGCCGGATTATGAAAGAATGGCAGAAATAGCAATTGATGATGCATGTATGGTAACCAATCCCAGAGATGTGTCTCTCGAGGATATTGAACAGCTGCTTCGAAATGCGTATTAAGGAGGGGATAATATGTTTGAAGATAAAGAAGCAGTCATAGAAAAGCTGACAGGTGTTAAATCCTCTAAAAAAAGCTATTATACCGAGTTGAAGCGAACAATTGCCGAGCTTGAAAAGAAAAACGAAAAGCTTGAAATATTAAGTGAACTGTCAAAAGGATTCCACGTGCATCGTCCCCTTCAGGAATCGCTCGAGCGAATGTTCCGTAAGCTGTATGATGTATTTCCCGTATATAGAGTCAGTCTATCGCTTTTAGAGGAAAATAAAATGACGCTGCAGAGCATGTATCCTGAGAAATTAGCTCCTCTTGCCCCAGGAACGGTGTTTACGAAAGAAACCTCACTTTATTGGAAAGCAGCAAAAAGAGATTTAATTGTACTGCATGAATATGGGCAGGCTCCATTTGAATTTGAAGAGGAACGGGCGCTCGCGAAAATCGGCATCTATTATGTATGTATTATCCCGCTCATCGTAAAAGATAAGGTAGCAGGGGTGCTGTGCCTGGGGAATAAGCGCAGGGTCTCCTATGAAAAGGAGGACATTGAATTTTTTCGTCAGCTTGCGGATCACCTTGCAGTTCTCGTTGAAAATTCCAGACTATATCAAGCCGTTCTTCAGGGGAAAGATGAATGGGAACAGACCTTTCAAGCCGTGGAGGATGTATTAATAGTAACGGATGAAGATTTGAAGATTGTACAGTGTAATTTAGCAGCGGAGCGGATATTTAACCTAAGTTATGAGAATTTAATTGGAAATTCATGCCATGATCTCATCTGCCGCGAACCTCACAGAAAATGCCCCCTTGAATTGAAAAACGGACTAGAAACAAAGAATTCATATCGATGCACGCTGGCAAATGGCCGTATTTTCGATATTCGATCTTATCCTTTAAAAAAGACTACTGGCAGTGAGGGATCCGTAATCTATATGAAGGACGTAACAGAAACAGTGCTTTCACAGGCTCAGCTGCAGCACTCAGGTAAATTGGCCGCTATTGGAGAAATGGCTGCCGGCGTGGCTCATGAATTAAATAGTCCCTTAACAGCAATTCTCGGCAATACTCAGCTATTATTAAGAAAAATAAATGAAGAGGAACCAGAGTATTCATTAGCAGAAGGCATTGTTCGAAGCGGTAAAAGATGCCAAAAAACTATTCGCAATCTGCTGGCTTTCTCTCGTCTCGATAAAGAAGAAACCACTCTTTGTTCCCTGCACACGGCTGCAGAAGATGTACTGGGGCTGATTGGATTTCAAATCGAAAGAGAACAAATCACGGTACTGAAGCATTATGATCCGGCTCTGCCCCTGGTGGAAGGGAGTCTTCATCAAATCGAGCAAATATTGATAAATCTCTTATTAAACGCAAGAGATGCACTTCTGGAAACTAACAAGAACAGAACCATTGAAATCGAGACCGGTAAAATGAGTCATCGAGGGGAGGATGGTGTCTTTCTTTCCGTGGTTGATAATGGTGTGGGAATGGAGAAAGGGATATTACATTCTATTTTTGACCCATTTTTTACTACAAAAGAGGAAACAGATGGGACCGGCCTTGGTCTGTCGGTAAGTATTGATCTCGCGAAAACTCACAACGGCAATTTATTTGCAGAGAGTCAAAAAGGGAGAGGCAGTAAGTTTACTTTTTGGCTCCCTGCCATAAAAAAGGAGACGGTTAATGAATATTCTTATAATTGATGACGATCAGGAGATTAGAGAATTGTTTCAATATTTGTGTCACTCTCACGGACATCACCCGATCACAGCTTCCGACCGAGCCAGTTCAGAAAAAGCAATTGATAAAACAATGAATGTTGATTTTGCATTTATTGATCTAAAGCTTCCGGATGTTACAGGTTTAGAATTATTAAAAACAATAAAGATAAAATTTCCAGCTGGAAAAGCAATAATGATGACTGGATATAGTACAGTAAAAACAGCGGTAGAGGCAATCAGACTGGGAGCTGAAGACTATTTAGAAAAGCCATTTGATGACATCGCCGTAATTGAAAAGGTACTGGAGTCGACAGATCATACAGCCCCTCCCTTTTCAACTCAGCTTCTAGCGGAAAAATCCGGTATGTTTATTGGCCAAAGTCCGAGGATGCAGGAGACGCTACGGTTAGCAGCTACGTTTGCGTCCAAAAATATCAATATATTAATTGAAGGTGAGACTGGGACAGGAAAAGAAAAGCTCGCCCAATTTATCCACGAGCTCTCTGCAGCAGATGAAAATTCTCCTTTCTTGGCAATTAATTGCGGAGCGCTGGCAGAGCAAGTACTGGAAAGCGAGTTATTCGGTCATGAGGCTGGAGCTTTTACTGGGGCGGTAAAAACAAGAAAAGGAGTCTTTGAACTCGCTTCCACAGGAACATTGCTGCTTGATGAGATCGGAGAAGCGGATTTGTCAATTCAGGTGAAGCTTCTGCGTGTACTAGAAACAAGAGAATTCATGCGGGTCGGAGGAGAAAAAGTAAGAAGAACAGGAGCACGAATCATAGCTTCCACGAACCGGAATCTGCATGAGGAAGCAGACAAAGGAGTGTTCCGAAAGGACCTATTGTACAGGCTTGAAGTTGTGACCCTGACAATGCCCCCTCTTAGGCAGCGAATGGAGGATATCGAAGAACTTGCTTACTTCTTATTGCAGGAGCAGGGATTCGATACGATGCAATTATCCAGGGAGGCTCTGCAATTATTAAAGGCACATGATTGGCCGGGTAACATCCGGGAACTGACAAATGTATTAATGAGGGCAGCAGCGATAACGGAAGGAGTGAAGAATGTCATTGAGAAATCAGCCATTCTAATACACAAAAGCAATGGGGGAAATACCTCAACCGCTTCAGAGTCAGCGCCTCTGCCACTGGAAACCATGACAGCTGCAGGACCGCTCTCAAAAACTTGGAAACATAAGTATTTACACAGAATAGAAGAAGGAAATGAATTGTCTATTGATGCCATAATTGAAGAGCTGAGGGAGGCAGAAAAAGATATCAGCCGGGAATTTGCGCAGAAGGCTCTCGATTATACTGACGGCGATCGTAGAAAAGCAGCAGAAATGCTGGGTATAAACAGCAGGAAGCTTCGTTATATTTTAAATGAAAAGGGAAATTGAATAGGGCCGCAGATTAGAAAGCACGGCCCTATTTGTTACTAGTATTATTGAGCCATTTTTATTACGACTCTGCCGTTTATTTCCCCGTTCTCCATGCTTTCAAAGACTTCATTAATGTCTTCCAATTCTTTTGTTTCAATCATTGTTTTTATTTTTCCTTGTGCCGCAAGATTTAAGCATTCCTGTAAATCCTTTCTTGTTCCGACAATTGAACCTTTTACAGTCACACCATTTAATACGGTGTTAAAAATTGGAATTGGCAGTTCCCCGGTTGGCAGGCCAACAACTACAAGGCTGCCTCCACGTTTTACAGAATGATACGCCTGTTCAAATGCTTTGGCGTTCACAGCTACGCTGATGGCTGCCTGAACACCTCCGAGCCTGTCCTGTATTGCTTCGGCAGGATCTGAATTCATGCCATTAACTACATCATCAGCACCTAATTCTTTCGCAAGCTGCAGCTTATCATCCCGGACATCAACGGCGATGACATTCAGTCCCATGGCTTTTGCATATTGTACCGCCACATGGCCTAACCCCCCAATGCCGTAAATTGCAACCCAGTCCCCCGGCTTCGCCTCTGATACCTTCAGTGCTTTGTAAGTGGTAACCCCTGCACAAAACAAAGGAGCCACCTCGTCAAAAGACAGAGAATCGGGAATTTTAGACGTATATGCAGCAGGGGCCTTGCAGTACTCTGCATACCCACCATCTACGGAGTAACCGGCATTAAGCTGATCGAGACAAAGAGTTTCCCGCCCTGATAAACAGTATTCACATTCACCGCAGGCAGAGTACAGCCACGGAATGCCGACACGATCTCCGACTTTGAGTGAGCCGACCCCCTCCCCAACTTTTTCTATTACACCAACACCTTCATGACCAGGAATTAACGGAAGCTTTGGTTTAACAGGCCAGTCTCCATGTGCTGCGTGCAGGTCGGTGTGGCAGACCCCGCACGAATGAATTTTGACAAGAATCTCTCCATGTTCGAGCTCCGGGATCGGAACATCCTTAATTTCCAGTTTCTGATTAAATTCATTAACCACGGCTGCTTTCATCTTAATAACTCCTCCTCTTCATTAGTCGTACATTGACATTTTATTGCAAAAAATGTGCCATTTTCTTAAGACTGCTAAGGGAAAACTAGGCTTGTTCGGCGTCTAAATGGCGATAGGGTCAGGTTTTTTATACTTTCACCCTTTAATAAGAATTATCTTACATAAATAAAAAAGAAAAATTTCTGTCTTTCATGTAGAAAATTTTTGTGAAAAATGAAAAAATACCGACAATTTGTCGGCGGACAAGCCGAAAATTTGGCAGAATATATGCCTGTGATAAACTGGTATATATACCTGCAATTGTTAGGAGGAGTATGCTTGAAAATAGCGATTGTCGGAGCAGGAATTGTTGGAGTAAGTGCGGCGTATCATCTCTCCAGGAATGGTTTTGAAGTGCTGCTTATTGATAAAGAGCATCAAGGTGAAGCGACAGCTGCCGGGGCTGGTATTATCTGCCCGTGGCTTTCTTCTAAAGCAGTGAACCCGGATTGGTATCGTTTCGCGAAAGAATCAGCATGTTATTATCCTAAGTTGATTGAGCTTTTGAATCAGGATGAAGAATCTCAGACTGGTTTTTGTTATTCAGGTGCTATGGCGGTTAGTGATAACGGTTCAGAGCTTGATCGGCTTGAAGCAATGGTAATGAAAAGAAGGGAAGCATTTCCGGAAGCGGGGAAAATCAGACGCTTAAATTCACAGCAGGCGAGAGAACTGTTTCCTCCTCTGCGAGAGGGACTTCAAGCTGTACATGTAACAGGAGGGGCAAGGGTAGACGGGAATTTAATACGACTTGCCATGAAAAGAGCTGCCAAAAAACATGGGGCCGTGATACATCACGGAGAAGCAGACCTGCACATAGAAAACGGTCGCTGCACACGAATATTAATGGAGGACCGGGACATCGAAGCAGATGCCGTCATAGCGGCGGGAGGGGCCTGGGTAAAAAAACAGCTGAATTCAATCGGGGTTCATGTAAAAGTTGAGCCACAAAGAGGACAGATTATTCACCTTGAAATAAACGGAAAAGATACTGCTGCCTGGCCTGTAATTTTGCCGCAGAGCAGTCACTATTTAGTTTCATTTGCTGATTCAAGAGTTGTCATCGGAGCAACGAGAGAGACTGGGTCAGGCTTTGATTACCGGCTGACGGCAGGAGGAGTGCATGAAGTGCTTCAGGAAGGACTAAAGATTGCACCAGGGCTTGCGGATGCCACCCTCCTCGAAAGCCGGATTGGATTCCGTCCTGCGTCAGAAGACCAGCTGCCGTTATTAGGAAATGTGCCTGAAGTAAAAAACCTCGTAATTGCCACAGGACTTGGCCCATCTGGTCTAACTATGGGACCGCTGGCAGGAGTAATTGCCGCTGAATTAGCTGTGAAAAATAATATATCGATGGATTTACGAGCGTACGACCCACTGCGATAATATTAAATAAATTATATCGATTATTAACGGGCCTTCATTCTGGCATTCAAGGCTGCAGGCGGCAAGCGACCGCCTCCGCAGCTTACGAGCGAAATCGCTGCTCAACGGTACAACCGATTTCTATTTCTATCCGTGCTACATCTTATTTTCTACTTGAGAAAACCAAATAATTCATCAGGTCGTGTAAACACGGCATCCGGTTCTGTGGTGTATTCGGAGGACTGATATTCCGGGAGCCATTGAACACCGGCGACTGCCAGCCCAGCACGTTTTCCAGCATGAATGTCCCCGTCGCTGTCCCCAATGTACATCGCTTCCTCATTGGTCACATTCAGCTCAGATAATGCCTTGAGCACTCCTTCAGGATTTGGCTTATCATCGTCCACTTCGTCCCCAGTAACGATTACATCGAACTGTTCTTTCAAATCCAGCTTTTCCAGCGATATGTTTAAGCTTCTTCTCGATTTACCGGTGACTACCCCTAATTTAATATCTTTTTGCTTTATTACAGCCAGCATTTTCTCTATTTCATGGTTTTTATCAACGAGCCGGTTGTGGTGATCCTCATACACTTTAAAATAATGCTCTATCGCTTCCTCCAGCTGGGTATTATTCAACTGCTCAGTAATAATCTCCGGTTCGGGGGGACCAAACAGATCGACCACTTCATTATTAGAGAGTGATTTATTATCAAATTTCTTAAAGACCTGCTGAAAACTATAGATATTCACAGGAAGGGTATTCGCAAGCGTCCCATCAAAATCAAATATAATTGCTTTCAATATTTCCACTCCCTTTTTAAATAAATATGCCAAGCCAGACTGCATTCAATATTGCCAGCATCAGCATTATTTTTTCATAAGATGAGACTTGTACCGGGTCAGCTACGTTCATTTTAAAAATGAACAAAGCGGAGACAGCGGTAACAATAGTTACCCCGGCACCGGCCCAGAAACGTTCAGGTATAAGCCATGCGGTGCAGGTAAAAGCCAAAAAATAATAGGTGAGTGCAGGCAGACGGCTCCACGCCAATCCGAATTTTTCTGCAGCCCATACTACACTTGTCCTTTTTGGAGGAACGGCATTCTTATCAGCGTCCAGGTCCGGAATGTGGTGAACCATTACCCATGCTATACATATTAATGCGTTAATTACTGCATTCTGCAGAGCCCACTCTGGAGGTGACCCCAATGCAAGCCAGGCCCCTGCAAATCCTAGAAATAATACGGAAGGAAAGGTACAGAGCCATTCTCCGATAAATGGCCGGTAGCTGAACCGCAGCGGAGGTACAGAATATGCGACCGCTGCCCACAACCCTACAAATAACAGGACCGCCAGGCGGTAATAACCGAGCATAAGAAAAACAAGTAAAATCATTACTAGTAAAATGCTTAGCCATTTCCCGAACCTGCCGAGAGATTCAACCGAAAATACCTCCGTTTGTATCACCCGGCTGCCCCCGGATAAAATTGCAGGGCTGTTCGTATCCGTTCCCGATAGGTGGTCTGTGTAATCATTTAATGCATGCGTCAGTACCCCGTGTATGAGAAAGGCACTAAAGATAAGAAGAATAAAGATTGAAATTAACTCAATATTTGGGGTGGATACATATAAAAATAAAGGAAGCATCGTTGATATTATTGTGGCTACGCTAGAGGAGATTACAGCGATGGAACGCAGCAGCAGAATTCCACCTTTCATTACAGTAACAGCTTGTTTGGCGATGGAATGCACTTCCTTTCTATGTAATATAAAACTGAAAAAACCGGGAAGCAGGATTACCTTTCTTTTCCCGATTTTCTCAGTATTTTAAACGATGGAAATAGAGGGGGGTGGATTCTTACAGCTCACCGGCGCAACAGAATGTATAAAAGCACCATCATGACAACGTCCAGCCTTGCGTTAAATAGGAAGGAGAAAACTCCCGATTGGATGGTTGGAATTTTTACCAGGAGCAACGCGGCAGCCACTATTATGAGCAGTACAATACTCGCTTCTTTTACATATTTGCCTAAGAAAATGAGAATACCGCAGATGATTTCAATTACAGCTACAGCAAGCATTACATTGGAAGAAAAAGGGAGTTCAAGATCATTTATTATATCTGGGCTTATGATTTTCATAATACCTGAAACGATAAAGACGAATGCCGTTACATACCGTATTAAAATGATTGTAGAAAATGAACCACTTTTCATTGAAATACCTCCTCTTTTGTTATTCTTATGAGACAATAGATATCCCCATGACTCCTTACGAAGAATTGAAATGTATAAAATAATAGTAAAGCATTGCTTTATAAGTCTGTGAATTTTCACGATAAAATGTATAATAAGTGCTATATACTGGTAATTATGACAATCCATTAGGCAGGTGCATGTATGTATAACTGGGATTTATATTCTAGGTTAATGAGTGACTACAGCAGTCAATTTTCTTACGACGGTATTGACGGAAGACGTTTAGCAGCGCGTTTGCATGCAATTTCAGAAATAGGATTAACCGAAGAAGGGGGGAGCCGGCGCTTAGGTTTTTCGATTGAGGAAAAACAAGCAAAGCAGGTAATTATCGGCTGGATGCAGGAAGCAGGGCTAACCGTAACCGAGGATGGTGCAGGTAATGTGTTTGGACGTCTTGAAGGAAAACATCCGGATCTGCCGGTAATTATGAGTGGCTCACACGTGGACAGCGTTCCCAATGGCGGGCATTTTGACGGCCCTTTAGGTGTCCTTGCTGCCATTGAGGTAGCAGAATCCTGGAATCGATCTGGATTTCAGCCGAATAGGACGTTTGAAGCCGTAATCTTTTCAGATGAAGAAGGCTCAAGGTTTTCTAACGGTTTAACCGGAAGCCGGGCGATGACCGGCGATGTAGATATGGAGGTTCAGCGGGGGTTAAAGGATTCTGATTCCATTTCGTTTTTTAATGCTCTCGAGAAAGCAGGGCTTTCCGAAGAGGGATTCATCAGGGCTGAACGGGATTTAAGTAAAATAAAATCTTTTGTTGAAGTACATATTGAGCAAGGAAAAACGCTGGAGAAACAGAACCTGCCTGTTGGGATCGTTTCAGGAATCGCCGGGCCTTGCTGGATGGAGATAACGTTTGAAGGAAAAGCCGGACATGCGGGGAATACTCCAATGACGGAAAGGCAGGATGCTTTAGCTGCAGCGGGCCAGTTTGTGAGTGATGTTCCGGACCTTCCAGGGACGTTGAGCAGTTCGGCAGTGGCTACTGTGGGAAAGCTTCATGTTTATCCGAATGGAGCTAACGTGATTCCAGGGAAAGTGACGCTGGTGGTCGATATTCGAGATATTTATGAGAATAAAAGAGACGAGCTTATAAGGCTGGTAATTGCACAGGCGGAAAAATCCGCTGAACACTTTGGAGTCGCCTGCCACTGGCAGCAGACGTTAAAGGTAGCCCCCGTTCTGATTCCTATCCATTTAAAAAATAGATTTTCTCAGGCAATGGAAAAGCATCATTTACTCGCAACAGATCTCCCGAGTGGTGCAGGTCATGATGCAATGGTGATTGGCCGCCATCTTCCCGCTGCTATGCTTTTTGTGAGAAGCAAAGATGGCATAAGTCATCATCCGGAAGAATGGTCTTCTTTAAATGACTGCGTTCAGGGTGTGCATGTGCTTAAATCTTATCTTGAATCGATTATTGAAGAATAAGGAAATAAAAAAGCTCCGGGGCTACCCGTGAGCTTTTTCCTTTTCCTTTACTGATTCAAAGCTGAACCCATTGACATCAGCGATTTTTCCTCTCCACAAGCCGCTTCCGATCAAAAATTGACCCTGGGACTTAATAATTTTAGCCTGTTTTAAGTGAAGATATCCAGTTTCGTATTCATCCTGGTCATTGTCCTTCTGGAATTTTTCAGACAATTTATCAAAAAAAGTGCTCATTTTTTCTTCAAGTTCATTCTGCTCATTATTCTGAAGTTCATTTTCAAGCTCGGTCAGGTATGCAACATTACCGATCAGAATTCCGGAAATTGTAATGCCGCTCACATTCAATGTGATATCTAATTCCGCTCCATTGTCTGCAAGACGGACAAGGTATCTCAGCACGTAATCAATGTTTTTCACATCCTGCATTTCTTCCTTCATAATATTTCCCTCCAATTTGTGGATAATATTAGTCTTTACCCAACAGTGGCGGATTATTAATCAAAAGCTGTTAAACATACAAAAACCCTCCTGGAGGTAATATCCAGAAGGGCTTTACTAGATCAGCCTGTAGATTCTTGATATTCAGTGTTGTCAGTGCGATTGTCTTTTTTCTTTTTTTTGCCGAATCTGCCAAAGCCTTTGCCTGTAGCCGTAAACAATCGATAAACAGCAGGGATGAGCACCAGTGTAATCAGTGACGCAAACAGCAGCCCGGAAATAATTACAGTGGCCATCGGAGCTTGATAACTGCTGGATGAGCCGGTAGCCAGAGCAAGAGGGAGCATGCCTCCGACTGTAGTAAAGGTCGTCATTAATATCGGACGGATCCGGTTTCTGCCGGCTTCAATCAAAGCATCTGATACAGTATGCCCGTCTCTTCTAAGCTGATTAGTACGGTCTATTAGCAGAATGGCATTATTTAAAACAATACCGATCAGCATAATCACGCCTATACCGGACATTATGCTGAGCTCACGCTGGGTAATAAGTAACCCAAGGATCGCACCGACAATGGTCATCGGAATGACGGACATTACAATGATAGGGTGGAGCAGGTGATTAAATTGCACAGCCATCACCAAGTAAACCAGAAATATCGCTATGGCAAGAACCAGCAGCATTTCCATCATTAACTCCTGCTGCTGTTCAAGATCTCCTGCTACTTCAATACTATAGCCGGAAGGAGTCTCAAAATTATCAATTGTCTGTTGGACATCACGATTAATTGTTCCAAGATCTGCGCCTTCAATATCCGCCGAAATAGACATTTGCCGCTCACCGTTGCGATGTGCGATTTCGTTCGGAGTCTCGACGCTTGTAAGCTCAATGAAAGTAGAGAGGGTTTCATTACCATCTGCTGTTGGAATTTCCAAATCAAGCAGCGCCTCTTCTGAAGCAGTCGCTTCATCCCATTGAACCATTAATGGAACATCTTTTTCATTCACGGTCATCTCACCGAGAGGCATAGTTAAGAATGCCTGCTCAATAAATTGTCTTATTTGCGGCTGAGACAATCCGGCATCTTCGATTTCGTTTTCGTCTAATTCAACGATCTGCTCTATGGAAGATCGTTCCATGGAATTGGTAACGCCGACAATGCCATCAATGCTTTCTAGCTCATTCGTAAAATCATCAGAAATAGACTGAAGCTCTTCGAAACTGTCCCCTTCCACATTTACCTGAACCGGATATCCTCCGCCGCCGGACATGACATCCTGCACATTCTCTACAGGATAATTTTCTTCGAGGGCACGCAGGGAACGAAATATTTCATCATTCACTTCATCCTGGTCGGTTGTAATGTCATCGTCTTTTGTCATATTGATAATGGTATAAAACATTCCGCCATTATCTATAACATAGCTCGACTCCACATCCTTGACCTCATCGAGAGAAGAGGTCATTTCTGCTACTATTTCCTCCTTATCCTCAGGCGAGATCCCTGTTTCAAGATCTACCATTAACTCAGCATAACGGTTGAACATATCCGGCATTATTGTCATCGGAATTTTTTGCACGAAAAATAATGAGCCGGCGAAAATGATAGCAAACACACTGATTACAGTGAAGCTGTACCGTTTTTTCTTGACAATTTTAGAAACTAACCGGCTGTAGGAGGTAAGAAAAATACCATCTTTTGTCCTTTTTTTTGACTTTCGCAGTCTTAAGAAATTCTCTGAGAGCGAAGGAATGAGTGTAAAGGAAACGACCACAGAGCTGATCAGCGTTATAGCCACAACAGCTGAAAGCATAATCATAAATTCGCCCATTTCTCCTCCGACAAGGCCGATTGGAAGAAATACGACAATCGTAGTCAGCATGGAGGCGATCACCGCTGTTGCAACTTCCTTAGTACCCTCAAGTACTGCTTCAAGTCTGGCAAAGCCCTGCTCTTTTTTTCTATATATTGATTCCAGAATGACAATGGAGGAGTCGACCATCATTCCGATTCCAAGTCCAAGCCCGATCAGAGTGAGCATGTTGACGCTGTAGTCGAATACCCACATGGCAGCAAATGTAAGCAGGATAGAAGTAGGTATTGCAATACCTACAATGAAAGTCGCCCGTACGTTCCGTAAAAATAGGAACAAGACAGCAATTGCAATAATGCCTCCAATCAAAATATTGCTGGACACACTATCTATTGAATCCTGGACATAATCAGCCTGAGCGACCATCTCGTTTACAGTAAAACCTTCAACGAGCCCATCCTTTCGAATGGAATCGACTTCTTCACGTACCGCGTTTGCCATGTCTATCTGTGTTGCCTCTGAAGCACGGCCAACCTGCACAAACATGAAGTCTTTCGTTCCATTTTTCCAGACAAACGAAGAGTTTTCCATCGGTTCAAGAGAGGCATCAGCGATTTCATCTAATTGAATCAGCCCCTCCTCTGTTTGAATCTGAATATTCTCAACATCCTCCACATTCTCTAAAGAAGTATTCCAGCGTACGGACGGAGAGTCATTGTCTTCCCTAAGTTCGCCGACAGTTGCTTCATTGTTTACTTGTTGAATAGTTTCTGTGATCTGAGTGATATCAAGTCCTCGATCTTCCAGTTCCTCCCTGTCCAATTCAATTACCATTTCTTCATCAACTGAGCCTGATACGTCAACATCTCTTACTTCTGGTAGTTCTTCTAATCTAGGCTCAAGGACATCTTCCGCAAAGGCGGTCATTTTATCCATATTCCCGCCTGATACATCCATAAAAAATTCGTAGCTTTGAGAAGTCCCGTACTGCCCTGTTTCCACATCTTCCACTGCCGTAATATCTGAGGTTGAAGAATTAATAAGAGATTCTACCTCAGAAAACACTTCATCGTCGCTGTTCTCAGCAAAGGTTAATTGCAGAGAACTGTGGCCGATAGTTGTCGTTGAGTTAATATCTTCAACGCCTTCTACCCCAAGCACGGCCTGTTCAATTGGCTCCGTAATCATTCTTTCTACTTCAATTGCCGGTGTCTCACCGGCACTTACCTCCACGTAGGCCCCGTTCAGTTCAACCGAAGGCATTAACTCCTTATTTAATTCAAATACAGCATAGCTTCCAATGAATAAAACTAATACAGATAATAACGCTACTAAAATTTTTCTTTTAACAATGAATTTCAGCCAATGCACATTACCACTCCTTTTTTCACAATACAATAGTACTGAAACTGTGTTAAATTTTAACATCACAGAACATCATTATATACCGAAATATTGGAGAATTAACTGCTTTTTTTTAATAAATAAAATATTTTTTCGGAATATAAATCAGTGATGGCGCATAGATGATAAAATTTTCAGCTTCTTGACTCATAATTATCATACCTTTCCTTTAAGAAATTTGAATTAAGCTCTGGCCGTATTTTTAAGTAGGTCTCCAGGCGTAGATAAATGTAAGAAAAAAGCACCCTGCCCTTGGAGCAGAGTGCTGAAACAACTTTTATCCACTTTCTTTCATAAGATCTTTGATGGTTCTGCCATAGGGCAAAGAAGCAAGATTTAAAATTCCGTGTTCACCCGTTTTATCCCCAACTGGGAGTATTTATATGTATATACTTTTTCAACAGGTGTAGTTATAAATGGCGCAGGAAACTCGAAGGATTATTTAAAAAATCCTTCGTTAAGCGTACGTGTTCTAAATCCTGATAATCTCTTTTAACAAATGTATCTTCTTCCATGCTGTAAATATCAGCCCCTGGAAGTGCCATAAGGATTGGGGAATGAGTTGCAATAATGAATTGACCATTTTTTTCAACCATTTCATTTATAAGTGAAATTAGAGAAAGCTGTTTTAAAGGGGACAGCGGTGCTTCAGGCTCGTCCAGAATGTAGAGTCCGTCCTCCCGGAATCTGGCTTGGAATAAATCGAGGAAGCTTTCGCCGTGAGAACGATATTCAAGTCCTTCACCATAAAGGTCCTTAAGCTCTCCGAGGGTCCTGGCGTACGGCATTACCTCCAGACTAAATGGGTCTTTTTTTTTGATCTCGTCAACTCGCTGCTGAGATTCTCGTTTCATTGCTGCAATTCTGCTTGTAAATGTATTAAAATCATTTGCCCGAAAGAAAAAGCCGGCTTTTGTTTTTAACTTCCATGAAAGTTTCAGCGCTGCTGCCAGCTGTCTTGCCGGCTCAAGGGAGGGATCATCATCAATATTACCGCCGCTTATTAAAATACTCCCAATGTTTGAGGCGATTGCTTCGAGGAGGGTGGATTTTCCTGATCCATTCTCTCCAACGAAAATCGTAACGGGCTTCTGGAAATGCATAGATTGGAAATTCTGTATGATAGGGAGGGAAAAGGGATACCCAGTATTTTCTGATATTTGTTTATCAAGCGTAACGGATTGTAAAAGCATTGGAATCACCTCCTATGCGCATCATAGATAATCTTATCGTCACAAAATTTTTTAGGTATGTATATATCCCTTTTATATATAAAACCAGACCTGCTCCAAATGAAGATATGGCAGCAGGTCATTGTTTTCATTAGTTGAGTTACTATTTCAATTTATAAAGAAGCTGATGCTCTATCACATTCAGTCCATTGGTAAAGCTTCTCCCCAGACGTGATTCGATATATCAACAACATGACGGAGCTTGCTGAATTGTTCTTTTTCATTAAGAAGATTTCCTTCTTCAGTAGAGGCAAACCCGCACTGGGGACTTAAACAGAGCTGATTTATATCAACATAGCGGGAAGCCTCATCGATACGTTTTATTATATCTTCTTTTTTTTCCAACTGCCCAAATTTTGAGGTGACCAGGCCAAGCACGATTTGAAGATCTGAACGGTTTACGAATCGGAGAGGTTCAAAACCACCGGCACGGTCACTATCATATTCCAGAAAAAAACCATCCACCTGAAGCTTCTCAAACAAAATTTCAGCTACAGGTTCGTATCCTCCTGAAGAGATCCAGGTGGAGCGGAAGTTGCCCCGGCAGATATGCATCGTAATTTTCATATCTTTTGGCCGATCTGCGACAGCCTCGTTAATGGTGGATACATACCAGCTCTTCAGCTCCTCAGGATCTTCACCCCGCTCCTTAATTTTACTCAGCTGTTCCTCTGAACAGAAGTAAGCCCAGGAGGTGTCGTCAAGCTGCAAGTAACGGCATCCGGACTCATAAAATGCCTCAATTGCTTTTTTATATGTGCTGGCAAGGTCTGCAAAGAATAATTTTTTGTCCGGATAAATGTCCTCATCAATGTCTCCGCGAAAATGAAGCATGCTCGGGCTTGGGATGGTCATTTTTGCTGTATAATCTCCCGCTGTTTTCTGAAGATAGGTGAAGTGTTCAAGCATGGGGTGGCTGGTGAAATCCAAAGTGCCGTTTACCTTGACAGCTCGGGACTTTGTCTGCTGCTGCTGAAATTGAATGCCACTCTCTGTATTATAGCCTTTCACTCCATCCAGTCCTTCAAAAAAATCAAAGTGCCACCAGCCCCTCCGGAATTCTCCGTCTGTCACAGCACGCAATCCTGCATTTTTTTGTTCTTCCACAATCCTGGAAATTTCCTCATCCTCCACTTTTCTGAGTTCTTTGTCACTTATGTTTGCTGCTTTCCAGTCCGCCCTCGCTTCTTTTAATCGCTGCGGCCTGAGCAGGCTGCCGACATGATCTGCACGATAAGGCGGACGATTTGTTTCAAGTGCCAAGATAATCACTTCCTTCTTAAAAAAAATCAGTGTAGTAGGTGTTTTTTCTGCATCCACTAAATAAAACAACCTGATGTGATAGTAATCACAACAGGCTGACGATCTTTATTGAAGAGCTTCTACGACTTTCTCTGCTGTACTTTGACTTGACTGCGGGTTTTGACCAGTAATAAGTCTGCCGTCACGTACTGAGTGATCAGACCATTTATCGCCGCGCTCAAATAAGGCACCGTTTTCTCGAAGCTTGCTTTCGAGCATAAATGGCATATGAGCGTCGAGCTGCATTTCTTTTTCCTCCTCGTCTGTAAAGGAAGTCAGTTTCTTTCCACTGACAAATGAGCGGCCGTCAGAATATTTCGTGTTCACGAGACCTGCAGGACCGTGACAAACTGAACCGACAACTTTGTCCTGATCGGCATAATGTGTGAGTAGTGTCTGCAGCACCTCGTTCTCAGGGAAGTCAAACATGGTGCCGTGACCTCCTGGAAGAAAGATGGCATCAAAATTCGTATCGTCTGAACTCACTTTTGATGTATGCTTTAATTCGTTTTCTGCTTCTTTCCATTCCGCATGGTCCTCGATGCTGTTTGGGTCAAGAGGAACATCTCCGCCTTCGATGCTTGTGACCTTCACATCAAAGCCATTTTTTTTAAAGACGTTATAGGGCACTGCAAACTCTTCCAGCCAGAGTCCCGTTTTATGATCATCCGTAATTGTTGTATGATTCGTCACAACCATTAGTACATTTTTTGCCATAAGTCATGCCTCCTTATGATTTCCCTATCTATTTTAAAGTGCTTCTGCTGCAAATGTAAAAAGTTCTGCTTACGAATTAGCGTTTCCTTTTGCAGGAATAGGATGCTGCTGAAAATTTCTGGCGAAATGGATTAAATTGTACGTCATCATTTTCGTGCTTGATTGAGTATATTCACTTTTCTGGCCAGCTTCAATATATGATGGTCCTGGACCGGCTTCGCCAAACCAAATAGGAGACGGCGTTTGGAGGAACTGTAAAACCATTAGTCAGCAGGCCGTAAAGAATTGATCTGGACGCTTCCTTTGCCCCCCATCTTCATTGCCGGTTATAACAGAGCCTGCAACTTTGTTATAAAAAACCGGCTGACCTTTTTCATTTGTTTCCTCACTTGAAGCGTTAATTCTTTCAATAAGAAGCTTAGCTATGCGTTGTGGACAATTATCCTGTTAGAAACGTAAACTAAAAAAAACAACGGATGGACAGTGACGTTCTATTCCCTGATTAAATATAAAGATAAACTTACAACGAAATGTGGGATAAAGATGAAAATTATTGTTATTTCGGATACACATATACCAGGGAAAGCAAAAAAGCTGCCGGAACGTCTGCTGAGGGAACTGAGTGAGGTGGACCTGATCGTGCATGCCGGTGATTGGCAGACATACAGCGTATACGAAGAAATTAGTGAATACGGGCCTGTGGAAGGGGTTTACGGCAATGTCGATGACAAGGAAATCATCCAAAGATTCCCTGAGAAAAAAATTATTGAAGCAGAGGGTTGGAAAATAGGTATTACTCATGGACATGGAGAAAGGAAAACAACGGAGAAACGAGCGGCCGATGCATTTGAGATGCCTATTGACTGTATTATTTTCGGGCATTCTCATATACCAATGCTTCGATATAAAGGGAAAACTCTATTATTTAACCCAGGCTCAGTTACGGATAAAAGAAAACTTCCGTATTATTCCTTTGGTATTATGGAAGTAACCAAGCAGCTCTCGATAAAGCATGTTTTCTATTCAGATAAAATGTAAAGTTGGCCGTGTCTGGAAATTAGAATTGATTCAGAGAAAACTCTACTTTTTTCTTCACAAATAGCAATGTAGAATATGATATAATTTTCAAAATATAGATAAAAAGAAGCAGAGAGCAGGAGAAAGTTTTAAAAAAGAGGTGGAGAGAGAATGAAATATGGTTTTGCCAAGCGGGTTTATCACATGCAGTCTTCAGCGGTCCGTGATATTCTCAAGGTCGTAAACAAGGGTGATGTGATATCGTTTGCAGGAGGTCTGCCGGATGAAAAACTGTTTCCTGTTCAGGAAGTAAGAAAAGCTTTTGATCAGGCACTTCTATCTAATCCAAAGGTGCTGCAATACGGAGAGACAGAAGGAATTCCTGCCCTCAGAGAGATGTTGTGTGAGCGGATGGAAAAGAAAGATATTTTCCGTAACCCGGAGAATGTACTTGTTACTTCCGGTTCTCAGCAGGCGATTGATTTGTTTGCGAGAGTGATGTTTGATCCAGGAGACATTATTCTAACTGAAAACCCTACGTATTTAGCGGCTCTACAGGTATTTCAATCCTATGAGGCTAATATCGTAGCCGTTGACTCGGATGAGGACGGAATGTTGGAGGAGGATCTAGAGGAAAAAATACGACATTTAAAGCCAAAATGTATTTATGTCGTACCAACTTATTCTAATCCAGGGGGGAAGGTGTGGTCTTTAGAGAGGCGAAGAAAGCTTCTTCAGCTTGCAAAAAAGTACCATACAATTATATTTGAAGATGATCCGTATGGGGATATACAATTTGACGAAAGTGATACTGTTCCTCCACTAGCTTCGATGGATGATAATAAATACGTAGTATACACGAGCACATTTTCAAAAACAGTCGTTCCAGCGATGCGGACAGGATGGATAGCCGGCCCTTATCAAATTATCCGAATGATGGCTCAGGCAAAACAAGCTACCGATCTTCACACCAACTCGTTAACGCAGCATGCCCTTGTTCATTTAATGAAGGAATTTGATCTGGACGCGCATATCCGTACACTGTGTAAGTCGTATAAAGACCGGATGCTGCTTATGAAGGACATTTTTGATAGTGGAGACGAGCTTGATATACACTATACTGAACCAAAAGGCGGTATGTTCTTCTGGGTCACTATGCCGGAAGACGTTCACACGACAGCGTTGTTAAAGGATGCAGTTTCAAATGGAGTAGCTTTTGTTCCTGGTGCTCCTTTTTATGTATCAAACCCGGCTCTAAATACAATGAGGCTTAACTTTACAAATGCCGAGCCGGAAAAGATAGAGACAGGCATGAGACGATTGGTACAAGTAATGAACAGATCTGCGGCAGGAGTTGTCGATTAACTCCATCTGCGACGGCGCGGACTTCTATAAGACTTTTTTTGGTAAGGCTTTTTTATTAATTCTTTCAGATAATACTCTCCGGCAGGATTTTTGCGCTGTAAGAGTTCGACGGTCAGCTTTACATCGTCGAGTGCCCGGTGGTTCTGACTCTGGGCAATCTTATGTGCTTTACAGAGGTATAATAGCTTTCTCGTCGGAAAACCATAGGATTTCCACCGTACACCCTGGACAGAACAGTGCCAGGGTGTTGTTTTTGTTGATGGAAAGCAGCGCTCGATAAAGCCGCGGTCAAAAGATACATTGTGCGCGATAATTAAATCTGCGGAGGAAAATAACTGATCAAATTTAGCTGTGTCCATTTTCTTACCGGCCACATCCTCGTCCGTGATCCCATGCACTCGTATGACATTTGCCGGAATGGAAAAGCTTGGTTCGTTCAGTTCATTTGCTTCTTCTAATACTTCAAGAATTTTTCCACTAGATTTATGAACACGGCAAAGCATAACCCCGATTTCAACAATTTCGTCCTTATCGGGTGACATGCCGGTAGTTTCAACATCGACAAAAGCTGCATTAATCGTATTAACTCCTGTGCCGGGCAGCGTGAGGCTATTATCTACATACCACTGGAGCGCCTTTGTGTCCAAATTTCCAAGCTGTTGAATAATTCTTTCATAATTAATCTCTGACTCTCTCTCTGCATATGTATGCAATCGAATACTGGCACGCTGCATTTCATCAATCCGTTTTAACACAGCAGATTTCAACTCTTTATGATAAGCACCAGCCTCATAAAATTTCTCTGTTGCTTCACGGGCTTTTTCAAACTCGTCTATGCTTGCATACGCCTGGATTAATAAGTGACGAAAGGGAATGGACTTTGGCTCCGTATTACACTGCTGCAAATATTCCGGCAGTTCGTTCAACACAATTTCACTTAGTGATATGATCCTCTGTACATCTATTTTACTGCTTATGGACAGCTCGAAGTTTTCAATTTCCTCTTGAATCCTATGGAAGTCGTCCTTATTTGACATGATGTCCTCACTCCCTTATCCGCTGGAGGATATTATTTATATTTTACAGCATATTTAGTGAGTATGGGTAATAAAAAAATGATCGATTCTGACAACAAATAGAGAATTTTACCGAAAAGAAGGATTTCATGATAACCAATTCGAAACTGTTAGTAAGATTAACGCAGACAAAATAGCATGTGAAAGGAAAGGAGCGTTATAGATGAAGTACCGGACACTGGGAAAAACCGGCATGAATGTTTCTGTGATCGGTCTTGGGACCTGGCAATTCGGCGGAGAGTGGGGACATAATTATACTCAGCCTGAAGTGGATGCAATATTTGAGAAAGCAAGAGAAACAGGTATAAATCTTATAGACACTGCTGAATGCTATGGTGATCACCTCTCGGAGGAATTTATCGGTAAAGCAATAGAAAGAGACCGGGATAAATGGGTGCTTGCCACTAAATTCGGACACAAATTTCATAATTTATACGAGCGCACGCGTCATTTTCAGCCAGAGGAAGTTCTTGATCAATTAGATGAGTCTTTAAAAGCCCTTCGTACTGACTATATTGATCTGTACCAGTTTCATTCAGGAGTAGGAGAAGAATTTGATAACGATGAGCTTTGGACAATGCTGGATAAACAGTTGAAATCAGGGAAAATCAAGCATATCGGTATATCAATCGCAAAAAATGATGATATTTATCAGGTTGGAAATGCAGGCAGAATTGGATCGGAAGCGGTTCAGGTAGTATATAACAGGTTGGACCGTGCCCCTGAGGATGAAGTTCTGCCTTCCTGCAGACATCAAAATCTCGGGGTATTAGCCAGAGTTCCTCTAGCAAGCGGCTACTTAAGCGGTAAATATAAACCTGGAGCGTCATTTGCCGATAATGATGTGCGGCACCGGCATAATAAAGAGGAAACCAGGACAAAACTAGAATCCGTGGCACACCTCCATAAAAACGAAGTGCCGGAAGGTGTCCCGATGGCACAATGGGCATTGGCATGGTGCCTGAATCACCCTGCGGTCACCTCTGTCATTCCTGGATGCAAGAACGCTGAACAGGCAGCGGCGAATGCTGCTGCCGCAGATTTGGATCTTGTTACGGAAGAGCACCCACAGGCGGTCGGAAAATAAAATTACAGCGTTTGCGTTTTTAACCTGAGTCGCTTCCTCCCGTTTCTCGCTATTGGTGATTTTCGAAAACAAGGAGGTGCTATCATCAGCTCGGTGGAAAAGGCATAATAGAGGAGATGCGTGCAGACTGTGGAGATGAAATCCGCTAATCTATCAAAATCAGCTGGTTTATGAAGGTTTCTGGACATCAGGTACGCTATTTGCTTGAAATGATGTGAATTAAGCTCTCAGATTCACCATTAACGGAATCCATGTCCGACAAAACTATAAAATCGGTCTGGTTAGAGCAAATAACTGCACAGTGTCCGGAGAGATGGGCGTGGCTGCGCTGAGTTGGAATAGGGGCGGAGTAATCTTTCTGCAGCTGGAGGCAGCCGCTTCCCGAAGTAAGCGATCAGCTTCCTCGGCGGCTGCTCATTTCTATACATGTAGAAGTGTAATCATACAAAATTTCTGTCGGTAATTTTACATTTCAGCAGCCTATTACTTATATTTCAAAACAATTGAGGATAGATTAAAAAAACAAAAAAAGACTTGAAAAATATAACGCTTACATTTAGGATGTAAATATTGATTTTCTAGTAAACAATTTGATAAGCTTTTCAGAATTATATACCGGGCATTTGACTGCAGCGTAAAGTGGTCGACTTCAGGCCGGTTAAAAACGGTCACATCCGCCTCACTGCTGATCATGCTTGAGATGAAATCAATTAATAACAATTAAAGGTAGAAGAAACCTCTTTTCCTGACAGTAAAGCGGTTATCTTTTTACCCAAAAACTAAACCGGTTTAGTTAACGTCAAACTTTGAAAGTTACGTGGAGATGAAAAATGAAAAAAACCAAAAAAATCACCATTAATGATGTGGCAAAACATGCAAATGTCTCAAAAAGCACCGTCTCACAATATTTAAATGAAAGATTTGAATATATGGGTGAGAAAACGAAGGATAACATTCAGCAAAGTATCGAAGAACTTGGCTATGCACCGAATTTTATTGCGAGGAGTCTTACGAAGAAAAAAACTTCTACAATCGGTATTATCGTGGCCAACATTCTGCACGGCTTTTCGACTCAGGTTATCCGCTCTATTGAAGACAGCTGTAATGAAAAAGATATACACGTTATTGTCTGCAATGCAGACGACGATCCTGTGAAAGAAAAAAAGTATTTAACGATGCTTCAGTCTAAGCAAGTGGATGGTTTCATTATATTTCCTTCCCGGCAAAATACTAGCGTATATCAGCAGCTGCTTGACTATCAGATTCCAGTGGTGTTTATGGACCGTATTATGCCGGAAGTAAGCGTTTCAACAATTTTGCTTGATAATTATAAAGCGGCAGAGCTGGCTGTTGAGCATTTTTCAGAAAAAGGGCATGACAATATTGCTATAGTCACGCCAAAGCTCGAGCCTCCAATTACACCCCGGATCGAGCGTTTAGATGGTTTCAGGATGGCGATGGATGAATTCGGGAAGGACTGCCGGGAGGAGTTTATCTTTTCTGGAGATCTTCCCTTATTGCGGGGGCAATTGAATAAAATTTTCAAACGAAAGGTTAAGCCCACAGCCATCTTGGCTTCAAATGATCTCGCATTAATTGCGCTTCTTGAATTCTGCAAAGAAAAAGAGATGCGGCTTCCTGAGGAACTCAGCATAATAGGTATCGACGAAGTCTCATTTGCAGTTCTGCACAACCCCGGGCTTACTACGATTAATCAGCCCGCCTTTGAAATGGGAAAACAAGCTGCAGAGCTGTTATTGGCACAAATAAATGATCACCCTACAAAACCGGAAATTTATCGTTATGAACCGAGATTTGCTGTACGTTCTTCCGTTTCCGACATACACTGATATTTATTTTGGAAGCGCTTTATATAAATCGTTATTTAACCATGAAGAAAGTAAAGCAGACAGAGTGAAGATATACATGATGGGAGGAACTATTATGAAAAAGTTTATGTGGACTGCGTTTATTGCTTCTTTAGTCGTCGTGATGATAGCGGGATGCGCGCAGAAAACACCAGAAAATACAGATTCAGCGGGTGCTTCAGAAAAAAATACTTACGAAATAGTACTGGCAGAAAATCAGCCCGATGATTATCCGACTACGATTGGAGACAAAGCATTTGCAGAAATGGTGGAAGAACGTTCAGATGGCAGAATTCAAGTAGACGTTTTTTCAGGCGGCCAGCTGGGAGACGAACGAAGTGCCCTGGAACAGGTTCAGATTGGTTCTATTGAAATGACTAGAACAAACGCAAGCCCGCTTGTAGATTTCTCAGAGGATATCGGAGTACTGTCGATGCCTTACCTGTTTGAAAATGAAGAGGCAATGTGGGATGTACTTTTATCAGATATAGGAACCGATCTGTTGAATTCTTTAGAGGATGCAGGTATGCAGGGGCTCGCCTTTTATGATTCTGGAAGCAGACATCTTTATAATACAGAACGGCCGATCGAAGAGCCGGAAGATATGAAGGATTTGAAGATCCGGGTGCAGCCATCGAATATGATGATTGACTTAATTGATACTCTTGGAGGTTCCCCCAGCACGATGTCATTTTCAGAAGTTTATTCCGGATTGGAAACAGGTGTCGTAGATGGTGCAGAGAATAATCTTCCGAGCTTTTATACGACCAACCATTACGAAGTTGCAGACTACTATACGTTGAATGCCCACTCTACAGTACCTGAAGTACTTATTATGTCTGATGATTTTTGGAATGAGCTGAGTGAAGAGGACCAGGAAATTGTATGGAGCGCAGCTCAGGACTCCATTGAAATTCAGCGGGAGGCCTGGGCTGAGCTGGAAGAAGAAGCAGCGGCAGCGCTTGAAGAGAATGGAAATGAAGTTATAGAAATTAATGATTATTCAAGTTGGAGAGAGGCAGTCCAGCCTCTTTATGAAAAATACGGTCCAAAATACGAGGATTGGATAGACCGAATCGATGAAGCTCAATAGGAGGAGATTATTATGAAAGGGATTAACCGGATAAGAGACAAGATCAATAAAACGATAGAAATTATCTCTGTTTCTTTGTTAACGGTGATGGTAGTTGCAATCACCTTTCAAGTTATCTTAAGAACAGCGTTTGAAATTTCTATTACATGGCTGGAGCCATTGACCGTATTTTTATTTATTTGGGTCAGCTTTTTCGGTATCGCCTACGGATTTAGAGAAAGAACACATATCAGCGTAGAAGTGTTTTATAGTTATTTTCCTGAACGAATTAAAAGGCTTTGCAGAAGAGGTGACGCCATTCTGGTTGTTTTAGTCGGAGCCGTTATCGCTTATTACGGTACAGTTTTTGCCTTAGACAGCATGGGGACTAATCAGCCGGGGTTAAACATCCCTTCAGGCTTTGTCTATTTGGTACTCCCAATTACCGGACTGCTGATGATCTTTTTTGGGCTGATGAACTTTATAAATGATGATGATTCCTCAGGAGATGACACCTTAGAAGAGACGAGAGGAGAGTAAGACATGGAAATTGCAATTTTATTCGGAAGCTTTCTTTTGCTGCTTATATTAAGAGTGCCCGTTGCGCTTACACTTGTTATTTCATCTTTATTGACAGCGTTATCAATCGGTATACCATTGCCGGCAGTGTTACAGAGAATGGTAGCCGGGATGAACTCCTTTTCTCTCCTCGCCATTCCATTTTTTATTTTGGCAGGGGAAATTATGAATGAAGGAGGTATTTCCAGAAGGCTTATTAATTTATCAAATTTATTAATTGGTAAAATCCGGGGCGGTCTTGCACTGGTTAATATCGCTGCCAGCACATTTTTCGGGGGGATCTCTGGTTCCTCTGTGGCTGATGTCTCTTCTGTTGGTTCGGTGTTAATTCCGATGATGAGAAAAAAAGGTTATGATCAGGCTTACTCAGTCAGTGTGACCGTCTCCAGTGCCGCACAGGGTGTTATTCTGCCGCCGAGTCACAATATGATTATTTATTCCACTGCAGCAGGAGGCGTCTCCATCAGCGGCCTGTTTATGGGCGGAGTACTACCAGGACTCCTCCTAGCTTTTGTACTGATGGTTATCGCTTATGTCATAGCTGTAAAAAGAAATTATCCTAAAAGTGAACCAATGAAAAAAGAAGAGATCCCAAAAGTATTACGGGAAGGTATATTAGGTCTGTTGACTGCTGTGATAATTATTGGAGGGATTGTATCGGGATTTTTCACTGCCACAGAGTCAGCTGCTATTGGAACAGTTTATGCCTTTATCATTACATTTTTTGTGTACCGGGATGTACCGTTAAGTAATTTTAGATATGTTCTGCATCGCACATTTAAGACTCTTTCTATGGTATTGTTTTTAATTTCAGCTTCATCCGGATTTGGGTGGCTGTTAGCTTATTTGGAGGTCCCTGGCGCGGTTTCTGACTCGCTGCTCTCTTTTTCCTCCAATGAGATTATCACTCTGCTTCTAATTAATCTGATATTATTGCTTCTGGGAACAGTAATGGACATGGCTCCGTTGATTTTAATCGCTACACCAATCTTTCTGCCTGTCGTATCAGAGCTTGGAATGGATCCGATACATTTTGGCATAATGCTGATACTCAACCTATCTATAGGATTGATTACGCCGCCTGTCGGAGCAGCTTTATTCGTTGGCTCTGCTATTGGGGACATTCCAATGGAAAAAGTATTAAAAACATTGATGCCTTTCTATGGAGCAATGATAGCAGTTCTGCTCATTATTACGTTTTGGAGCGACATTGTTATGTTCATTCCAGGACTTCTTGAATAAAAGAATGGAAGAATGGTATTTTTTATCAAAAAAGAATATGAAATCGTTTGCAGAAATGATATTATAGTGTTAAATGATAATTTCATAGGAGGCTACTGTCGATGATAAATGTTACAGTTTGGAATGAATACCGCCACGAAATCGAAGATCAGGAAGTACGGGAAATGTATCCTGAGGGTATACATAATGTTGTTGCTTCCTTTATAAAGGAGAATGGCAGTGAGGTTCGCACTGCTACTCTTGATGAAGAAAATCACGGTTTGACTGACGAGGTTCTACAAAATACTGATGTACTCGTATGGTGGGGTCATAAAGCACATGATGAAGTGAACGATGAAATTGTTGATAAAGTCCATGAACGAGTTCTTGATGGAATGGGACTTATTGTACTGCATTCCGCTCACTTTTCAAAGATATTCAAAAAATTAATGGGAACCACGTGTGACTTAAAATGGCGGGAAGCTGATGAAAAAGAACGGATGTGGGTAGTCAACCCCGCACATCCAATTACAGAAGGTATTGGAGAGTATATCGAGCTGGAACGGGAAGAAATGTATGGAGAACATTTCGATATCCCCGCTCCTGACGAACTTATATTTACAAGCTGGTTTGAAGGCGGGGAAGTCTTCCGCAGCGGCTGCACCTTTTATCGCGGGAACGGTAAAATCTTTTACTTCCGTCCCGGCCATGAAACGTACCCAACGTATTACAACAAAGAGGTACAACGTGTTATTCAAAATGGAGTGAAATGGGCTGCGCCTGCAAATAGACCAAGACCTATTTACGGAAATGCCAGTCCACTAGAACAAATTTCAAATGATTAGCAGCGATTCCTCATTCTGTATTGCCGGAATGAGGAATTTTTTTCCTTGTGGTGAATAATGCTTTTCTCTGTAATGTGTGATACGGTTAATTATAAGATAGGAGGGAACGGCATGAATACATGTGTTGTGTCCGATCGCAAAAAAAATATAACGGTTAAAGCTGAACGAATGGCCATTTACATGCAAAGCACGATTGTGGAAGCCTCAGCAGATAATCGTCAGTCCTACTATTTAATTTTTTATAAAAATGATTTTCTTATCGCAATAAAGGCGGCAAGTGTTAATCGCCGCTCCTTTTTGGAAAAAGCATTTAAAAAAGGAATGCGTTTTTCAGGTAATCATCCTTTAATGGAAAATCTTCTTTCCTCTTCGCCTGTGTATATGGTTAAAAGCCTCCCTTCTTTCATGGAAAAGCTACCCAGCCGCTATTCTTCCTACGAGGCAGCTTATATCTTTACTTTCTTTGATGCCTTCCTAACTAAAAAACACATCTTTAAGGAAATCCAATCAATATACTTTCAATACCGCCGCAACGGACAGCTTTTCGGTAGTTACCGAATGATTCAACTGTTGAAGCAGTACGTTCCAAAACATAGCTGGCTGAAACAATTAATGGCTGATGCTTCCTTCGATAGGTTCAGTGAACTTTACACGCAACAGCCGTCACTCCTTCTTACAGACGATCCATTGTACGCAGAACGAATGATGTTTAAAAAAAGGTCAGATGGAGATAATGCCTCTGCTCTGCAGCAGATCTATTCAAAAGAAAACCGTATAGTAGAGCTGATGGCATTGTTAATCACTGAAATGAAGCGCCGCCCTTCTATGAAAGTATATAGAGAAATAACCGAGCGTCTTCCAGTTTATTTTTCTGATACACAGCGCTTGAAAATATTTGAAAATCTATACAAACAATCACCGCAGTTCTCTGCCCTGCAGGAGGACTTAATTCATTCCTATTTAAACGGGGATCATCCGGAAAAAGCAGTCTCGTTGATGACTTCCGCACGCACTTCTCTGACTGCTGAGCAGCTTGAAAAGATCGCTGTCAGTCTCAAACATTCCCAATTTGACAAAGACAAACACATTCTTTCTCACGCAAACAAAGTTATTATTCAATTATTTGATGCTCATCCTGAACACGCAGAGGACCTCTTAAAAAAATGCATTATTTCGATGCTACAGCATTATGATTTTAAATATATTTTTGATTGGATGGCTCCAATCCAGAAAGCTTCACCGAATTCACCTATTTTTGCACAAGTGATGAAGATGGAAGGTCTTGCAAATGATCCGGAAAAGCAGCTGCAGCTTGGCGAATTATACTACGCATTCAAGCAGTTTGATCTAGCTATAGAATGTTTCAGCTGGGAAATGGAACTGAAATCCTCTGATCCGAAGCCAGTATTATGGCTTTCAAAAGCTTATTATGAAAAAGGAATGGAACAGGAATCAAAGGCATACCGTGAAATGTACCGTACTATGCAGCAAGCATAACGCATAAAATCTGCCTATCTGCCCCATAATGTAGTATATCTACCATTGGGAAAGAAGGAGAGCAAATGATTAATAATAATTGGCGTTATTTCATTCTATGTTTTGGAATACTGACAGTAACGCTTGCTGGCTGCGGACTTCAGAAAGAAAGCGATGAAGCACGAGAAAATCAGCCTGGTCCCGTGCGCTATGAAATAGATGAAGAATTTGATGAAGATTTATTTCAGGAAGAGTGGGATCAATGGCCTGAAAATGATAGCGGCGAGGATGCTGGTGCTGAATCAGATGTGGAAAAACCGGGAGCTGAAAACAAAGAGGCGGCTGGTGGAAATGGAGTCATTGGAGAAATAGTAACATTAACAAATGAGGCAAGAGAAGAACATGGCCTGCCGCCGTTGCGGATGGACAATGACTTAAATAAAGTAGCAGAGGCAAAATCGGCGGATATGGCGGAAAATAATTATTTTGCCCATGAATCTCCAACGTATGGGACTCCATTTGAAATGATGGATGAATTTGGAATTGAATATACGGTCGCTTCAGAAAATATCGCCATGGGGCAACGTTCTGCTCAGCAGGCAGTGGAAGGCTGGATGAACAGTGAAGGGCACCGGGAAAACATTTTAAATAATGAAGTTACCCATATTGGCGCGGGATTTGAAGAAAATGGACGGTATTGGACGCAGATGTTTATAAAAAAATAAAGAAGATAACGGGGCTGTAGCAAAAGCCCCTTTTTATAGAAAAAGTAGTATCCTAAATAGAAGATAGCAGGGGACAAGTCCGAGACTCCTGTGGGAAGAGCAGCGAGGCTGCTGAAAAACCTGCATTTTATCTCCAACAAAAACGGAAGTTCAAAAAAGGACCCTTTTATTCCTCTATTGGAATAAAAGGGTCCTAAAATTTCAGATGTTTTGGGGTGTCTTGTTACTTT
>NZ_JBHIKY010000039.1:0-25021 GCF_042139015.1 Alteribacillus sp. HJP-4 | reverse complement strand
ACAACACAGGTAGAAAATGATCAAACTTTTTTATAAAAATCAAACTTAAATCCGCTGAAAAAGAATCCATTTTGATCAATCTTTTTTCAAAATGGATTCTTTTTATTTATCGTAAAATATGGGTTTGTGAGGTATTTTTTATCAAACTTTATTTCAAAGCTACATTAAGAATTGTTAAATTAAATATCTAAGGGGGATAGTTCTATGCGAAAAACGAAAATACTTCCTTGGACTGAAGAGTGGGAAAAATCATATAAGCAAGAAGAGAAAATATTAAAAGAAATATTTAAAGGTGAATTGGTTGATATTTTTCATATTGGAAGTACGTCTGTACCAGCAATAGGTTACGCAAAACCAATAATAGATATTTTGATTGTTGTTAAAAATATTGAAAAAGTTGATTTATACAATGAAGAATTACGAAAATTTGGGTATAAACCTAAAGGTGAGAATGGAATTTCAGGAAGAAGGTACTTTCCGAAGGGGAACGAAAATAGAACTCATCATGTACATATATTTCAAGTTGGTAATGAAAATATAAAAACACATTTGGATTTTAAAGAATATTTAATTAAATATCCAGAGGACGCTAAAAGGTATGGGGATTTAAAAATAAAATTAGCAAAACAGTTTTCCGAAGATCATTATAAGTATCAAGCTGAAAAACAAGAATTTGTTAATGAATTAGTTAAAAAGGCAAAAAAATGCGCTTTAAAAAGAACTTCTGATTAACGTAACGGGTGCTTTTGTTCAATAAGGCTTTGCAATGATCTTCAACAATCGGGCGCTTTAATGGTATAAGAAAAACCAATAGTTCAATATAATCGTTATATTTGCATTGAAAACTGACCTGAAGACAATAAAGCCGCTGAGTAATTTCGCTCAACAGCTTTATTGGATAAAATTTATAAGTTATTTACAGGCTCATTGTTCTTTTTCAGTTTATTAATCTTTCGGTCCGTAGCATTGAAGGCAACTAAACCAATGCATATAGAAGAGATTGCGATGATGGGTGTTTTGTAGGCATTTGGATCGGTGAATTGCAATATACCAAAGGTTATCGCTCCTATACCATGTGCCACTAACCAAACGATAAGAAAATATTTAAGGTAGAGCCATTTGTTCATGTTCATTCATCTCTCTTATTGAGAATGAGATGACAGAGCTTAAACCTTTTTTGGCTGATGATCTCCAAGTCTTTCGCTTGCACATTGATCTATTTTTTCTGCATCTTCTTTCGTTGCTCTTCCTTGAAATTCTACTGCGATGGTTATATTTTTATCGGCGCGGAGGATTAAGCAGAAAGGACAAAGCTAATTACCGGGTTTTTATCATTGCTGCTGAGGACTCTGACCAGATTAGGAATCATTTTGTTGGTATTCAGTTCTTTTACCATGTGGATGAAAAGAAAGTCAAAAGGGACATTTGGTGCGCCTGCAAAAATTCAAACCCATAAAATTAGGTGGGGAGTTGTAGGGATTATATTGACGCTTGGTATCCTTATGCCTCTAGTCGGAGTATCTATGTTACTTATTCTAATAATTAATTATTTCATTGTATCGTGGAGAATGACTTCCTCAAGGTCTAAAAATTTAAAATGAAAAGAAAAGAGAAGGGGACAGCAGCCTCTTCTCTTTTCTTTGTTCACTTATTTTCTTTTCCTATTTCCGGAAGCACAGTTTTTGCTACTTTTTCGTCTAACCAAGCTCAATGGCTTTATCCATTCCTTCAGATGACAAGTTGGTGCGGCTTCTTTGATCGTGTGGATTTTTTGCATCATTTCTTCAGGTTCAATCAGCTTTTTCCCGTTCAAGTGACCACATTTCTTCGGTAACAGCTGGTCTTCGATCTCACGGCGGCCACAACCGATTCGACCATTTCCTTTGCCGCCCTGGCTACGTTAATGACTCCGCCATAGCCTGTATCTGGAAGGAAAATAAATTTTAAAAAGTCATAACTTTTATTACAAACAATTTAAAAAACAGGATTATTACTTTAATTTGTTAACAAGCAGCGAAAGCTAAATGTGTCCCTCGAATAAAGATAAGTAAAAGTTGAATATTATAAAAGTTTACTTGTGAGCGATTCAGTGAAAAATCGTAAAAACAAAAGTTGTTATCTGAGAGAGAAAAGGTGATCCTTGAATAATTATTAGAGGAGGGATATACTCACCCTTCACGCCCTCCCGCTCATAAACTAACATACTCATGTAAGTTTACATGAGCGGGGTGGGATAGTTATTAAAAAGTGTTCAATTTCTATCGAGCAGAATGTGTTAACTCTAGATTAGCAGTTACATTTTGGCATTGCTTGGTAAATTCGGTAAGAAAGATGGCAAGGATAGTAAGATTCAGTGGTTGTTGATTGAATTATTAGTGGTATATAGTAAGGTACGTGAAATTATTATCTAGAGAGCATTTATATGTCATAGTTACTATCTAATCTTTTGATTTTTCAGTCCGCAACGCTATTACCTATTTTTATTGATAATATGTAGTGCAGAAGGTATATTCAGTTAAACGATAGAATTCTTAATTAAAGTATTTTTTGCAGTGAGAGAGGTGAAGCGAATGTTTGAACAAATTAATCAATTGAAGGAAAGTCTAGATGCTAATCGACCGCTACCCAAGTATACAGTCAGAAGCTTACGTGAAAAATTATTACTCGAATGGACATATAATACGAATGCAATCGAAGGAAACACGTTAACAATCAACGAAACGAAGGTGGTTTTAGAAGGAATTACTGTTGGTGGCAAAACACTTCGTGAACACTTAGAGGTTCTTAATCATCGGGATGCCATTGCATATGTAGAGGAGATTGTACAAAAGGGGGAACCATTATCGGAGTGGCAAATTAAAAATTTACATCGACTTGTACTAAAAGGCATTGATGATGAATATGCAGGCGTATATCGAGACCAGCAAGTTTTTATTTCCGGTGCTAAACATATACCTCCAGCACCTTTCCTCATTAAAGAAAAGATAGAGCAACTAATGATATGGTATGAAAAAGCAGAAACGAAAAAGTTGCATCCAGTAGCGCGTGGAGCCATGTTACATGCTATTTTTGTTGGAATTCACCCATTTATTGATGGAAACGGTCGGACATCACGGTTGTTATTAAATTTAGAACTCATGAAAGACGGCTTTCCCCCAATTGTTATTAAAGTGGAAAATCGTATCGATTATTATGAAGCATTAGATAAAGCACATACACAAAAAGAATATGATGATTTTATTAAGTTAGTCACAATTGAAGTAGAAGATTCTTTAAACCTGTATTTAAGTGCAATAAATAAAAACGTCTAGTAAAAATGTACAGTAATGAGAAAATGATCAGGTAAACGATTAGTAAAAAAGGGAATAACCCTACATTTTAATTGTCTGTGATCACTATTCAAGCCAAAGTGAATGTGGAACGCAGTTAGCACCAGGGAGAGACGGTTTAACAAAAAAATGCCGTTGGCTTTGAATATGTTAATACCTCACCACTCATTACCCCGATAATAAATTCTTCTTATGAAGTCTTATTTAGACTCTTAAGGAGTTTTTAATTATCCTTTTTCTTTGATTGAAATATTAGTAACTGCATAAAGTAAGGTACGTGAAATTATAATTTAAAAAGATTTAACAGGTGATTTTGATGAGGGATTTAGTGATAAGAACTCAAATGACGTTTGTTAAAGACCTTTTTTTACTCGGACTTAATTGATTAAACTTATGAGAATAGGATGTTGAAGAACATCTACATAAACTGACTGCCACTACCTACATTTTTAGAATGCCATAAACAATGTAAACCGCGTCTAAAGGCGATGTCTTCTAAACATTCGATCTCACCGAACATTGCATTTGAAAGTTTACCTGAATAAATATTAGAAAGAATAAACAAATAATACCCTACTAGCTGATTGTCAGAAAAGCTTTCGTATGGGGAATCATTATTTTCCATTTAAAAACTCCTTTGGGGATATAGAACAATTATACCATATATAGGTAAATATTTATAGTTCGATATATCTAATACGTTTAAAAGCTATTAAGTTTCTCTAGAATTATCCGTTATTTATTTCTATTAATTTGCTTCTTTTGTATATCGGTTACATATTCAGCTTCCTATTCCACCTCAAAGGTGCTTTTAGGCTTTTGTATAATAGAACTTTCAACTTTGCTTTTAAACAATGTAGATTATTTAGAGAGCATTTACATAACTTGGTATCAAAATAAAAAGAGTTTTTTGTTTATTGTTACATAAAAATATTCAGTTTATATATTAAAAGAAACGTTTTAGTTTTATAATTATGAGAAGAATTTTCCTTCAATCTCCATTTGGAAATGTTCCTCGTGGTCACACATCTTGTAATTGAAAAGAGAAGACCTGATCTATTTTTATTTTTTTAAAGACTGGTATGATGATTCTTATAGGGGTAGGACGACTAGTGAGGGGAGCGTACTTTTTACGGTTATTTTCCTGTTCCTTGAATTCTTTGGACTGTCATAAATTCTACCTCCCTCTTTAAATTAACGTTTTCTTAGAATTGCTTCGTTTTTCGCCCATTTCCTTTCGATCAATAGAAGCGCATGGTGGTAGTCGAATCCTTTATATGAAAATAAAGGGTGTATTTGGAATTTGAGGGTGACACCAACCAGACATCCATGGACATTTTCCATTAAATGGGTGTTAATCGTATGATCGCACCTTGGATCTCCACGTGACACATGGCGGTGGACCCTCCCACGTCTCTCGGCGTCTATACGCGCAAATTCCTTCGTTCGACCTGACCATGGTGGATGCCGGAAATGCTCCTTAGGTGGGTCTATGCCCTCATGGAATAATTAACGACAGGCTTCTCCGTGCTTCGATTGTTCAAAACAAGTTCAACGGTTCAACTCTGTCTTCTCAGGCTGCTTCCTGTAAGGTTGAAATGACGGGGATATCCCGAATCATACGCGCTTCACTGAAGGCACACTCCCGTGTTCCCAGGACATAAAAGATTTTCACAAGCTTGCGACTCAAGGCGACAAACGACTGCTTTCCAGTCAAGGGGTTCGTCGATCAATGACGGTAGTGTTCATGGAGTTTCCGGAACGCTTCATTGTGAAAGGAGAGAGGTCTGGCGACCTGGAACAGTAAGCTCCGCAGCCGCTTTCCCGGTCCAACCCTTGAACACCTGAAGGAATTCAGGGAAGTAACGGTCCAGGGCATTCTGCATCTGCGCTTTGATGGAAGAGAGATCCTCCTGCATCATGTCATGGATCTTCATGCCTTCGCGCAGTTCCGCATACACATCCTCGGGCAGGGTCGGTTCGTGGAACCGTCCGTCCCTGACGATTTGAGCGATGACTTTCGCATCTTTCGTATCGTTTTTCGTCGGGGAATCGTCGTCCATTTCTTTGAACCGTTTCACCTCCATCGGATTGACGACCACGGTGTGAATGCCGCGGGCTTTCAGGTGGTAAGCCAGGTTCAGCCAGTAGTGGCCGGTAGGCTCCATGCCGATCACGATATCCGGGCGACTATGTTCTGCAGAAAGCTCTTTCGCCCAGGAAAGAAGTTCCGAAAATCCGACCATCGTGTTAACGAAGACTAACCGTTTGGCGAGATCCTGCCCCCGTTCATCCACGACGCGGGCAACATGCTTATGTTTAGCCACGTCGACACCGATGATCAACGTTCGTTCATTCATTTGCGCTAAGCGCTGGTTTTGTGTAAAATCCATGGTGAAGTCCTCCTTCGGTACTTAATTCGAGGTCATGCATGACACTCTCTATCGTACCAAGGGGGCTTTTTTTGTGCATTTTTCGTCTTCGCTCATTTCCCATCCCATTTCTTCCTTACAGGAATGCTCCTTATTTGTAAGGGTTATTGATTTTTCGGAGGACCTTAGTTCCCCGTTACGTGGGTAGGAGGCATTGGATGAGAGTAATTATTAAGACGAAAGATACAAAGGAATACTTCAGCGGATATTTTGATCCGGTAACAAGCAAGGATTTAAAATCTCTTGCTTTATGGTTTTTCAACTGGTTGGAGGAGTACGATAACCCCAACCGCCAGGTGTATAAACTGACAATAGCGGGGAATGATGTAATACAGGCTGCCATTTCATTTGAATACAGGGATGGGTATGTGCTGGTAGAAAATCTTGAATCCGCCAATTGGGGGAAAGAAAGCAAAAGTGGAATTAATGTAGCTCCTACGATGCTTGCCGCTGTCAACTAAGCGTACAAGCCGGGCATGAGGGATTTGTATTAATTACCTCCAAGCACAATAAAAAACTTATGGATTATTACGCTAAATTAGGAGCTCAACAAATTGGCAGCACCAGCCGTATGGCCATCAATGAAGTTGCATTCACAGAAGCTTATTGACGTATATTTACATAAAGGAGGAGGTAGTATTCATGGCGAAAAATGATACGAATTCCAAACGAGAATTCACCGTTGGAGAGCTTGCTCATATTATTGACACGGAACACAACGGCATTTATGCCTATCCTCACAAATCGGAAGAAGAACGAAAAGAAAGCGATCGATTAATGCAAGATTTCATAAAAAAGAGCAAAGCCAAACGTAAATATGCGAAAAAATAACAAGTCCTCTGGCAAAGAGGGCTTTTTTTATGCTGAATAACCTATTTAACACCATCGGGGATGGAAAAACCAAGAAATGGTTTAGTAAGGTACGTGAAATTTTTGTCGTATCCTTTGGATTCCACATTGAATCTCCTTTCTTCATTGTTAACGCTTCCAAAATGCTTTTTATAAAAAGGAAACATGTTATTACCTAGTTTAAAATAGGTGTGATTATCTCTACATTATTTTCTCTCAATCTTGTTGATAGCTCTATACTTGAAGGATTATCTGTGATTAATACATCAATATCTTTAGGGAATGCAAATACAGCACTAGATGACTTCCCAATTTTTGAAGAGTCTACAATAGCGACGATTTTATTTGATCTCTTCACCAACTCTTTCTTCAAAGCAACCTCATAAAGATTAAAGTCTGTTAATCCATTTTCAACGGAGAAACCATTCCCTGAAGTAAACATGATATCGATATTTACATGCTCTAAAATAGACAACCCTAAAGTACCCTCGATGGAGGAAGACCGATTAGTTAAAACTCCGCCAATTAATATAACAGTGATATCAGGATTCTCCTTAAGTTCGAGAGCAGTAAGGACACCACTTGTAACAACGGTGAGACGTATAGGTTGATGTTTTAGATGACGAGCTAATTCTAGAGCAGTGGAACTAGCATCCAATAAAATACACTGTTTCTCTTCAATTAATTCAAAAGCGGTTTCAGCGATTATTGTTTTTTCTTCCTTATTTTTCTTTTCTCTTGCAGAAAAGCTTGTTTCATGATCGGAGTCATTGTTAAGTATTGCCCCTCCATGAGTTCTTGTTAGCAGACCTTCTTCTTCCATCTTATTTAGATCTGTACGCAGTGTTGCTTCAGATACCCCTATATGTGCAGCTAGCTCTTTTACAGTAACTCGTTTCTTTTCGTCTAATAGCTGCAATATTTTGTTTCTTCGTTCACTTACAAACATTTTCATGAGCTAAACATCCTTATTTTTAATAGTACCCTAATGATATTTCATTTGTGTTTTTTTATCAATGTTAAAGATTTTTTATTTTTTGATTTCGTTTATTTACATAAATATATATAATTGAAAACATTCAATAATTAAATTGACAAAACAAAAATTAATGATAAACTAAGTGAAAATGGTTGTAACCGGTTACAAAAACATCCATTCTGCAGATGATTTTTAGATTTATAGTATGAATCTATTAAAAAGGAGAGAAGTAATATGTCAGAAGTTCTATCTAAACATCAAAATCACTCACAAGTGATCCCTGAAACAATGAAAGGTGTAGTAGCTTATGGTCCAAAAGATTATCGCTATGAGGAAGTAGAGACACCAACGTTAGAAAATGATAAAGAAATCATTGTAAAAGTAGAAGCTTGTGGAATCTGTGCTGGGGATATTAAAGCATATGATGGGGCTCCAAGCTTTTGGGGAGATGAAACTCAACCAGCTTATATTAAGGCTCCAATGATTCCTGGACATGAATTCGTTGCCCGGATCGTACAAAAAGGAGAAGCAGTTGAAGGTTTTGAAGTGGGAGATCGTGTAATTTCTGAACAGATTGTTCCTTGCTGGGAGTGCAGGTTCTGTAACAGAGGACAATATTGGATGTGTGAAAAGCATGATCTTTATGGCTTTCAAAAGAACGTGAATGGCGGAATGGCGGAATATATGAAATTCACAAAAGAAGCAATCAACTATAAGATTCCAGAAAATCTTCCTATTGAACAAGCTATTTTAATAGAACCTTATGCATGCAGTCTTCATGCTGTGCAAAGAGCCAAAATTGAACTTGGGGATGTAGTTGTCTTATCAGGTGCTGGTACGTTAGGACTTGGTATGGTAGGAGCCGTTAAGAAATCAGGTGCTGGAAAATTAGTAGTCTTGGATTTGAAAGAGGATCGATTGGAATTAGCTAAACAGTTTGGAGCGGATTTAGTACTTAACCCTAGCGAAGTAGACGTTGTACAAGAAATTAAAGATATGACAGACGGTTATGGTTGTGATATTTATATTGAAGCCACAGGACATCCGAAGTCAGTAGAGCAAGGACTACATGCAATTCGAAAACTAGGTACATTCGTAGAATTTAGTGTATTTGGTGAACCTGTCTCTGTTGATTGGAGTATCATTAGCGATAGAAAAGAGCTTGATTTACTGGGTTCTCATTTAGGTCCTTACTGCTATCCTTTAGTGATTGAAGGAATTTCTAATGGTGATTTTCCGACAGATAATGTAGTTACTCATCAACTGAATCTTAAAGATTTTAAAGAAGGTTTTGAGATGATGAAGAAAGGCGATCATTCGTTGAAGGTAATCTTGAAACCATACCAAATTTAAAAGGATGGGGGACATGGAATGAATGATTTAACTCAGAAGGACTCTTTTCTAAATAGGATCGGTATTCCTCCTCACTTAGCTTGGGGATATTTCGGTGTACTTATCTTTATGATGGGAGATGGCTTAGAACTAGCTTGGATTAGCCCATATTTAGTTGAAGAAGGTTTGACTGTTAAACAAGCAGCGACTTTAACAACTTCATATGGAGTTACCATTGCTATAGCAGCCTGGTTTTCAGGAGTCTTGACTGAAGCTATTGGTCCAAGGAGAACCATGCTTATGGGAGTAGCCTTGTATATAGTAGGCCATATTCTTTTTGTTGGGCTGGCAATTCCAACACTTAATTATGGGTTAATGATTCCTACTTATGCCCTTCGCGGATTTGGGTATCCGTTGTTTGCTTATTCTTTTCTCGTCTGGATTACTTACCGTACTCCTCAGTATCAGCTGGGCAAAGCGGTTGGGTGGTTCTGGTTTGTATTTACAGGAGGTTTGAGTGTCCTTGGTGCTTATTATTCTAGTTTCTCTATAGAAGCTTTTGGATATATACCAACACTGTGGACAGCCATTATTTGGGTGCTGATCGGAGCATTTTTTGCCATTGTGGTCAATAAAGATAAATTTGAAATTTTAGAGCAGAAGTCAAGTGATACATCAAAATTAAAAGAGTTAATCAATGGGATCACCATTGTGAAGAGAGAACCAAAGGTTGGGATTGCCGGTATTGTCCGGATTATCAACCAGGCTTCTCAATATGCGTTTCCTTTGTTTCTTCCTATTTATTTAGCTGAACAAGGAGTCAGCACAACAGTATGGCTTAATATTTGGGGAACCATCTTTATTTCCAATATTGCGTTTAATCTGATTTTTGGATTTGTTGGAGATAAATTTGGATGGAGAAACACCGTTACATGGTTTGGAGCAGTAGGTTGTGGAGTCTTTACACTTATGTTGTTCTATGTACCTCAAGCCTTTACAGGAAGTGTCTTCGTAGTTGGTTTGATCGGTATTCTATGGGGAGCGTGTTTAGCAGGATTCGTACCTCTATCTGCATTAACCCCTACCTTAGTTGGGGATGGCGACAAAGGCGCGGCTATGTCGATCTTGAATCTAGGAGCTGGACTATGCGTATTCGTAGGACCTGCAATAGTAGCGCTGTTCTATGATTTAGTAGATACCCAAGGTATGATGTGGATCTTGGCTGGCCTCTACTTCGGAGCTGCAATTCTAACAAGATTCCTTAAAGTTCCTAATGAACTATTAGAAAAAGAAGGTAATACAGTGAAGGATGGAAAACAATCGGCGATTTAAACTTAGGAAGCAGATAGCTTCTTAAGGAAGTTATCTGCTCCTGCTATATTTATAGTAAGCGAGAAAGGAAAAAAATATTGCAGTAAAGGAGTGCTGTTTAATGAAGAAACTTATTAATGATCCAAAAAATGTTGTGGAAGAAATGGTAGAGGGATACGTAAGTGCTCATCCTAAATACATAAAACAATTACCTGATAATGACAGGGCATTAGTTACTGCACGTGAAACGAAACAAGGAAAAGTCGGCATATTGATTGGAGGAGGATCTGGGCATGAGCCTGGTTTTTTAGGATATGTAGGTGAAGGTATGGCAGACGGAGTAGCGGTAGGTAATATTTTTGCTTCCCCATCACCCGACCCTATCCTAGAAGTAACCAAGGCAATCGATAAAGGAGCGGGTGTCGCTTACTTGTATGGGAACTATGCCGGTGATGTGATGAATTTCGGAATGGCAGCAGAAATGGCTGATTTGGAAGAAGATATTGAAGTAGGGATGGCACTAGCTTCTGATGATGTAGCCTCTGCTCCAAAAGAAGAAAAAGAAAAGCGACGCGGAATCGCAGGAGAATTCTTTATTTATAAATCAGCGGGTGCAGCAGCAGATTTTGGGTATAACTTGGAGGGAGTCATACGAGTTGCTAAAAAGGCAAATGAAAACACACGCTCAATGGGCGTTGGTGTAAGTCCATGCTATCTTCCGCAAACAGGTGAGCCTAGCTTTGAAATTGGTGAAGATGAAATGGAGATTGGGCTTGGGCATCATGGTGAACCTGGTATTGAGAAAGGAAAAATCGAATCAGCAGATGCGATTGCTGACAGACTGGTCAGTGACATCCTAAAAGATATTGAAATCACAAGTGGAGAAGAGGTTGTAGTTTTAGTTAATGGTTTAGGCTCAACACCAAAAATGGATTTATATATCATTTATCGAAGAGTCGAACAGATACTAAATGAAAAAGGGATTAAAATCTATAAATCCTATGTTGGTGATTATATTACTTCCCTTGAGATGGGCGGTTGTTCAGTAACGTTAATGAAATTAGATGATGAACTAACAGAAATGATTGATCATCCTGTAGATTGTCCACTGTTTGTTCAAAAATAAAGGAGGGTTATAAAATGGAATTGACATCATATGACTTAAAGAATTTTTTTAAAACAGTTGCAGACTTGATGGAAGAGGAAAAAGATTATTTGTGTGAATTAGACCGAAAAATAGGAGATGGAGATCACGGCGTGACAATGTCAATTGGCTGGCAGGCTGTTAACGAAATTTTGGATGCAGATTTAAAAGATGAAGAAGATTGCGGAAAGATCAGCGTATCTGTAGGCAAAACATTTTTGAGTGCAGTGGGCTCGTCTGTAGGTCCATTATATGCGACAGGTCTGATGAGAGGTGCCAAATCAGGCAAAAAGAAAAACGTTATGAGTGAAATGGATCTAGTACAGTACTGGATTGCTTTTGCGAGAGGGGTTAAAGAAAGAGGTCAAGCCGAAGTAGGAGATAAGACTATGGTGGATACTCTTGAACCTTTTGCGAACACACTCGAAGCGAAGTATGAGCAGACTCACGATTTTTTTGAAGCATTTGAACATGCTGTAAACGATGCCGAAAAAGGTATGAAATCGACCAGAGATATTATCTCTAAAAAGGGTCGTTCTAGCCGCTTAGGTGACCGTTCGGCTGGAGCGCAGGATCCCGGTGCGACTTCTGCCTTTATGATATTGTCAGCTTTTCAGAAGTTCGCACAAAAAAGGTCTGCTCAGGTTAGTTAGCTGATAATAGGGAGAAGTAATAGAGTTAATTTATCATAAACGAGAATTAGGATCATGTCACTTGTTTCTGATTCTTTTTTTTACAAAAATATAAAAATGAAAATAAATAACGACAATAAACGAAAATAAAAGAAAAATAATAATTGATAAATGAAAACATATGTAATAATATGAAAGTATAAAGATTAAAGGTTTTATTGAGAAGGGAGATAGATTGATGAGGATCGGTATCGGAAGTGATCATAATGGATTTGAGCTAAAAGAAGAGATTAAAGCATTTATTGAAAAGACTTTTGCCCATGAGCTGGTGGATTACGGCTGTCATTCGTGTGATTCAGTCGATTATCCTGACGTCGCATTTGATGTATCAGAGGCTATAAATGAAGATAAATTAGACCGGGGTATATTGATTTGTGGAACAGGAATTGGAGTGGCTATTGCGGCTAATAAATACCCGGGGATCCGAGCAGCATTAGCACATGATACGTATTCTGCAGAAAGAGCTCAATTGAGCAATAATGCTCAAGTGATTACGATGGGATCACAAATTATAGGTCCAGAGGCCGCGAAAAAAGTGGTGGAAGCTTATCTCGCTTCTGTCTGGGCAGAAGGCTCTAAGCGAAAAGTAGATAAAATCATGAAGAAGGAAAAAGAGTTCTTTGGCGGAGGATTAGGCATTACGGCAGCCGGTACTCAGTGCCGTTAAAACCGAGGGGGTATGCTTAGATGCAACCATTATTGTTGGATTTCTTAAAAGTGACTGAATCTGCAGCTATTGCCGCAATGCCATGGGTGGGTAGCGGGAAGAAGATGGAAGCAGATGACGCTGCAACAAATGCTATGCGCAAGGAGCTTAACGCCATACGGATGAGAGGCAGGATCGTTATTGGCGAGGGGGAAATTGACGAAGCGCCTATGCTATACATTGGGGAGAACTTAGGATGCGGTCAAGGTCCTGAAGTAGACATTGCTGTAGATCCAATTGAAGGAACGACTCCTACCGTAAATGGACAAAGCAATGCGATTACAGTCATTGCGGCAGCTCCAAAAGGAAAGCTGCTGCATGCACCTGATATGTATATGAAGAAACTTGCAGTAGGTCCAAGGGCTAAAGGTGAAATTGATATTGATGCTCCACTTCAGGAAAACCTTAGAGCTGTAGCGAGAGCAAATGGCAAAAGCGTAAAAGAGCTTAACGTACTCATCCAAAATCGCCCCCGTCATCAGGAGTACATTGACATTATCAGGAGTGAGGGAGCTAAAGTTCACTTATTCAACGATGGAGATATTATTTATGCTATAGCCACCTGTATCGAGAGTTTAGATATTGATATGTTCCTTGGTATTGGGGGAGCACCAGAAGGAGTATTAGCTGCAACTGCATTGAAATGTCTAAATGGCGAGATGCAGGCAAAATTAAAGCCTCGTAAAGATGAAGAAGTCCACCGCTGTATTGAAATGGGGATTCAGAATCCGGAACGCTCATTAAATCATCACGACCTCGTGAAATCAGATGATTGCATCTTTGCGGCAACCGGAATTACAGATAACCTTTTTTTAAATGGAGTAAGGTTTAATAATGGCAGCCATTTGACTCACTCTGTTCTGATAAACGGGAGAGAAAATCAGTTACGTTATGTAGAAAGTCAGTATCCAGTAGCAGAGATGGTTTAACATTCAGAATTACAAGAGGTGAATCACATGCAGCAAACAAGTGTATCAACTGCTCAGCTTTCCATAAATACAATAAGAACCCTTACGATCGATGCGGTAGAAAAAGCAAACTCGGGTCACCCGGGAATGCCGATGGGGGCCGCGCCAATGGCTTATACCTTATGGACAGAATTTATGAATCATAACCCGGAAAATTCAGAATGGTTTAATCGTGACCGGTTTGTATTATCAGCGGGACATGGCTCCATGCTTTTATACAGCCTACTTCATCTGTCAGGGTATAACGTAACCATTGACGATCTTAAAAGCTTTCGTCAGTGGGAATCAAAAACCCCGGGACACCCAGAGTTTGGTCACACACATGGAGTAGAGGCTACGACTGGCCCATTAGGTCAGGGAGTTTCTATGGCAGCTGGGATGGCGATGGCTGAAGCACATCTTGCCGCTAAATATAATCGAGAAGGTTATCCTCTTGTCAATCACTATACTTATGCGATATGTGGTGATGGCGACCTTATGGAGGGTGTCTCTCAGGAATCTGCTTCACTGGCGGGTCATCTTGGTCTTGGGAAGCTTATTGTTCTGTACGATTCTAACGGTATATCGCTCGATGGAGATTTGGATCGTTCCTTCAGTGAAAGTGTAGAAAAACGCTATGAAGCTTATGGATGGCAGGTCATTCGGGTGGAAGACGGGACCGATACAGACAGCATCTCGAAAGCTATCATACAAGCCAGAAAAAATACAGAGCAGCCGACCATGATTGAAGTGAAGACAGTTATCGGGTATGGATCGCCAAATAAGTCTGGCAAGGCAGACTCGCACGGTGCTCCTCTTGGTGAAGAGGAAGCTGTCGCTGCTAAAGAACACTATAAATGGGAATATGATGAACCATTCCATGTTCCTAAAGAGGTGTATCAAGATTTTAAGGACAAAGTCTTGAAGAATGGAAGGACACAAGAACAAGCCTGGAACGAGTTGTATCAACGATATAATGAAGCTTATCCTGAACTTTCAAGTGAGTTAGAAACAGCGATGAATGGACTCCTGCCGGATGGATGGGAAAAAGAACTTCCGAAATACCAACCTGGTAAAGATGAGGCAGCAACGCGTGCCGCTTCAGGGGAAGTGATCAATGCATTATCTCAGAAAATCCCTTACTTATTCGGAGGTAGTGCGGACCTTGCTGGTTCAATCAAAACGGCTGTCAAAGGGGAGGATGATTTCTCCCGTGAAAACTATGCCGGCCGGAACATCTGGTTTGGGGTCCGTGAATTTGCGATGGCTGCAGCGATGAACGGAATGGCTCTCCATGGCGGCTTGAAAACCTATGCAGGTACATTCTTTGTATTTAGTGATTACTTACGGCCTGCTTTACGCCTTTCTGCCCTTATGAATCTTCCAGTCAATTATGTATTCACGCATGATTCAGTTGCAGTAGGTGAAGATGGTCCCACCCATGAGCCAGTAGAACAGCTCGCTTCTCTTCGCGCCATGCCTAATCTCTCTGTTATTCGGCCGGCAGATGGTAACGAAACAAGTGCGGCTTGGAGGAATGCACTGGAATCCCACACAAAACCTCATGCGCTTATCTTAACTCGTCAAGGGCTCCCAACTTTAGAAGGTACTGCTGAGAAGGCTTATGATGGAGTGAAACATGGAGCTTATATTCTTAAGGATTCAGATAAAAAAACGCCGGATGGGATTCTGCTGGCTTCAGGTTCTGAGGTTCAGCTTGCGATTCGTGCGCAAGAAGAGTTAAAAGTATCGAAAGGCTGCGATCTACGTGTCGTAAGTATTCCATCCTTCGATAGATTTGAAGCTCAAGTGGCCGGCTATAAAGAAAAAGTGTTACCTTCAAACGTAAGGAAACGACTTGCTATTGAAATGGGTGCCTCTTTTGGCTGGGAACGGTATGTTGGACTTGATGGAGATGTGATTGGTATTGATAAATTTGGTGCCTCAGCTCCAGGGGAAACTGTTATGAAGGAATATGGATTCAGCTTCGAAACCATCGTAAAACGTGCTGAGAAATTTTTTGAGTAAGGCAAAAAGGCCCCTTGATGGCCTTTTTTGCGTATGAAAGAACTCGTTGCATAGACTGAAGGAACTGCCTGATTAGAAGTATAAAAGGATTCATAGAGCAGATGTGAAACGCAACCCAAAGATGATTCGTAGATATAGAAATAGAAAGAAAGGAGCTGCTCTATGAATCTCCTCATTGCTGTACTTGCAATTGCTGCCCCAGCTCTCTTCCTCATAAGCTGGAGCAAGTCAGGGTTCAACTGGGGATCTACGGAAAAGGGGGGTTAAAATGATCTTTGAGGAAATTGATATAAAGAAACATCGAGATACAGTAGTTCAATTTCGGAAAGATTCATTTTATGTAAGTTTTGGGGATGCTATGGAGTTCGGTGAAGAAGAGGAATATTTAAGTTGGTTAGATGAAAAAATCAGAGATTTTCCGGAAGGTTTTGTTTTAGCCAAAGAAGATGGTAATTATATCGGACAACTTGAATTAACTATTCGTGAATATGAAGGCAATAAAATTGGGTATGTAAACTTGTATTATTTAACACCCGAAATGCGTGGCCAGGGTAAAGGAAAAGCTTTACACCATTATGCAAAGCAATTCTTTAAAAACAATGAAGTTAGTGAGTATCATCTAAGAGTTTCTCCATCAAATAACAACGCGATCAAGTTTTATCGTACAATCGGAATGGATGAAGTCGGTACAGAAGTTGATGGAAAAGTAATTAGGATGAAAGGTTATTTATAAGATTTCATATTGTGCTAGGGGATGCGTTAGTTTAGGATAAATTTCAAGATATCTCGAATTCAAGTCTTATTGAAACGGGGCTATTACTCAATAAGAGTGGTGGTCTTTTCTGTTAAATCACCATTAAAAAGCATTACTTATGTTTTAAAAATTAGTAACTGAATATGCAATGAAATAATAGAAGGATGTGGGAAGATTATTATTCGTGAGGCTAAACTAGAAGACATCCCTAAATTAGCAACTCTTAAGCTGAGAATGTTTCAAGATGCTGATAAAGAAAATTTACTTAGAGAAAATTTTCTTGAAGAGGTCGAAATGAAATATATCGATTTATATAAAAGAAAAAAAGCTACTCACTTTGTAATAGAACATAATAATGAGATTATTGCTTGTGCAGGTGCTTTTATTAAGGAAGATTTACCGTATTGCTTTTATAAACAATCTGAGTATGGGTTTATTGGTGACGTTTATGTTAGCAATAATTTCAGAAGAAAAGGTTACGCTCAAGCTCTAACCCACAAAACTATAGAATGGTTATCAACTAAAAAGATTCAAACAGTTAGGTTGCTGGCTAGCGAAGATGCTAAAGAACTATACAAGTCCTTTGGATTTGAAAAAACTGACCAAATGATATTAAACCTTGAATAAAAAACTACTTATAGACGTGGAAAATATAATTATCTTGAATTCGAATCTTAAGCTAACTGGGGCTTTAGCTTAATAAGTCAAATCAAAAAATCGGTTCCTAAACTTAATAAAGGAGCCGATTTTTCTTTGCTCCATTTTGCTTAACGTTGTAAATATGCATTTTCCTGACGCTCTCCCAACTGGGGGTTTCTTCAAGAAACACGAACCGCCTTAAGGCGAAGTTATGAAGAAATCATATTTAGTCAAAAACTGTTCTTGTCCCTCATTGGTACGTTTAATGAAAGAGGTGATCGCGGTTATGAACGAGCCTTATAATTATGGCTTTTTTGCTAAAGAAGTGGCTTTTAAACTTGATATAAAAGTTTCGGCTCATCTTTAAACTTAATCCCTTCAGCTAATATTTTAAATTGCTGTGGAATGTCCTCTCTCCAGTCTATAAAAACTCCAAAGGTTTCTTCGTATGTCATCAAATCCCTCTTTCTTCATGTATTTCTTCAAGTAAAAATATTTTAGCGTAATTATCAATTTGTATTAATTAATAGCAACACACTCTTCATTACTTCGTATGTAAGCTTGAACTTCATGTACAGACAGACCTAACCTCTTTGCTTCTTTCATGAGCTCGATCCACTCTGGATCTAATGACGAAAGTTGTATTTCAATCCTAGTACGCACAGACTTCTCTCCCTGTTTGGAAAAATATAGTTAATAATAGCATAGGGAAACAATCATAATTTGTTGCTTTTTGTAATCGATTAAAAATATATATGAAACGGTTATTTTACACTTGTTATGTGCTACCAGAAGGTAAAAGCACTAGTACTAGCGAATACTAGTAATAGTAAAAGTACTGCACTAGGAAAGTGCTAGTAAAAGATGTTATTTCTAAAATTGCTAGTAAAGAGCTATCAATCAAGCAGCTAGCAGAAAAGTATGGTAAGAGTGATCGGACAGTGCAAAGCAAAATCAAAGATTTAGGCTAAAATTGAGGTGAACGAATATGATAAAACGAAAGAATCTGGTACTCTCTTTAGTACTTATTGGTACAGTCGCCTTACTAATTACTAGTTTGCAACCATCAAGTGAAGCTAACGCTGCCAAGGGCAACCTAAATATGAAGAAGCTCGATGTAGATGAATTTTTTGAGGGCCAAGACGGAACGTTCCTATTACGTGATATTAAAAAAGACAAAATATTTATTCATAATAATGAACGAGCCAATCAACGATTTGCACCGCAATCGACGTTTAAAGTGCCTAATGCACTTATTGGGTTACAAATAGGAGCAGTAGAAGATGAATACGACATTAAATATTGGGATGGTGTGGAGAGAGAAATCGAGGTCTGGAACCAAGATCACACGCTAGGGTCTGGTATGAGGCACTCTGTCGTGTGGTATTATCAAGCTATGGCCCGTGACATTGGAGAAAATAAAATGGAGGAATGGGTTAAAAACATGTCTTATGGCAACCAAGATATTAGTGGGGGCATTGATCAATTTTGGTTAAGCAACTCACTGGAAATTTCCCCACTCGAACAAGTGAATTTTATGGAAACATTATATAAAGAGAACCTGCCTTTTGATAAGGATGTAATGAAAACCGTTAAACGGATGATGACCCAGGCAGAAGGGGATGACTATACCCTTTACGGAAAAACAGGACAAGGGTCGGGCATAGGCTGGTATGTCGGTTTTATAGAAACGGACAATCGGGCGTATAGTTTTGTTACGAATATTGCTGGAACAAGTACAGACGCTAAAAACATTTCATTGGACATTTTAGAGAAATATCATTTAATGGCAGGTAAGGCTTGGAAGTAAATGATAGACAAGAGAACAGAAGCACGATTATGGGACAAAAGACGTTTGAAAACCACTTTATTGATCTTGTGTGCGATCTTTAGATTAGAATCAAAAGAAAATAACTACCTTTTGAAACAACCGTATTTTTCAATGGAGGAATGCGGCTTCGAGGCATGGAGAGCAAATATCTTTATTGTCATTGTTCATTTCGATAGTTCTACTGTGGGATTTCAAAATAAGGAAATTTCCGAGTGGATATGAGTAATCATATGAAGGGGGGGCTACTGCCCCCCCTCTTGGTTATTTTAAAATCTTTGTATATTTTAACGCTCCGATCAATGACTCAAAATCTTCGTTTACTTGATTAATAACTTCCTCTTCTTTCCCTTTGGCTGAAAGGCTTGGGTCAATTTCTAATACGTGCCCTCCTTTAAATGTGATTTCCATTCTTTTTGGAGGGGTATTATCGTCAAACCTATACTTCTCAAAATGTTCCTTTATTGAAATGATTTCGTCTGTAAACCACGTTTCTTTTGTCACATTCTGATTTGGGCCAACACTTAGAACCGTTAGGGTGCAATCATTTCTGTTCACGATGAAAAGTTTATTCTCTTTAGGAGAAAGAACTTCTAAAGGTCTGAAGTTGTCTGATTCGAAAACCTCTTCTGTGAACTCTAACACTGCCGCAGCACGTAAATTCTGTTCGAGCGAAGTGTTACTTAATCTTTCGTTAATGGCAATTCTCATTAAATTAAAACCCTCCTAGAAAATGTGATTACAGTCCCGCGCATTCCCTTTATATGGAATTAAAAACCTATATGTTGGAAATGAATAGATATAACTATCACATTAGGGTACTAAAGATAGAGAGTCGATTTTTCTCGACAACATTTATCTCTAACCAAAGTTTTATTCCAATGTGGGACTGCTTTTTATAACTTTTACCATTTCCAAAATTTCCAACCCTACTTTTTGTGTAGCTGTGCCTCTCTCATTTCTTCAAGTTCTTTCAGTACCTTAGTTAGCTTTTCATCCATTTTATTCAATTCTTCATCCTTTTCATTCGTAGCTGCTGTTTCTTGTGGCGCTGTTAAAAATTTTTCTACCTTCTGGCTTATTCCATCCAGCAAGCGACGATCACGAGCTTCTAAGCGTTCATCCATTTTCTTAAAAAGCATTTGAGCTTCTTGTTCTCCATCTTTTTTTCCTTTTTGATAGGCACGTTCCACAGCTTCATGAATAAGGTCTTGTACATCTTCTTTAGAAAGCGTACTATGATCGGGTTTTTTAGCGTCTTTTCAGCGTTTTCTCTGTCTCTATACAGCTTGGCTACGGCTTTTATCGCGTCGTGTCTACTTCTCTTTTTTTCGATTAGTTTTTTTAACTCAAAGAACATGCTAATATCTCGATCATAATAAATGCGTTGATCTTTATCATTCCGTTGAAATTCATAGCCTTCTTCTTCTAATGCTAACGCCCATTGTCTTAAGGTACTTGACTTATAGCTAAACCGGTCAACATACCTGACAACTCTCATACGTTAACTTGGTTAGTTCTTGACGAGAAAGGAAATAAGCGTGCAGATGTGATTTTCACAGTGAGCACGGGGCAACGCCATTTCTCTATACAAAACGGAAATCGCATAGAAGTTGATGGTATGCTTTATTACTCAGCAAAAGTGAGTGCAGATCAAAAGATTTTTCTCAAAGATACATTTCCTATTATCTGGTCCACTTGATTTTCTTACCTTCTCCTCGCAAACCCTTAACATAATCTGACTATTGAGTTTTCTATTGAAGTACTGTTATATATTAAGGAAGGGAGATGAACCAAATGTTCAGAAAGTTTATGTCTATCTTGGCTCTATCCGTAGTTTTTTTGTTGTATCGATAAGTTTTGCTTCTGCAGCAAAAGCAGAAGCTTTCGGACCTTATCGATTCACGACTGATGATGGTCGATGGGATGGTAAATTATATGCGCATAGTGGGAAAACTGTCTATGTCAAGATCGACAACTGGAGTTATTCAAGAGTTTCTGCTCGTTTGTGTAGTTCACAAAGTGGCAATTGTACGTCCTTTAAAACACCAACCTGGCCTTATGGTTCCGTTACTTTTACGAATATGGCTTCAGGTACGTATTACGGGGATGTTATCAGTCGCGACAGTCCATATGCCACAGGAGAAATTACCTTTACAGTACTACACTAAAGGTTGATTATGTTCACCGAAATGATCAAACTTTTTTATAAAATATTATACTTAGTTAGAAAAATTAACTCCACTTTGATCAATCTTTGTTCAAAATGGAGTTTTTTTCGTTTGCTGATAAATTAAGGTTTATGACTTCATTGTAATTAAACTTTATTAAAATGTACAAATCAGCCGTTCACAGCTGCATCACAGGATATATTCCTTATAAACATTATTCAATCGAATCATCGAATACTACTCTGTCATATCTTGACCTGTATTTCCATAGTAATTGGGGATCACAAATAGTTTTTAGCGTAGCACATTCTTCTCCAAATGAATGGTGGTTATCAATATTAAACATTTCAAGAAACTGTTCAAACTTAAAGCTTTCTACTTCTATGTTAATAACTCGTTGACCATAGGCTTCTAAATATCTGAAAGCCACTGGAAAGAAAACCATACCCATAGATTCAGATTCTTCTTCATTGATCTTAGAGTTTAAAGGGAAATCAACGTCTAGGAATTTCAATAAAGATCGATAAGACCATATAATACTATCTGCAATATCAGGGGGGAGCCCAATATAAGATGACCACGAGGAATCTGAAAACTCACGAAAACCATATCCATTTTCTAATTCTGAAGTAACTTGATAGTAGTTAACTAAATCCCCTTTAAGAAGATAAATAAAAGACTTAATATATTGAACACAAATAGTACGACCTTTAGCAGAATGGCTTTTTCCTTTACAAAACTCCTTCTCATATTGGTTAACGTAGTAAATGAGTTCTTTTAATATACCATTCTGTAACGTCTTCTCCCTCATTTGAAGAATGTTCTTTAATAGTAAGTTGAATAATTTTAAATAAGATTCCTCCATTTGAGGCGTTTTATCAATTAGTTTAATTAGAGTATGATACAATTCCTTATTAAAGTTTTCTTCCATAAATCCTTTGACATCTTCACTAAAAACCTTTTCTTGAAAATCTAAGGTAGACAACAACCCTTTGAGTGCCTTCCCATCAATTAACTCTATATTTTTCCCCTCTGCAAATGATTTTGCCTTAGGTGTAAATGAACTAGAAGATACAATAATCCCTTTTAAACTTTTTGTACCTTGAACTACTCCATAAAGATCTCGCACAGGAGGCTCTCCAACGTTGGCCTTCCAATTCTTACACTGGATTACGTATTCCCCACGAAAGATAACACCATCATACTTAGCCAGTATATCTATTCCTCCATCCCCTGTTTTCCATTATCCGATTCACCCTTATATTACAAAGGTATAAGAAGATCTTCTAGCCTCTGCTCTCTCCTAGCAACAAGAATGAGGCTGTTTATTTTTTACGGTGGGTAAACTCAACCGTATCTTAATCAAAATTGCTGACGTAAATCTGTTTTAAATCATAGGCTCCTACAAAAAATTGAATGGAATGAATGGACTTTTCTATGATGAATGGGGAAGAATTTGAACAGTTTATTTCCAACGTATTTAAGAAACTGGGTTTTCGTACTCAAGTTATGGGATCGAGGATTTAAGTAAATTCGCTCAGATTCATACAGCCGAAGAGGCCCAGCTTTTTGTAAAACATTTGCGTACTTTCTGACCGTCGAAACTTTCACATTTAATAAGGTAGCAACGTCCTGAGCAGAATAGATTAACTGCTTGTTTGTATCATCTGACATATCATAATCCCCCTATGTTTCATGATGTTGTTTAAAACGCCAGTGATGCTATTCAACAATCGGGCCAGGATTGTTGAATAATATAAAGATTTCTTGGGAATGGATTTGTGTTCTAATACTCTGTTGACAGAGATGGATTACTGATTTATTGTTGTATGTACAAACAAAGGGGTGATTTCTTATGGTTAACAAATCTATTCAACAACTTCTTGAGGGCTGTATATTTTTTACGGTGGGTAAACTCAACCGTATCTTAATCAAAATTGCTGATGAGGAATTTCGTTTTACAGGTTTGTCACCCACTTATGGATTTTTACTCATGGCTGTTAATGAACAAGGAGAAATATCTCAGAAGGAGCTAGGGGAAATTTTGCATTTGACTCCTTCTACCGTGACACGGTTTATTGAAAAATTAAAGATGAAGCATCTTGTTACCAGCAAATCGGATGGCCGCACATCACTAATCACCCCTACAGATAAAGGTTTACAACTACAAAAAGAACTAGAGTCTGCCTGGGGGAATGTTCATCAACGTTATGCGGAAATTCTTGGCGAGGAAGAGGAGGATCGATTGGCCGTATTAATACACGAAATCGGAGAAAAGCTAGAGAAGCAGCAGTAATCTCGAATTTTACTCTTCAATTAATTTGGTTGTACAAACAAAATAAGGATTATTCCCTTACAAATGCGTCGCAACTATATGGTCACGGCGCTTATATTAAAGCTTAGAACGCGTTATAGTTATAGTTTGATTGAGACATTAATTAACATTAGGAGGGCTTTTCATGTCATATGTAGTAATTACGGGAGCAAGTTCCGGAATTGGTTATGCATCTGCTTTCGCCTTTGCCAAAAGAGATAAGAACCTCATTCTTGTTGCTAGGAGAGAGCAGAGGCTAGAAGATTTAAAATCAGCTATATCTGAAATAAACCCTTCAATTGATGCGGTTATTCTTACTGCAGATTTATCCAAACGTGAACAAGTTCATGACTTATATGAACGTACAAAAGGGTATGAGTTGGAAGCTTGGATTAACAATGCAGGATTTGGGGATTTTGCCCCCATTGCCGAACAAGACCTGTCGAAAGTTGAAAATATGCTGCTTTTAAATAATGTTGCACCAACCATTTTATCGTCTTTATTTGTAAGAGATTATTCGTCTAAAGAAGGAACCCAATTGATTAACGTTTCCTCAGACGGAGGATACACTGTTGTGGACAACTTTGTCACCTATTGTGCTACAAAGTTCTTCGTAAGCTCCTTTACAGAAGGACTGGCTCATGAACTACGATCTAAAGGAGAGCCTATGAAGGCAAAAGTGTTGGCTCCAGCTGTAACTGAAACTGAATTTGGCTATAATGCAATGGGGATCGAGGATTTAAGTAAATTCGCTCAGACTCATACAGCCGAAGAGGTGGCTCAATTTATGCTTGACCTATACGATAGCGATAAAGTCGTGGGGCTAGTAGATGAGACTAATCAATTTCATTTAAAAGATCCGATTCACCCTTATATTACAAAGGTATAAGAAGATACTCGGATTTTAATATACCCAAATAGTTTTTGAATGACCACAGTCAGTTAAGTCTTACAGATTACGACCGGGGCCATTCGTATTTACGAGGTCAATCAGAATCTATTTCTGATTGACCTCATTCTACAAAGCGGGGCTTTTGCATTTAACTTTTAATAAATCAGGGAAACGTTTGTCCTGTCCTTTAAAAATAAGGTCGTAACTTAAAAACAAAATCGTTTATCCTGAAGGCAGTTTCCCGTATTCACCAAACGGGCGCAATTGTGGAATAATCAATCCCCCATTATTTTAAACGACTTTATTGTAACATCTATGGGCTGTTATTCAGCAATTGCACCAAAATATAATAACTTTATTCTTACACCGTCCATATTTTCGGATGGTGTAATGCGTATTTTCAGCTTCAAAAGTAAACAACTTTATTATCATTATACTTTAAGAGAAAAGGGGTATTAGTTTAAACATAGATTGCAGGAAATTAAAGTGAGAGATTGTGCATGTTGTATGTAGAACTAGAAACTAACCTTTTTCCGTAATCGGACGCTGTCACCGTCAAGTCTTTTTGAACATATACTGCTCATTAATTTTGAACACTTTTCGCTTGAAACAAAGTTTCTCGATGTTTAATGCGGTGGCTGTTGCCATTTAAATGAATAACCTCCGAACGATGG
>NZ_JBHIKY010000038.1:0-27494 GCF_042139015.1 Alteribacillus sp. HJP-4 | reverse complement strand
ATACTGGCGACGTATGGGATTAAAGTCGTTGATATAACCACGTGGATTTTCATGAAACCGCCGAGTACGGATCCGTACGCTCGGTGGTGTGAGAGGTCGGGGGTTAATCACCCCCTCCTACTCGATTTTTTCTAAATAATTAATTATAGTTTTAATTTACTTCCCTGGCCAATGCAGACCAAGTTTTCCCGAAAGGAAAACTGTTAAGATTCGTCTACCGGATAGACACCATTTTCATCATGAACTTCACGGCCGCTTATTGGTGGATTAAACACACAGACCATGCGCATATCTTTCTTTGCACGAAGGAGGTGTTCATCATTTTTATCTAGTGCATAAACCGTATCGGCTGTAATTGGATAGATTTTATTGTCACTTAGCGTTTCAACTTCACCTTCACCTTCAATGCAGTAAACGGTTTCGAGATGGTTTTGGTACCAGATATGTGTCTCTGTACCAGCACGAATAATTGTATCATGAACAGAATAGCCCATGTTATCACTCTTCAAAATAAGTCTGCGGCTTACCCAGTTACCGTTATCCACTTCTTGATCTGTACCTAAAATATCCTCAAGCTTAACCACTTTCATGTTAAAGTTCCTCCTGTCAGTATCCATTTTAATCATTAATTCAGTAAGTTTTACATAATAAAGGGCCTGGTAGGTTAGGGCTTCACCAGGCCCAATCTTCATTAATTACGATGTGATTGATTCTTTTTCTGCTGCGGCCTCTTCAATCGCTTTTTTAAGAATCGCAAGCCCTGCTTCCAATCCTTCGTCATCAATATTGATAGGAGGGAACAGTTTAAACACTTCATCATCAGGACCGGCTGTTTCCATAATTAAGCCATGCTCAAAGCATTTTTCAGCGACCTTTTCAGCGAGACCTTCTGGCTTGCAGGCGATTCCCTGCATAAAACCGCGACCTCGGTGAGTACCTTCCAATTTAGGAAATGAGTTGATCATCTCATCCAAAAACTGCTTAATCCGTTCCGATTTCTCCTGAACATTTTTCTCAAGCGTATCGTCGTTCCAGTAATTCAATGATTCAGTGGCAGTTACAAATGCCATGTTGTTTCCACGGAAAGTTCCGTTGTGTTCGCCTGGTTCAAAAATATCATATTTAGGATTAATAAGAGTTAAGGCGAGCGGAAGTCCGTAGCCGCCGATTGATTTGGAGAGGCAGACGATATCCGGTTTGATACCGCTCGGCTCAAAACTGAAAAATGTTCCAGTTCTTCCGATGCCGGCCTGGACATCATCAATAATAAGCAGAATGCCGCGGTCCCGGCAAATTTTCTCAATTTGCTGCAGCCAGTCCATTCTTGCTGCATTTAAGCCGCCTTCACCCTGTACCGTTTCAAGAATGAAAGCCGCCGGGGTTTCAACTCCACTGCCGTTATCATCAAGGAAACGTTTAATATATTCAATTTCCTGAGTTGTATTGTTTATATAGTTATCGTAAGGCATTGTAACCGAATGATGAAGTGGGATTCCCGCACCTTTTCGTTTGAATGCGTTTCCGGTTACTGAAAGTGCTCCAATTGTCATACCGTGAAAACCGTTGGTAAAGCTGACAACATTAGTTCGACCAGTAACTTTACGGGCCAGCTTTAATGCTGCTTCAACCGTGTTTGTTCCTGTAGGCCCAGGAAACATTATTTTATAATCAAGATCTCTAGGCTTCAGAATGGTTTCATGAAATTTTTTCAGGAATTGGCCTTTTGCTTTAGATGCCATATCAAGTGAATGGGTAATTCCATCTTCCTGAATATATTCAATTAATTTTTGCTTCATGTTTTCATCATTATGACCATAATTAAGTGCACCGGCTCCTGAGAAAAAGTCGATATACTCTTTTCCATCCAAATCCTTGATTTTGTAACCTTTTGCTTCGTGGAACACTGTAGGGAATCCACGAACGTAGCTTCTGACTTCTGATTCATGCTCGTTAAAAATACTGAGATCATTTTCTGTCATTATTTTATATGCTCCTCCTTATAATACTTTAAATTATTTTGAGCGATACTGTTATTTTTCAATTGGACCGATGCGGAAGGTAAGTTCAGCTTCGTGACCTTCTCCAGGGAAAAGTTCTTCAGAAAAGCACTCTGATATTTCACACTCTGTTTCATGTGTGCGTGCAAGCTTCTTAAAAAGTGCCTGTGAAGCGTCGTTAGATGGGGTGACTGTAGCTTCTAAATATTTTACACCTTTATCTTGCAGTCTTTCGAGTAAAGCATTCAATAATCTTGAAGCCATTCCTTTTCCGCGCTGGGACGAATCGACACCTACCTGCCAAACGAAAACAGTATCCTGTTTTTCAGGTGGGATAAATGCTGTTACAAAACCGACCAGTTCATCATTTTCTTTAGCTACTACGCAAGTTTCAGCGAAAAACTCGCACATCATGATGTATTTATATGAAGAATTTAAATCAAGTGTTGAGTTTTTTACGAGTTCCCACATGTCAGCGCCGTCTTCAACGGACGGTTTATCAAAGATTAATGAATCCATAGTTCCTGTTGCACCAGTCGTTTTAGTCTCCATCATTTTACCACCTTCATTTTGATTAATAAGGGTCTTAATAGCCTTTTCCTCCTGCGTGTGAAACTTAAACCATTGAATTGTAAACACTTTGTAAAAATTTTAAAAATCTCTATTCTCATAAATAACGGCCTGGTGATCACCAAGCCAATACTACTATTTGGAAATGATGCCCTTACAGGCGTTCATGAATTTATAATAATAGTCTGCGCTGAAAAGATCAAATAGCTATGCTGCGGATTAAATGTGCTTAATCGGTCTTAATCGGGATTGCATCCGCTAATGTTAAGTACGCTTATGGAATACTGCCATATAGTAGCCTATACACCGTTTTCTAGAATAATGATTGAATAAGTCTGGAGGGAAATCTTCCATAAACCTTGATAATATCAGTGTTTAAAGCTTTATTGAAGCTGGTTATCGGCTTTTAAGAAAATTTAGGATATTTTATTTTGTGAAAACAGATAATTATTTATTCGTATCAGAAGGATTTTATCTCAGAATTTTTGAGTAAAATAATCTCGATATCGTGTTTTTATTGATTTAAAAAAAGGTATGGAAGTAATGGTAAGAAAGTATAGGAGGGATTGCATGAATCGTTCGCAGACAAAAGTATTAATTGAAGAAGTTATAGGGAGTCTAAAAAAATCAAACAGATTTCTAGAGATGAGCGACGAAAAAAAAAGGGGGATGGTACTTGATTCTGCAGCTGAAATATTAAAAACGACGGATAAAATAATTAAAAGCTATATTCGGGTTTCTACAGATGAAGGAGAAATCCAGAGAATTCCTGCATATCGTGTGCAGCATAATAACATCAGCGGATTTTATAAAGGCGGAATCCGTTACAGCGAGGAAGTAAGTGAGGAAGAAGTAGAAAATTTGGCGATCTTAATGACATTGAAAAATGCCCTCCATGAACTTCCATTCGGCGGAGCAAAGGGCGGGGTACATATAAACCCGCGGGAATATACCGAACGGGAATTAAATTTAATCAGTAAAAAGTATGTTCAGCGCTTTGCTATTAACCTGGGGCCGACACAGGATATCCCTGCTCCGGATATGGGAACTGATGAACGGGTGATTGATTGGATGGTCGGAGAGTACAAAACGATTCACCCCGGTCAGGCGTACATTGGTTCCTTTACAGGTAAAAGCGTCGAAAACGGAGGGGCACGCGGACGCAGAGAGTCAACTGGCATAGGAACTTTTTTAAGTTATTTTTATTTAGTAAAACAATGGCTTGAAGATAATGCAGAGACCATGTCCGAAAAAGAAAAGCTGCGCACGAAACAGTGGGAAACCCTTCATTCCATGGAAGAGAAATGCAACAATAAAGATCCAGTGGAGGTTGCTGTACAGGGCTTCGGAAATGTTGGAAGCGTGGCTGCACTTGAGGCATATAACTGTTCTGAGGTTAAACATGCTGTAACGGCAGTTTCAGATCAATTTGTCATGCTGATCAATAAAGAAGGATTGAACATTGAGAAGCTTGCTGCGTATGCAGAAAAACACAAGCAGCTGCCTGACACAGCTGAAAAGCTGAAACAAGAAAACATTGAGGCTCAAATTGCTGAACCAGGCGGCATTGCTGTATTTGACTGCGATGTGCTGATATTTGCCGCAATAGCTGATCAAGTAACAAAAGATAATATGAGAAGTGTAAAGGCTGACATACTTGTCGAGGGAGCAAATGCACCGATTTCTGTAAATGCGGATTTGTACCTTCAGGAACAAGGAAAGATTATAATTCCCGATATTCTTGCAAATGCAGGAGGGGTGCACGTTTCTTATTTAGAATGGAAGCAGAGCAGAGTAACAGAGATGTATAAAAAAGAAGAGATCTTAAATGAAATGTCCGGCCAAATGAAGGACACTTTTAAAAAAGTGTATGATGCATATTTTACATCTGATGAATACACGATGAGATTCACTTGCTACACGATGGCGCTGAAAAGGTTGATTTCTCTGCTTTATAGACATGGGAAATTATTTTAATAAAAGCATGAAGGTATCTCAAATAATCGCTGAATAGCGAAATAACTGAGGCACTTTCATTTTTTCAAGAGTAATACTGAAAACGACTATGATCTTGAATACGTCATATAAAAAAAAGGCTGTCGCCATAAATTGCTTTGGCACAGCCTTTTGTTTTGCAATACGTGCTGGTCTGAGGAATTCTTTCCCGCTTCGCTTTACTCAAGAAATCGCTGAGAAGTTATTGTAAGAGGTCCTCTAGCGCAGGTGTTAGATGTGGAAATGAAAATTCGTATCCCCACTTTACTGCATTTTCTGGAAGAACTTTTTGACCTTCTACTACTAGAACACTCATCTCTCCTAATGTTTTTTCGATTATAAAGGCTGGAGCAGGAGCCCAATGCGGACGATTTAAAACAGCAGCAAGTGCTTTGCCAAAATCCTTCATTTTATTAGGATCCGGAGAAACAACGTTCATTGGACCGCGCGCCTGATTGTTTTCAATAGCAAATGTAATCATTTGGACAACATCCCGAAGATGGACCCATGAGTACCACTGCGTTCCTTTCCCGATCGGCCCGCCGGCGAATAAATTATAGGGAAGCATCATACGGGGGAGAGCGCCTTCCTTATCATCAAGTATTAATCCAAACCTAGAATAAACGGTACGGACTCCGTGTTTTTCTGCCTGGGAAGCTTCTAATTCCCATTTTTCACATACCTCCTGAAGAAAATTTCTCTTGGCAGGTGTACTCTGTTCCGTAAAAGTATCACTCTCAGAAATGCCGTAATACCCTACAGCAGAAGCATTTATCAATACATCCGGTTTGGATCTGCTGCTTGAGATAAGTCTTATAATTTCTCGGGTTGCATCTATTCGGCTGTTAAGTATGGCTTTTTTATGCTTCTTCGTCCAGCGGCTGTTTATGGAAGCGCCAGCTAAATTGACATATGCATTTATTAAAGGAAGGTGTAATTCCGGCTCTGCTGATTCAGAAAGCCACTCCACAAAAGTAATTTGATCTTTATTTTGTTTGTTCTGCTTATTTCTTGTTAAAATGTAAACATGGTGTCCCTTACCGGTTAAATAACCGGTCAATGCAGATCCTGCTAATCCGGTCCCGCCTGCAATTGCAATATTCATCGACTAACTCCTTCCCAAATTCAGCTTAATGATTTATACCCTTTGATGCCTTATAGTAATCACACGAGAAAATAAAATGAAACGGGGATATTCGTCGTGAAAATTTCAAAAATTACTGCTCAGAAAAAAAGAACGGACCGTTTTAACGTCTATTTTTTCGATGAAACTGGAAAAGATACTTACGGTTTTAGTGTAGATGAAGGGGTTTTAGTGAAATGGAAGCTGCGGAAGGGAATGGACTTATCTCAGGAAGACATTGATAAGATAAACGGGGATGATCTTCATAAAAAAGCTCTAAATGCTGCAATTACTTATCTTTCCAGCTCCATGAGAACGGAGCATCAAATTAGGCATCATCTTTTAAAAAAAGAGTTCCCGGAAGATGCAGTGCAGGCAGCTGTAAATAAAATGAAAGAGTATAAGTTTATTAACGATCGTGAATTTGCTGCAGCGTTTGTCAGGACAAAGATTAATACCACTGAAAAAGGACCAGTTTTAGTAAAAGAAGATCTTTACCAAAAAGGAGTGCCTGCAGAAGAGGCAGAAGAAGCTTTATTGCAATATACAGAGGAGATACAACTTGAGAAAGCGGTACAGATCCTTCAAAAAAAAGGCAAAAAAAAAGCTGGTGAATCATCAAAAGCCTTGAAAAACAGACTTCTGCAAATGCTTATCAGAAAGGGGTTCAATAATCATACAGCACATGCAGCCTGGGAAACTGCAGGAGTAGAAACTTCTGATGAACAGGAATGGAACGCTATTATTCAGCATGGGCAAAAAGCAGTTAAAAAATGGAACAAAAAATATGAGGGTAAAACACTTCATTTTAAAATAAAAGAGCATCTTTACAGGAAGAGCTTCTCTCTTTCCATGATAGATGATTATTTACGTGAATTTCCGCCGGAAACGATAGATGAGTCTGAAGGAAGTGATGAATATGGAGAAAAGATACAGTCAGATGACGGAATATGAGCTGAGACAGGAAATTGCTTCACTAAATGAAAAATCTAAGAAAGCAGAGCAAATGGGTATGGCAAGTGAATTCGCCGTTTATGAACGTAAAAAAATTATGGCTGAAGCATATATGCTGGATCCAGTAGATTTTATGTCGGGTCAAAGATATGACCTGAAACAGGAAAATGGAACTTTTTTCCTCAAATACATGAATGGCATATTCGCCTGGGGATATAAGGATGGCTCAGAAGAACTTGAGGCTGTGCCGATTTCACTGCTCGTAAATGATTAAAGAAGAGACAGATTTTCATGGAAGATATCTTTCAGCGGTTAACCGATAAGCTTCTTTTTAAAAATAATCAGCTCTCCTCCGCTCAGGCAAGGGCATGGGTTGAACACTTCTGGGAGGATTTTGAAACGACGAGAGCCAAAGCCGGCCGATCATACCAAGGAGCAGAAGCGACTGAGAGAATTGTTGAAACGTGGATTGAGCAATATTGTACAATGCTTCATCTGTATGAGCCAACGAATAAGAAGTTCAGTCATTTAAAGGATGAAAATAACCTTAAACATTAAATAGGGAAAAGTGCTGGAACGATTACGTTCTATACAGCTTTTCCCCTTGCTTTAATTTTTTTTCGAGCGTTTCATCGCTGTATATCCATCCTGTATAAGAGGTGTGGATATCCAGCTCTCTGTCCATTCTTACGACTGCGACAAATGGATAATACCCTTTACTTCGATAGCGAAGGTCAATGAATTTCACTTCCCAGCCTTCATTAAATTCTCTTACGATCCACCTGTAAGTCGGAGAAAATGACAAGAAAGCTGCTAAATTTCGATCCTGTCTTGCTGCATTCAGAACACTCGTATCTGGAATTGGTTCAAACGGGTAGCTTTCAAGATAATGAAGTCTGCCATTTTTTGATTCCGTTACATGCAGGAGATCTTCTGTCCGGATGACAAGATGCCATTTATTCCAGTTGAAGGTAGGAGAGATAAATAGGTGTGTGTGACCAGGGTGAAAGTTTGCAGCAGTCTTTAGAACCTTGTTTCTCTCTCTAAATCTCCAAAGATAATAAAAAATGAGTATTACATAGATAATGAAAAACGTCATTCCTGGTGGAGCTCCATATCTCCACAATATAAATCCGAAAATGTGAGCAAGAAAAATCAACGGATCAAAAATATTAATGACTCCCAGAGCTACCCATTTTTTACTTATCGGCGAGACAGCCTGAGTCCCGTACGCGTTAAAAATATCAACGAATACGTGAAGAAACACTGCAAGAAAAGTCCACAGCCACACGGTTAAAAAAGGGATCTCCGGTGCATAAGCGTAATATCCTCCTGCTATTAAAAGCGGCCACATAAGTACGGCAGGTATGGAATGAGTCGGACCGCGGTGGTAGCGAATATAGACTGAGTTGTTTTTTAGTTTTAATACGGTATCGAAATCGGGAGCCTGAGAACCGATAATTACAGCTGCCATCACGGTCTGCATGACAGCAGGGTTTTCAGCCACAACTGGGTCAAGTGTAGCAAGGCCGCCAAGGCCGATACCCATTACAACATGCGTTGCGGTGTCCATTGCTGCGTCCTCCTCTGTCAAAAATTCATCCTTTAAACGGACCTTTCCCGATTTATAACTTATGTATAAATGATATACCCGATAATATTTGAATCGAAAAGGTGGGAAATTACAATGCAGTCTCTGCAAATATTTATGGAATACAAAATCAAGCACGATAAAGTGACAGCTTATGAGGAGCATATGAAAAAAATAGCTGCTCATTTACGTTCGTTGGATGCTTCAAATTTTCAATGGTTCACCGCAGCCGATCAGCCCGGACTATACGTTGAAATGTTTGAAGTGCCTGCCCTTTCTCACTATCATACCTTAAAAAAGCAGCGTTGTTCAAAGGAGCACGAACTATTTGGAAAATTAGACGACTACGTGGATGGAGGAATGAACAAAGTGCACTGCTGGGCTTTTCATCAGAAACAAATCACATCGAAAGTGGATTATTAACAGGAGGTAGGTTGAATTTGTCAATTGATATAGATGTTAATGCTTTCCAGGGCGCATTACTAACGTGGTATGAAGAAAACAAACGAGATCTGCCATGGAGAGAAAATCAGGATCCTTATCGTATCTGGGTATCAGAAGTGATGCTTCAGCAGACCAAGGTAGAAACTGTAATTCCTTATTTTAACCGGTTTATCAAATGGTTCCCCACCTTGGAAAAACTAGCTGAAGCAGATGAAGAAAAAGTAATGAAGGCTTGGGAAGGGCTCGGCTATTATTCACGAGTACGAAATTTACAGACAGCTGTAAAAGAAGTAGCTGCAGAGTATGGAGGCGTAGTTCCTGATAATAAAAAGGATTTCTCATCCTTAAAAGGTGTAGGACCATATACTGCGGGAGCGGTGCTTAGTATTGCTTATGAAAAACCTGAGCCTGCTATCGACGGAAATGTCATGAGAGTATTTTCGAGAATTCTTAACATTCAGGAGGACATAGGGAAAGCAAAAACTCGAAAACGATTTGAAGAAACGCTTCCCGTTTTTCTGAAAGGGGTTAAGCCGTCTGAATTTAATCAGGCAGTTATGGAACTGGGCGCTATTGTTTGTACTCCAAGGTCTCCGGGATGCCTGCTTTGTCCAGTACAGTCTTTTTGCAGGGCAAGAGCAGAAGGGATACAGGAAACATTACCGTATAAGGAAAAAAAGAAAGCTCCGACTGCTAAAGAAATGGCTGCGGTAATTCTAAAAAATGAAGCAGGACAGGTATTATTTCACCAGAGGGGAAAATCCGGTCTGCTCGCAAGACTGTGGGAGTTCCCAAACACCGAATTGCAAAGTAAAGTATCAATAGAAAAAATTCTGAAAAATTTTTTAAAGGAAAGATGGTCCCTTGAAGCAAAAATCGGTGACCCGGTTCAGCGGGTTGAACACGTTTTTTCTCACTTAATCTGGAACATTTCTGTATATGAAGGGGTGTTGATAGAAAAAGCATACCCCCTGCCTGAAGACAGCCGCTGGCTGTATTTGCATGAAGCAAAAGCTCTTGCACTGCCAGTATCTCATCAAAAAATATTAAATGAACTTATAAAGAGAGAGGAAGGGAATGCATAATGGATCTTCAGCTAGCTGGAAAAAAAGTTCTAATCACAGGTGCTTCTAAAGGTATTGGACGAGGCATTGCTGCTCTATTTTCAGAAGAAGGAGCCGATGTTGGTATAGCGGCAAGGCCGAGTAAGAATCTCGCAGAAGCAGCAGCAGCTATCCAACATGCCAAAGCATTTGAGGCGGATCTTACTCATGAAGTTGATCGTGAATCATTGATTGCTCAATTTTTGGATACATTCGGCACTATCGATATCCTTGTAAATAATGCCGGAGGAAGCAATGGTGCTGCGATTGCTGATACTTCTATGTCTGATTTTAAAGAAGCTATGGAATTAAATTATTATTCAGCTGTTCACCTTAGTAAACTGGTGCTGCCAATAATGAAGGCCAATAAAGCTGGAAGTATTGTAAATATCTCATCAATTTATGGACGGGAATCCGGTGGTAAACCTACATATAACAATTCCAAGGCTGCCATGATCAGCTTTACTAAAGCACTAGCAGATGAAAGTATCTTAGATGGAGTCCGTGTAAATTCTGTCGCGCCAGGTGCTATCCTCCATTCCAGTGGAAATTGGCAAAAGAGATTAGAAGAAAATCCGGACAAAATTAATGAATTTGTAGCAAGGGAAATTCCTGCAGGAAGATTTGGCACAGTAGAAGAAATCGCAAACACAGTAGTTTTTCTTGCATCGGAAAAAGCCTCATGGATATCCGGTGCTAGTATTAATGTTGATGGCGGCCAGTCCAAAATGAATATGTAAGAAAGCGGGGAAGATCTATGATATTTCATAATAATGCTGGAGTATATCCTTATGATTCAAAAAGAACGGTTACATATGCCCGAAACGGAGTAGTGGCAGCATCACAGCCTCTTGCTTCCCAAGCAGGCCTGGATATTTTAAAAAAAGGTGGTAATGCTGTTGATGCGGCGATAGCTGCTGCAGCTGCCTTAACTGTTGTTGAGCCGACTTCAAACGGAATTGGAGGGGATGCATTTGCGATTGTCTGGATTAAAAACGAGCTGCATGGTTTAAATGCAAGCGGACCAGCTCCTTCTGACATTTCCATTGAGAAATTGAAGGGGGAAGGTCTGACTGAAATTCCTGAATTTGGGTTTGTGCCTGTTACTGTACCAGGTGTTCCGGCTGCCTGGGCCGAACTCTCCCGCGCTTTTGGGGAGCTTCCTTACGAAGAGTTATTTCGCCCGGCTATTCAATATGCTGAACAGGGCTATCCTCTTTCTCCGATACTCGCACAATTTTGGGATAAAGGGGTAAAGGCCTACCGAAAAAAGCTGAAGGGAGAAGAGTTTCAATCCTGGTTTGACACATTTGCCCCGGACGGAAGAGCTCCATCAGCAGGAGAAGTATGGCAATCACAAGCGCATGCAGACACATTAAAAAGCATAGCAGCAAGTTTCAGCCGTGATTTTTATGAAGGGGATCTCGCTGATCAAATAGACAAATTTTCACGCAGATATGGCGGATATTTATCGAAGAAAGATTTAATGAAATTTCAGCCGGAATGGGTAAAGCCGGTTAGTGTTAACTATAAAGGCTATGATGTCTGGGAAATCCCTCCCAATGGACAGGGCATGATTGCTCTGCAGGCACTAAATATGATGAAGTCTCTTGAAATTGGGGGCAGGGATGATGTAAAAACACTTCATCACCAGATTGAAGCGATGAAGCTCGCATTTGCCGATGGGATGAATTATATTACCGATCCTGACAAAATGACGATCAGCCTCTATGACTTATTATCAGAACAATACGCGGCTGTCCGGAGCAGAGACATTGGGGAGCATGCCCTTCAACCAAAGCCCGGCTCACCTCCAAAAGGCGGTACTGTGTATCTGGCAGCAGCGGATAAACAAGGAAATATGATATCATTCATTCAAAGTAATTACATGGGCTTTGGTTCCGGGCTGGTCGTACCGGGAACAGGAATAGCCCTGCAAAACCGAGGCCATAATTTTTCCATGAACCCCGGGCATGTTAATGCCCTTGAAGGTGGTAAAAGGACATTCCACACTATTATTCCTGGTTTTATAACAAAAGGGAACGAAGCAGTCGGACCTTTTGGAGTGATGGGTGGTTTTATGCAGCCTCAGGGGCACCTTCAGGTAATAATGAATATGGTCGATTTTGGTTTGAATCCGCAGGCGGCTCTAGATGCTCCAAGATGGCAGTGGTTGAAAGATAAGACTGTGGCGGCAGAATCATCTTTTCATCCAGCTGTACTCAAGCAGTTAGCAGATAAGGGCCATCATATCCAAATGGAATATGAGACCGGAAGCTTCGGAAGAGGCCAGATTATTTGCCGGAATCCTGCCAACGGAGTGTACGCTGCAGGAACCGAATCGAGAACAGATGGATCAATCAGTGCGTGGTGATTGGGGGATGTGTTTCATATTCCGCTTGGGTTTATCGTTAATTAAATGTATAGATTCCACCTGCTTTTTAGTTTCAGCCGATCCGTATTTGTAAATCATTTGAAATACTTTGTCCAATCCATCCTGATATTCATGCCGGTCTGTTTCTGTTAATGCTTCATTAAAGTGCCGGAAAGTGAACAGGTTTTGCCGTTCGACATCATGATCCTGCACTTCTCCAAGCAGAAAAAGAACTTCTTCTAATTCATCCGGTGTCACTTCTATTTCATATTGAATGAGGTTACTGTCTGGAATGCGAACTGGACTGACTTCATCCATACTTATTGGATTTAAATTAACGTAATATTTTTGTTTTTCCATTTTTCCGCTCCTTTCATCGTTAGGATGAGCGTCTTTAAAGAATCTCATTCAAAAAAGAAGCAATAGTAAGGAGTTTGTTCAGGTAAGATCAACCTCTTTATACAACCTCTGAATAATTAAATAGATTTTTTCCACGTCAGTACTTATTTAGCAGTGTCATTGTTATTGCTTCAAATGTCTCCTGAGTATAGACAATCCATTCGTACAAAAATAGTGAAAGAAAAAAGAGCATAAGATATCTTCCAAACGAAACGCTTCCGACTATCTTTTTCATAGTCGGAAGCGTTTTTTTACTGTTCAGAGACCGTTATTTCCATACCTCCGGCAGTATAAAATAATTAAAATAAGTCATCGCGGATGCTCAAGATAGCTTCTTTTGTCTTATCAGGACCTAATTCATGAATTTTTCTATATAATTTATCTAATTTTTCCTGCTGGTGATTTTTGGCCTGATCCGCATTTCTTTCGTCTAACGCCCGATTAATTATTTTTTTACTGGTGGCGTCTTCTTGTTGAATATCTTCGATCAACGCTTCAATTTCTTTCCTTTCCTCTGGGGTTGCCTGAATTTCATATTGAATTGTATTATCCGGAGTTTGAATGTCTGTTAATCCCATAGATGATTGTTCCATTTCTACATAATAAGTGTGCTTTTCCATGCTCCCGCTCTCTCCTTCAATATTTGATTATATAAAGATATACCCTGGCAAATATGAGTTCACACATGCCGCATTAAATTTTTAATACAATACTTCCAGTGACCTCCCCGTTTTCAAGGCTTTTGTGAGCAAAGGCTCCTTGTTCAACTTCAAATACTTTCCCCAAATGAGGAGAAAATGAGCCGCTTTCAAGAAGTAAATTAATTTCTGCAGCAGCTTCTTGAAGAATTTCCGGGGGAGCGGTGAATAATAATATACCTAATAATGAAGCATGCTTTTGATTAAGAAGCCTCCATGGCAGTTCTGGACTGTTGTTTTTAGGTGAACCGACAGCTACAATTCTACCCCCAGGGTGCAGCATCTCTAAATCCCTGTTGATATTCTCACTGAGCGACACATCAATTATGACATCCAGTCCCTCATTTTGGGTCATGTTATTAACTTTTTCATGAATATTTTCAAGATCATGCCGTATAACAAAATCAGCACCGGCATCGAGAGCCATTTTGGCTTTAGCTTCCGAGCCTGCCGTTCCTATCACAAAGGCGCCGGCATTTTTAGCCAACTGCACTGCTGCGTGTCCGACTGCTCCGGAAGCTCCGTAAATAAGCACATTTTCTCCATTATGGAGACGGGCCCGGTTAAAAAGTGATAAATGAGCAGTCAGCGAAGGGATCCCTAAACTAGCGCCTTCTTCATATGAAACATTATCTGGAAGTGGAAAAACAAAGGAAGGGTCAGCAGAAGTATATTCAGCAGCAGAGCCGGAGATGTTTGTTGCCCATACACGGTCTCCCTGTTGAAAATTGTTTACCTCACTGCCTGTTTCTGCCACTACACCAGCTAAATCAAAATGGGGAATGTGCGGGAAACTTTTCACTTCACGGATTCCTTTTCGAAAATACGTATCCACAGGATTAATTCCGCTTGCTTTTACTTCTATTAGAATTTCCTTCTTATTGATTTCAGGTTTTGGAACCTCTGCCATGGCAAGCACGTCAGGATCTCCATATTGATTAAACACTAATGCTTTCATTCTTATTTACCCCTTTCTTCTTTAATTAATGAACCAAGTCTTTTAGCTGCTTCAATCAGTGTGTCTGTGTCTTTCGTTAAAGCAATGCGGACATATCCTTCTCCCCCGCTCCCAAAAGCGTTTCCCGGAGTGACGACCACGCCGTAATCGAGTGCTGTTAGAGCAAATGATAAGGAGGAGTAATGACCCGGCACCCTCGCCCAAATAAACATTCCGCCATCAGGAATTGTTACATTCCAGCCGTACTCATGTAATTTCTCACAAAACACGTCTCTTCGCTTTTTGTAAATTGATCGGTGATCATCCAGAAATTTATATTCCTTCGTCAATGCATAGGCAGCTGCTTTTTGTAAAGGATAAAATACACCATAATCAATATTTGATTTGATATCAGCCAGGGGCTTTAGGTAAGAAGGGAACCCTACTGCATAACCGATTCTTGCCCCGGCCATGTTGAAACTTTTGGAAAGAGAGTTAAATTCAATGGCCGTTTTCCTTGCATCCGGTATGTGAAATATACTTAATGGTTTTTGGTCTGTAAATACAAGTTCTGAATAAGCAAAGTCATGTACAATTAATATATTGTGCTCAAGAGCGAATGAAACAGCTTTCTCGAAGTACTCCTGTGTAACCATGGCTGCGGTTGGGTTGCCAGGATAATTCATTATAAATATTTTTGCTTTTTTTGCGATTTCAATGGGTATTTTATCCAGGTCCGGCATGAAATGATTTTCCTCATTTACCGGAAGAGAATATAACTCCGCTCCGGCAAGACTTGTGCAGGCTGAATAAACCGGGTATCCAGGATCAGGAGCAATCAGAATATCTCCAGCATCTAAATATGCAAGTGCAAGATGGGCGAGACCATCCTGTGATCCCATTAGCTGCAGCACTTCATTTTCATTTAATTTAATTTGAAATCTTTCTTTATAATAAGTAACGACGGCTTTGTTGAATTCTTGTGTTCCTTTTAGTGAGTATCCGTATTGATCTTCTTTTAGCGATTCCTCTGAAAAAAGGTTTCTAACGCCATCCGGAGGAGGCAGGTCCGGGCTGCCAATACTTAAATCGATTATATCTTCAAGGCTGGAAAGTTTTTCAGCTTTTTTTTCAGCCATGTTTGTAAATATACTTGCAGCTAATCGCTGCATACGCTGAGCTGGCTGGATCATTCTAAATCAGTCCTTCCTATAATATGTACGTACCCTATATTATAAATGAATAATATAAATATTTGTGGGACCGGAATTTTTTGTGCGTTATAATGAGAAATGGACTGACAGCAATTATGTGAAATCAGGAGGATGTTTAATGGAAAAAGTAGCCCTTGTTACCGGAAGCAGCCGTGGAATTGGAAAAGAAATCGCACTTAAGCTGGCTGATGAAGGGTACCATCTGGTCATTAATTATGCCCGAAGTAAAACAGCTGCCATGGAAACAGCTGCAGAAATTGAGAAAAAGGGTGTAAAAGCTTTAGTTGTTAAAGCAAATGTAGGCAGAAAAGAAAAAATTGACGGACTTTTCAACGAAATAGAAAATACATTTGGGCGCCTGGATGTATTCGTTAATAACGCTGCCTCTGGAGTGTTAAGACCAGTGATGGAAATCGAGGAAACTCACTGGAACTGGACAATGGACATCAACAGCAAAGCATTATTGTTCTGTGCCCAGCAAGCAGCCCGTTTAATGGAAAAGCACAATGGCGGAAAGATTGTCAGCCTCAGCTCTTTGGGAGCCCGGCGATATTTGAAAAATTATACAACGGTCGGCGTTTCAAAGGCTGCCGTGGAAGCATTGACGAGATATTTAGCCGTAGAATTGGCAGATAAAAATATAGTTGTGAATGCTGTTTCAGGAGGCGCGGTTGATACGGACGCTCTCACACATTTTCCGAATCGAGATGAGCTTCTTGAAGAAGCCAGAACAAAGACTCCCGCTGGAAGAATGGTGGAAACAAAAGATATAGCGGACACGGTCATGTTTTTGCTTTCGGATAAGTCATATATGATAAGGGGACAAACAATTATTGTCGATGGAGGAATTTCTTTACTAACATGATTTTTTTAAAAATCTGCGGATATTAAATTCACATTCAGGGCATCTTAATCGTTGTGGAGGTGAAGAAATTGAATAACAACCAAAATCAACAACAACAGCAGCAAGCTCAACAAAAAGCACAGCAGCAAGCTCAACAGGCTCAACAAAGAGCTCAACAGCAGGCTCAGCAAAACGCTCAGCAGCAAGCTCAGCAAAACGCTCAACAAAATGCTTCCCAAACTAATGCTCAAAAGGTTCGTCAGCAGAACCAGGCTGCTTCTCAAAACCAGCAGACTGAATTTGCACGCGAAACAGATGCTCAACAAGTAAAAAAACAAAACCAGCAATCCCAACAGAAAAAGCAGCAAAACCAAAAATAATTATAGTCGCTGCATAAAAGGAGCACCCTCTAAGGGTGCTCTTTTTATCCCGCTATTGAAACATTGGAAAAACATATTGTACTAAAAACCATAAAAATCCAAAAAATATAATGATATAGGCCGCGTATTTAATAAATGTCGAAGCCACTCGAGAATTGTCCTGTCTTTTCTCGATATGCTTCTCCTCCACATCGCGTTCCGTTGCTCTTCTTCTGGGCATTTGTACTCTCCTCCTTAAGGTAACCCTTTCTCTTTCAAAGCATTCCCCAAAAACATTTATGGCAAAACATTTGATTTATGGGAAAAGAGAAACCGAAATATTTCAATTATTGATGAGTAGATGTATAATTAACAGGATAGAGATTTATCGTCTGGCAGGAAGGAGAAGGGCATGGAATTCCCGGAAACAGGAAGGACAATTGAAATTCAAAGCTATAAACATAATGGTACACTTCACCGCATCTGGGAGGAAACCCTTATATTAAAAGGAACATCAAAGGAAATCGTTGGCGGGAACGACCGGATACTTGTCCATGAATCAGATGGAAGAAGCTGGCGTACGAGAGAGCCTGCCATCTGTTACTTTCATGGAGAAAAATGGTTTAATGTAATCGGAATGGTTCGTGCTGATGGAATTCATTATTATTGTAATTTAGGGACCCCGTTTGTGTGGGATGAGGAAGCATTAAAATACATTGATTACGATCTGGATATAAAAATTTTCCCAGATATGACTTATAATCTGCTTGATGAAGATGAATACAAGCGTCATAAAGAAGAAATGGGTTATCCTGTAAAAATTGACAGAAAAATAAACCAGGCCGTCCGTGAGCTTCAATCCTGGATTTATCAGAGAAAAGGGCCGTTTGACCCACAATTTGTGGAACAATGGTACGAACGTTATTTGTTTTTTCGTTAGTTGAGGTGATGAATCCTGGGCAGCATTAAAAGATATTTACAATTTGTAAAACCTTATAAAAAAATCATTATTATAACTATTATTATTGGTGTTTTAAAATTTGGGATTCCTTTGCTGACTCCACTTTTATTAGCACATGTGATTGACAATATAATTCTTGATGACAGTATTCCAACGGGCGAAAAATTGAATTCACTTTTTTTGCTTCTCGGCAGTGCAATTATCCTATTTCTGGTTGTCAGGCCGCCGGTGGAATATTACAGGCAGTATTTTGCCCAATGGATTGGCAGCAAAGTACTGTATGATATCCGCGATCAGCTTTTTACACATATTCAAAAGCTTAGTCTCCGCTTTTATTCAAATCGTAAAGCCGGTGAAATTATTTCCCGGGTAATCCACGATGTGGAACAAACAAAGAACTTTGTTATCACCGGCCTCATGAATATCTGGCTGGATATAGCTACTATTCTTATTGCAGTAATTATCATGCTAACTATGAACGCATGGCTTACGCTTGTAGCAGTAGCGCTGTTTCCACTCTATGGAATTGCGATAAAATACTTTTACTCAAGGCTGCGTTATTTAACAACAGTCAGATCTCAGGCACTTGCGGATGTACAGGGGCACTTACATGAGAGAGTACAGGGTATGAATGTAATCCGCAGTTTTGCTCTTGAGGATTATGAGCAGGAGCAATTTGATAGAAGAAACACCTACTTTTTAGATAAAGCGATTGATCACACAAAATGGAATGCAAAAACTTTTGCAGTTGTAAATACAATTACGGATATTGCTCCATTAATTGTTATTTTAAGTGCTGGTTATTTTGTAATCCAATCCGGGCTTGGTGTGGGGGAAATGGTTGCCTTTGTATCCTACATGGAAAGGCTGTACAGCCCGCTCAGAAGACTTGTGAATTCCTCCACCACACTTACCCAGTCAATTGCTTCTATGGACCGTGTGTTCGAATTTGTAGATGAAAAGTATGACATTAAAGATAAAAGCAATGCAGTGCCGTTGAGCCATACTAAAGGGGATATAGAATTTAGAAGTGTGTCCTTTCAGTATGAAAAAGATATGGAATTTGCATTAAAGGATGTAACCATGAAAGTAAGTGCAGGAAAAACCGTAGCCCTTGTGGGAATGAGCGGCGGTGGAAAAAGTACTCTTGTCAGTCTCATCCCAAGATTTCACGATGTGGATAAAGGAGAAATTCTACTCGATGGAAAGGACATCAGAGACTACGAGGTCCGAACACTACGGGATAAAATAGGCATGGTATTACAGGATAATGTCCTGTTTAGTGATTCAGTCAAAATGAATATTCTCATGGGAAATCCACAAGCGGAGGAAGAAGAAGTAATTAAGGCAGCGAAAGCAGCCAACGCCCATGAATTTATTATGGAGCTGCCTCAAGGGTACGATACACCAATCGGCGAAAGAGGGGTAAAGCTTTCAGGAGGACAGAAGCAAAGAGTAGCAATTGCACGAGTGTTTTTGAAAAATCCACCTCTGCTCATATTTGATGAAGCTACCTCAGCCTTAGATCTTGAAAGTGAGCAATTAATTCAGGAAGCCATGCGGAATCTTGCTAAAGACAGAACTACTTTTATTGTAGCCCACCGGTTATCTACAATTACACATTCTGACGAAATAGTCGTAATTGATAGTGGGAGAATTATGGAGACCGGTACTCATAACGAGCTAATGCATAAAGAGGGAAGCTATCAAAAATTATTCAATGTTCAGCAATTATAAAAACGGACGTTAAAAAATACCCTGGCATGTCTGCCAGGTTCAATAGTTCCTTAATATGATTCTTAAAGTAAGAACAGGGGTTGTATCAAAAGATTATAAACAGTTGATGTCCTTCCAAAAATAATCCCGTATCACTATAAAAGTGGTACGGGATAACTTGGTTTGGTGTGATTTTGACCAAAGTGGGGACTAAATTTTTTGAAAAGACTTTTGATACAGCCCCTTAATCATCTTCTAATTGCTTTATTTCGACTGTGTTATCGTGATAACTGAAAAAACTATCTACGAGCCGGTCGAGGTGTTCCAGCTGTTCATTGTATTCAATGATATGAGAGATGACGGGGAGAAGGTGAAGCCACTCATCCCGGTCAATTTCCTTATGATCATATAAATCCATAAATAAATCAGTTAATGATTCTCTTCCCTCAAATACTTCATCTGCCATTTCCTCTGTCATTTGAGTATTCACTTTCCCAATATAGCGGAGGAGTATCCTATCATGATAATCGGTTAAGTGATCGAGCTGCTGCTGAATTAATTTTTGCATCCTCTCAGGCATATGCTGCATTTCATTTTCCGAACGGTCCAGTGTCTTTAAGATCGCAAATATTTTTTTGAAGGTATTTATCATTTGTTTAAAAAGCACTATTTTTCTTGCTTTGCTCAGCTTGCTTTTTAGAAAATAATTCCTTTCTTCCTTATACAGCATAAATAGGTTGTCGACTTTCAAAGCTGCAGCATTAATACGTGCAATATCATCCTTTAAAGACTTTTGATTCGTATCATGCCTAGTCAGTACTCTTATCCAGCGTATTACTTCTTCAGTAAGGCTGGATACCTTGTAATACAGTTTAGTTTCATGCTTTGGTGGAAGAAAAATTAAATTTACTGCAAAAGCAGAAAACACACCAATCATGATTAACAGAAATCTTTCACCGGCAAAAAGAAAAAAGCCTTCTTCTGGGTTTCCCATAATAATAATAATGGTAACAAGTGCAAGAGGGATAGTTGAGGCTTCCAGTCTCGTTTTTAAGATAATCGCAATCGCAAGCATGACGGCTACACCAATAATAACCGGCTGAAAACCGAAAGTAATGGCCAGTAGTATTGCAATGGCAGCGCCGATTAAATTTGCCTGAATCTGTTCCAAAATTGTCTGATACGTACGAAATATAGATGGCTGAATGGCAAATGTCGCTGAAATCGCAGCGAAAAATGCCGGATCAAGGCCGATCCAGTCAGCTGCGTATATTGCGATAATTATGGCGAGGCCAGTTTTAAATATTCGTGCCCCTAGTTTCATGAAAATCGTCGAGTCCTTTCCTTTTGCTCCTGAGAAAAGAGCGCTTTTTCTTACAACGACTTACGGCCGCCATTCGAGACTATACACCTTTCTTAAAGCTAACACAAGTACCTTTTATAAGGAAGCGCTGACAAGTTATTATTCTTCCTTCAACCTGTGTGTTTCTTTTTCAAAGATTGCTCTTGCTTCCTGAGAGGACTCTTTATCGATAAAATAGGAAATAGCGGCCTTGCAGAGCGACCATGTCGCAATAGAAGCGACAGTGCCGGAAATTAAGTGGCCTGCTCCAGGGAAAGCGACCTTGCTTAATGAACGGGCTACCTGTCTAAAGGCGTAAGCCGCTCCAATGTTTACTCCCATCGCTCCGATAAATTCTGCTATCGATTTACGGTTCAGTTCCCTCCCGGAAATATAAGCTATACTTGTTATCATGGATATTTGTATCCCCGTGATAACCGGCAGGTCAGCAATAGGGATAGGCTGCGCCCCAAGCCCTCCGCATACTGCTGAAGCACTTTTTCCCACTGTTAAGGCAATTTTTCTTTGAATTTCCTTAGCCTGGGTTATTTTTGCCCATTGCATCCAGGTGCTTCCGGGTAAATGTTCGAGCAAAAAATGAACCACTTCCTCTGTATTCCATCGTCTATCATAAACAATTTCTTCATCCTCGAAAACCATATAGGAGCATACTGGAAGCACCCCGGCAACATCGGTCATTTTATTTGTCAATTTCGTGGATAAATGCTCAACGGCTTCATCAATATTTTTTAATTTTTTCTTTTTGTAAGGAGGCTCTGCATTATACACCGGATCAAGTTCGTCGACCTGGGTTACAATGCCGATGACTGGCGGTAAATAATTATGATGTTTTTGTACAAAATTTTTAAGCTCCATTAATTGCGCTATATCTTCGTTTATTCTAGAATCGACTTCTTTTGCTTTTATTAAAAATAAAAAAGCGTCTGGACATTTATCTTTCATAGAAGATTTTACTTCTTCAAGAGCATCTATTTCCGTACTGGCTTCTGCCGGCGCAGATCCTTCACCCAGCCCGCGTGTATCGAGGATTTCCATATCGGCATCTTTATCTTCATTCTTATATGCCAGCCACTGCCCTTCACCGGTCTGTGCTTTTACAGATCCGATCTCAGCTACTGGTGCCTGAAAAATTGAATTAATGAATGTTGATTTGCCTGAGCCTCGTCTGCCGACAATTGCAAAACGAGGGGAACGAGCATCGAGAAAGATATCCTCCAGTCGTTCTACCTCACTTTCAACTTGTTTCCTTACCGATCCTGGAAGTTTTGGTACTAATTTGCTGCGCATAAGGCGAATTGGTTCTTGAAATAATTGCTTTTTATTATCTTCGTTCATTATCATCCCTCCATAATCCTCTTTATTCCCGGAAATAGTTCGCAGCAATCAATTTGATGTAATTAATTGGCCTTATTCATATCTCTGTACAATACTTTAAAGGTTTCTCTTACTGCGTGTAATGTTTCCTCAATATCAGCGGAAGTATGCTCAGTCGTTAAAAACCACGCTTCATATTTTGATGGGGCGAGGTTTATCCCTCGCTGCAGCATGTTCTTAAAAAATAATGAAAATAGCTGTTCATCACTGTTTTCTGCACCTTCATAATTTACTACTTTTTCTTTCGTGAAGTATAGAGTAAGGGCTCCGACTAAACGATTGACCGTAGCTGGTATTTTAAATTCTTCAATTAAAATATTCAGTCCATCCTCGAGCTGCCGGCCGAGTGTCTCCAAATTTTCGTAAACTCCTTTTTTCTGTAATACTTCCAGACAAGCGATGCCTGCGCTTATGGAGGCGGGGTTGCCTGACATTGTGCCTGCCTGGTATGCAGGGCCAAGCGGAGCCACATGTTCCATGATGTCGACTCTGCCGCCATACGCTCCGATTGGAAGCCCGCCGCCGATGATTTTTCCGAGAGCAGTCATGTCAGGAGTCACGCCTTTCAAATTTTGAGCTCCTCCATACATAAATCGAAAAGCTGTAATCACCTCATCATAAATGACAAGTGCTTCGGATTTGTGGGCAAGCTTGTTTACAGTTTCTAGAAATCCAGGGGCGGGCTCCACAATCCCGAAGTTACCAACAATCGGTTCAACTAGAACAGCTGCTGCATCGTCTCCCCATGTACGGAGTGCCTCTTCCAGTGCTTTTGCGTCGTTAAACGGGACAGTTATAACTTCTTCAGCGATATTTTTCGTCACACCCGCTGAATCGGGGGAACCGAGTGTAGCTGGCCCAGAGCCTGCGGCTACAAGAACAAGATCAGAATGGCCGTGATAGCAGCCTGAAAATTTGATGATCTTGTTTTTTCCTGTGTATGCCCGTGCTACTCGAATAGTAGTCATGACAGCTTCTGTTCCTGAATTTACAAAACGAACTTTTTCTAATGAAGGAATAGCGTTTTTTAACATTTTCGCGAATGTATTCTCTAATTTTGTAGGAGTGCCGTACAATGTTCCATTCTCGGCTGCCGCTGTGATTGCCTGAGTAATGTGAGGATGAGCATGGCCAGTGATGATAGGACCGTAAGCGGCAAGGTAATCAATATAACGGTTTCCGTCCACATCATAAAAATAAGCCCCCCTGCCTCGTTCCATAAATACAGGCGTTCCGCCGCCGACTCCTTTATAAGAACGTGACGGACTGTTTACGCCGCCTACGATGAGTTCACAAGCCTCTTCATAATACTGTTCAGAAAGTGTAGTTTTCATCATTGACTTCCTCCTTCCACTATTTGCAGTACTTATTGTATCATGAGAGAAACAGAAATAACTTAGGAGGGTTTGCCATGTCAGTTAAAATTGGCGAAAAGGTTCCAGAATTCGAACTGCCGGCCAGTACCAATGAAACGTTTCGTTTATCAGATTTTAAAGGAAAAAAAGTTTTGATTTATTTCTACCCTAAAGACATGACTCCGGGCTGTACAACAGAAGCCTGTGATTTTAGAGATTTAAACGAAGATTTCGCAAAAGAAAATACGGTAGTCGTCGGAGTAAGTCCCGACCCACTAAAAAAGCATGCTAAATTTATTGAAAAACACCAGCTGCCGTTTGTGCTGTTATCAGACGAAGAAAATGAAGCAGCAGAAATATTCGGAGTGTGGCAGCTTAAAAAGAATTTTGGGAAAGAATATATGGGTATTGTTCGTTCGACTTTTTTGATAGATGAGTCTGGAAAACTGGTCAATGAGTGGAGAAAGGTCCGTGTGAAGGATCATGCGCATCACGCACTCCAGTATATTCGTGAGCAGGGCTGAGGAGGAGAAAAATGCAGATACTATCAACAGACAAGCTGAACGAAGATATACGTAATAAGCTTTCCCAAACATATCCGGACGAACAATTTGTTTATTGTGAAGATGTCGAGGAAGCAAAACAATATTTAAAGCAAACAGACGTAATAATAACATATGGGGAAGATCTGACCGAAAATGAAATTTACATGGCCCCACGATTAAAATGGATAATGGTTATCTCAGCAGGCATGGATCTGATGCCTTTTAAGGCAATTACAGAAAAGGGTATACTCGTAACAAATGCAAAGGGTATTCACAAAAAGCCGATGGCTGAATATACATTTTCTATGATCCTTCAATATGCCCGTCAGGCCGATAAAATAAAGGAACAGGAGAAGCATAAAATCTGGAGCCGCGAAGTGGAGATGACCGAAGTAAACGGAAAAACGATAGCGATTCTGGGAACAGGCGCCATCGGCAGGGAAATCGCAAGACTAGCGAAGGCCTTTGGAATGAATACACTAGGTTTTTCACGAAGCGGCAGAGCAGTGGAAAATATTGATAAAATGTTTTTAAGAGAAGATTTAAATAAATTATTGGCGTCGGCAGACTTTGTAGTGTCTGTTCTGCCCCATACAGACAATACAGATAAAATAATGAATATAAATGCGTTTCATGCAATGAAAAAAGAAGCTGTATTTATAAACATAGGGCGGGGGAAGACAGTAGATGAAGGTGCTTTAATCGAAGCGCTCAACCGAGGCGAATTTGCCCATGCTGTCTTAGATGTATTTGATGAAGAACCCCTACCGGGCAGTCATCCTTTTTGGGGGCGGGATGATGTTACCGTTACACCTCATATTTCAGGGATATCGCCGGGCTATCTCCCAAGAGCAATGGAAATTTTCAGCAACAATTTAGAGGTTTTCATTAACGGTGATGGTGAATATATAAATAAGATAGATACGACAAAGGGCTATTAACATCTTTATATAGAAGAAAGGTGGGAAAGAATGAAACTGATGGTATGTATTGTAAATGATTACTACACTGCTGAAATCGAAAGAGGGATGAAAAAAAAGGGATATAAAATGACGGAGCTGGCGAGCAGCGGTGGATTTCTTAAAAAAGGAAATACAACTTTTCTGTTTGGTGTTGAAAATGAAGATATTGACCCTTTAAAAACAGAGCTCAAGAGCATATGTACGAATTATGAGCAAAAAAGAGGAAAGAAGCTTGAAAAATCTCATCGTTATACGTCGTTTGTGCTCTCTGCGAAAGATGCAGCATTATTCGGAAGCAAAATGCCTTAGCTTGCAGTATTCATTGACAATAACGGGGTGCATCAGATAAAATTAATTATAAGAATTATAAAGTAAGAATTGTTTTATAAGAAAGTGAGGTGCATGACGATGGCGAACGAACGCCTGCTGGAAGCAGTTGATGCTTTAAAAAGCACAAGGGTTCGCATGACCCCGCAACGTCATGCCATTTTGGAATATTTGTATGATTCGATGAGCCATCCGACAGCGGATGAAATTTATAAGGCCCTCGAAGGCAAATTCCCAAATATGAGCGTTGCTACAGTTTATAATAATCTGCGAGTTTTTAAAGAGGTAGGTATTGTTAAAGAGTTAACATACGGCGATTCCTCGAGCCGATTTGACTGTGTCACAACTGATCATTACCATGTAATCTGCTCTGATTGTGGAAAAATTGTTGATTTTCATTACCCTGGATTAGATGAAGTTGAAACGCTGGCCGAACATGTAACCGGATTTAAAGTGAACAACCATCGGATGGAAATTTACGGGAGCTGCCCTGACTGCAGTAAACGTTCTGCACATTAATTAATAAGAAGACGATAAAAAAGCTGAGCCTCGAAGCTCAGCTTTTTGCTTTGCGATTGTATTTAGAATCAAATTCTTTACCCTCAAGCTTCCGATCTAAGGTGAGCGGCTGGTCACAATACATACAGGCATCAACCTTTCCCAGCACTTTAGTTATTTTTCCGCATTCTGGACAGGTCACCTGCACTGTATTCGTGGAAATCATTCCAATCCAAAAATACGTTGCGCTGCTTGCAAGGACGAACAAAAAACCGAGCAGCATAGCGATAGTCATTATAATAGGAGAAGATTGAAAAAATATGCCTCCATACATAATGAGAATTCCTATGAAAACAAGAGATAAAGCAAAAGTTCTGATGCGATTTATTTTGTTAGAAGCTTTATAAGCCATGTACAACCCTCCTGCGTCTTTAGTATAGCACAGGAATATATCAGAAAAAATAACCGGCCAACAAAATATGTGACAGCTTATAAACTCCAAAAACAAAATCGAACCGCCTTTTCAATTGAGCTTTTGAAAAAAATAATCCATTTCAAAAAGGTATTTAAATAAATTTGTCGAAAACTAAAGTCGTGTTAATAATTTCATCTTAAGCAATATACAGATAAAGGTGTTAGAAAGGGGCAGCCTGAGTATGGAGGCTATTCTGCGGAGTTTGTATCAGGAACGGGCCAGTGAACCGACCACCAAGGGAGTGCTTCTTATAGAAAAGCAGCCCCTGGAGGAATCATTAACAGATTTTTTTGATGCTATCATCTTGATTGTAACCGATGCAGCAGAATCAAGGGTTAAGCACTATGACTGTGATGGATTGAATGTAGCGTTATATATGGTGCGTGAACATGAGCTGTTTTATTGGATGATATCTGGGAAAAATAGAAAAATGATTGACTGGCTTTTTAAAGGAAAGGTTGTTTTTAACCGAAATGAATATATTACTTATTTAAAGAAAAGACTTATTGAATTTCCGCAGGAAGACCGAATGAAAAAGGTCGGCATTGAATTTGCCAGATTAATAAGAAGATTTGAAGATGGTAAGACCCTTTATTACACACGTCATTATTTAGATGCGTTTAATCATATATTACATTCTCTCCATCACCTAGCCAGGCTGGCTGTTATCGAAAACGGCCTCTATCCGGAAGTGACGATGTGGAAGCAGGTTAAAGAAGTTGATCCTGAAACATATAAACTTTATGATGAGCTCATCGTTGGGGAAGAACCAATTGATAAGCGCCTTGAATTATTAATGATTGCAATTGAATTCGCAATTCGTTCAAAAATACACATTGGAAAAGCTCATTTATACTCGGTGATGAGCAGGAAAACAAACTCATGGAGCTTTGAAGAGCTTTCCAAGGAACAGGAAGTAAATGAGTATCTTGTAGATTTAGAAATTTTACTTCAATACTTTACAGAGAATGATGTTATGCTGAAAGTGGTTGAATTTTCGAAAACTCCGGGAATTTTTCACCAACGTTACATTTTTAAAAAATAATGCAGGGAATCTATTGACGAAAATTTTTGAGGGTGATATATTATTCATTGTCGCAAAAACAGACCAAGCCAACATTCAACTAATTTTGAGCTAATAATTTGTTTGAAGAATGTTGACAGAAGCGGCTATAAATGATATCTTATAAAAGTCGCCAATTGAGCGGCAGCACAGATTGTCCTTTGAAAATTGAATGAAAGTCAAGCGTTTAATTAAAGTAACATCCCCCATCTAATTCAGATGGACAAAGCAAGAAGAGTCAGTACTCTACTAT